>DBMH01000188.1 GCA_002297645.1 Rhodanobacteraceae bacterium UBA703 | reverse complement strand
TCGATCGGATGGGACGCCTTTTCCGAAACCGGCGCCGTGCGCTACGTGCGCGTCAATACCGTGCTCGACGCCGGCGTGATCCGGCTGGTCATCGCCAATCGCACCGTCGAACGGGCCGAGGCACTCGCCGACGCACTCGGACCGCGCGCCCACGCGTGCACCCCGGGCGACCTCGACGCGACGGACCGTTTCGACCTGATCGTCAACGCCACCGCCGCCGGGCACACCGGTGCGGCGTTCACGCTGCCCGGCGTGAGGGTCTCCCCCGCCACGGCCTGCTACGACCTGTCCTACGGCAAGGCCGCGCAGCCGTTTCTCGACTGGTCGCACGGTGCCGGTGCCGGAACCGCGGTCGACGGCCTGGGCATGCTGGTCGAGCAGGCCGCCGAGTCCTTTGCGCTGTGGCACGGCGTACGCCCCGATACCAACCCGTTCTACGCAATGTTGCGGACCTGACGATGGACTGCCGTGCGCTCTGCGGCGCCTGCTGCATCGCGCCGTCGATCTCGTCGCCGATCCCCGGCATGCCGCACGGCAAGCCGGCGGGCATCCCCTGTGTGCAGTTGCTCGACGACTACCGCTGCGCGATCTTCGGGCGGCCCGAGCGCCCGGCGGTTTGCCGCAGCCTGCGGCCGTCGCCGACAATGTGCGGCGGCGACCGCGGCGAGGCCATGGCCGGGCTGGCCGCACTCGAAGCCGAGACGCGCCCGCACTGACTCCGCCCCCCTTCAGGAGCACCGATGGACCAGGAATTCTGGCTGCAACGCTGGCGCGAGGGCCGGATCGGCTTCCACCAGAGCCGCGTGCTGCCGCTGCTGCAGAAGCACTGGCCGGCGCTCGCGCTGCCGGAGGGCAGCCGCATCTTCGTGCCGCTGGCGGGTAAGTCGCTCGACATGATCTGGCTCGCCGCGCAGGGATATCGCGTGCTCGGCGTCGAGATTTCCGCGCTCGCGGTCGCGCAATTCTTCGCCGAGAACGGGCTGACGCCGAACGTGCACGAGTCGCGTTACGGCGTGCACCACCGGGCCGGCGACATCGAACTGATCCGCGGCGACGCCTTCGGGCTGGACGAGGCCGCGCTCGCCGCCTGCGCCGGCGTCTACGATCGCGCCGCGCTGATCGCGCTGCCGGCGGATCTGCGCCGGCGCTACGTCGACGAGCTCTACGCGCGCCTCCCGGCGCACTGCCGGGGGCTGCTGGTCACGCTCGAGTATCCCCAGCACGAGAAGGCCGGCCCGCCGTTCTCGGTCGAGGAGACGGAGGTCCGGACGCTGTACCCGCCGCGGTGGAGCGTTGATCGGCTCGAGCGTCGCGGCATCCTCGCCGACGAACCGGGCTTCGGCGTGACGGCCCTGCAGACCGCCGTCTACCGGCTCGACCGCGTCGGGTAGCGAGGACCGGCGGCCGCCGTGCTGGAAAATCGCTGCGGCGACCACAGGTCGATTCCCCGGGCCCTCATCGCGTTCGCGATGCGGGTCTCCGCGCGTTGCCCATCCATCCAGCCAGGAGCCAGCCCATGACGACCAAAGCCTACGGCGCACGCGCCGCCGACAAGCCGTTGGAATCGCTCGAAATCGAGCGCCGCGCCGCCGGTCCGCGCGACGTGCAGATCGAGATCACCTACTGCGGCGTCTGCCACTCCGACCTGCACACCGTTCGCTCCGAGTGGGCCGGTACGCGCTTTCCCTGCGTGCCCGGACACGAGATCGTCGGCCACGTCAGCGCGGTCGGCCGCGACGTGCGCGATTTCAAGGTCGGCGATACCGTCGGCGTCGGCTGCATGGTCGGCAGCTGCCACCATTGCGCCGCCTGCGACGAAGGGCTCGAGCAGTATTGCGAGAACGGCTTCACCGGCACCTACAACAGCCGGACGCCGGACGCGCCCGGGCACACGCTCGGCGGCTACTCGCAGCGCATCGTCGTCGACGAGAAGTTCGTGCTGAAGATCCGCCACGGCGAGGACCAGCTCGCCGCCGTCGCGCCGCTGCTCTGCGCCGGCATCACGACGTACTCGCCGCTGCGCCACTGGAAGGCCGGCCCCGGCAAGAAGGTCGGCATCGTCGGCATCGGCGGGCTCGGCCACATGGGCATCAAGCTCGCCCATGCGATGGGCGCGCACACGGTCGCGTTCACCACCAGCGAGAGCAAGCGCCAGGACGCGCACGACCTCGGCGCCGACGAGGTCGTCGTCTCGCGCGACGCGGCGCAGATGAACGCGCACACCGGCACGTTCGACCTGATCCTCGACACGGTCGCGGCCAGCCACGACCTCGACGCCTACTCGTCCCTGCTCAAGCGCGACGGCACACTCGTGCTGATCGGCGTGCCGGAGCACCCGCATCCGACGCCGAACATCGCCCATCTGGTGTTCAAGCGCCGCGCGATCGCCGGTTCGCTGATCGGCGGCATCGCCGAGACGCAGGAGATGCTCGATTTCTGCGCGGACAAGGGCATCGTCTCCGACATCGAGATGATCCGCGCGCAGGACATCGACGCGGCTTACGAGCGCATGCTCAGGAGCGACGTGAAGTACCGCTTCGTCATCGACAACGCCAGCCTCGCCGGCTGAGCGCGGCTCGAACGCTACGTCGCCGGTGCGGCGACGTAGCGGTTCTTCAGCTCCACGTACTGCTGCGCGGAGTAGTACAGCTTCTCGATCTCCTCGTCCGACAGCTTGCGCACGCAGCGCGCCGGATTGCCGAGCCAGAGTTCGCCTTCGCGCACGACCTTTCCCGGCGCCACCAGGGCGCCGGCGCCGACCATCGCGCGCGATTGCACGATCGCGCCGTCCATGACCGTCGCGTGCATGCCGATCAGGCAGGCGTCGCCGACCGTGCAGGCGTGCAGGATCGCGCCGTGGCCGACGGTGACGTCGTCGCCGACGACCAGCGGAAACCCGCCCGGCGTGAACGGACCGTCGTGCGTGACGTGCAGCACCGCGCCGTCCTGGATGTTCGTGCGCGCACCGATGCGGATGCGGTGCACGTCGCCGCGCGCGACGGCCGCGGGCCAAAACGAGGCATCCTCGCCGATCTCGACGTCGCCGACGATGATCGCGGCAGGATCGACGTAGGCGCTGGCGGCGATGCGCGGGAAAAGGCCGGCGTAGGGGCGGATGTTCATGGCGGATACGGCAAAGGGGAATACGAAAGCGTAGCACCCCGCGTCGGCCCGGCGCTTGATTTCCGCCGCCGCCCCGGCGAGGGTTGCCTTCCTCGTCCTCGCAGCAGGCACCGATGCGCGCTTCGGTCCTCGTCGTTCTCGTCGCCGCCGTGCTCGGCGGCTGCATCGTTTCGCCATGCGACAACGACGTGGTTTCCGAGGTGCGCTCGCCCGATGGCCGCCGCATCGCCACCGTGTTCGAACGCGGCTGCGGTGCGACGACGCAAACGGCCACCGTCGTCGCCTTGCGCGATGCCGATGCGGCGTTCGACGGCGAACAGCAGGACGACTGGGTACTCGTCGTCGCCGACACCGTCTCCGTGGAAATGAGCTGGCCGACACCCGACCGGCTCGACGTGCGCCATGCGCCGAGCGACCGGGTCCGGCTGCAGCAGGTGCGCTGGAACGACGTCGCCGTCTCCATCGGCAACCAATTACGCCGATGACGATGCCTTCGCAGCGCGTTCCTCCCGGGCGGCCATCGCGTGTCCTCGGTGGCCTGTTCGCCACGGTCTGCCTCGGGACCGTGGTCGCGGCCGCCGATCCCGCGGCCGAGGTCGTTCCCGGCGATGCCGTTGTGCAGGCGCAAGCATTCGTCGAAGGGGAGTTCGCCGGCCAAACCGATCTGCGCCTGCACGCTGCAATCGTCGAATCGAAACCGGCGGTCGTCACGGCCAGCGGCGAGGAGCCCGACCTGCTCGGAGGCCGCGTGTTCGATCTCGCCACCGATCCCCTGGTCGCTGTGCGACGCTACGGGATCGACACGGCCTGGCGCGACGGCGAGGCCATCGTCGTAGCGGTCGCCTACGAACCGGTCGCGACGACGCGTGGCTCCGGTCTTCCCGGCCGCACGTTCACGCCTGCGTACGGCACGAACGGACGCGTGCTCCTGCGCCTGGTGGCCAGGAACGGTCATTGGGCGATCCTGCATCCACCGCTGCCGCGGGTGTCGGTCGACGCGGTACTGGATGCGCTGGAGCGCAGGGCCGAGTACGGCGAGACCGTCGTTCTGCCGAACCCACGGGCTTCCGCCGCACAACACGCGACGTTCGCCGCGATGCGGGAACAAGCGAAGACCTTGCGCGCGATCGCCGACGTCCATCCCTGAGGCCTCCCGGACGATCGGGGGACACGCGCTTGATTTCGCCGGGTCGGTGCGCCACGTTGGCGTTTCGTTCCTTTCGCATCGCCTCCATGAACTCCGCCAATCCCCTGCTGCAATCCTCCGGCCTTCCCCGTTTCTCCGCGATCCAGCCGGAGCACGTCGAGCCCGCGATCGACACGATCCTCGCCGACTACCGCGCGCGCATCGACGCGTTGCTCGCGCCGGACGGGGCACGCGATTTCGCCGGGGTCGTATTGCTCGGGGAAGAGCTGGAGGATCGCCTGAACCATGCCTGGGCACCGGTTTCGCACCTGCACGGCGTCGCCGACAGCGAGGAACTGCGCAAGGCCTATTCCGCCGCGCAGGAGAAGATCGTCGAGCACGCCAGCGAGCTTGGCCAGAACCGCGCGCTGTACGCGGCGACGAAGGCGGTCGGCGACGCTCCGGCGACGCAGGCCTTGCCGCGCGCCGCACGCACCCTGGTCGAACACGAACTGCGCGACTTCCGCCTCTCCGGCGTCGCGCTGGAAGAACCGGCGCGTTCGCGCTTCCGCGAGATCGCGAACGAACTCGCGAAGCTCGCGACCGAGTTCGAGGAGGCCGTGCTCGATGCGACCGACGCGTGGAGCGAAACCCTCGCCGACGCCGCACAGCTCGCCGGGATTCCCGAATCCGGTCGCGCGGTGCTCCGCGCCTACGCCGAGGAAAAGGGCGTCGACGGCTGGCTCGTCACGCTGAAGCAGCCGAGCGTGCAAGCCGTGCTGACCTATGCCGACGACCGCGCCTTGCGCGAACGCGTCTACACGGCCTACCAGACGCGCGCGTCGGACCAGGGTCCGAACGCCGGCGCGTTCGACAACTCGCCACGCATCGAGAAGATCCTCGCATTGCGCCACGAGGCCGCGCGCCTGCTCGGCTTCCGCGACGCCGCCGAGGAGTCGCTGGCGACCAAGATGGCGCCGTCGCCGGATACGGTGTTCGCGTTCCTGCGCGACCTCGCCGCGCGCGCGAAGCCGGTCGCGATGCGCGAACTGGACGAGCTGCGCGCGTTCGCCGCGAGCGAACTCGGCCTCGCGGAGTTGCAGCCCTGGGATGTCGGCTACGCCGCCGAGAAGCTGCGCGAGAAGAAGTACGCGCTCAACGAAGAGGAACTGAAGCCGTACTTCGCGCTCGATGCCGTGCTCGCTGGCTTCTTCGAGATCGTGCGGCGCGTGTTCGGCGTCTCGATGAAGCGGCGCGACGACGTCGACGTGTGGCACCCCGACGTGCGCTACTACGACCTGGTCGACGCGAACGACCAGGTATTCGCCGGCGCCTACGTCGACCTCTACGCGCGCGGCGGCAAGCGTGGCGGCGCGTGGATGGATGTCTGCGTGAACCGGTTCGCGCGCAAGGATGGCATGCAGTTGCCGGTTGCGTTCCTGACCTGCAATTTCGCCCCGCCGACGAAGGACACGCCGTCCCTGCTGACCCACGACGACGTGCTCACGCTGTTCCACGAATTCGGCCACGGCCTGCACCACATGCTGACCGAGGTCGACTATCCCGGCGTCGCCGGCATCAGCGGCGTCGAATGGGATGCGGTCGAATTGCCGAGCCAGTTCATGGAGAACTTCGGCTGGCAGCGCGAGGCACTCGACCTGTTCGCGCGGCATTGGAAAACCGGCGAGAAGCTGCCGGACGAACTGTTCGCGCGCATGCAGGCCGCGCGGCATTTCCATGCCGGGATGTTCCTCGTGCGCCAGCTCGAGTTCGGCCTGTTCGACTTCCGCATCCACCGCGAATTCGATCCGGCGCGCGGCGCGCGCGCGATGGACATCCTGCGCGAGGTCCGCGACGAGGTCGCCGTGGTCCATCCACCCGAATGGCAGCGCTTCCCTCACGCGTTCACGCACGTTTTCGCCGGCGGCTACGGCGCCGGCTACTACAGCTACCTGTGGGCCGAAGTGCTGTCCGCCGACGCGTTCGGCCGATTCGAGGAAGCCGGCGTGTTCGACCGCGCGACCGGCGAGGCGTATCGCAAGGCGATCCTCGCCGTCGGCGGCTCGCGTCCGGCCCTGGAGAGTTTCGTCGAGTTCCGTGGACGCGAACCGCTGCCGGACGCATTGCTGCGCAGCTACGGACTGGTTGCCTGAATGTCCCTCCACGCGCCGGCGAAGAGCCGGCGTGATGAGGTCGGTCGCCGTTTTCCGTCATCGGGAACATGCCCCCGCCGGCGCCGCCGCGTGGCGGCATCCGCCCCGGAACAGGAATCGCCCGCGATGCCCTACGTCAACATCCAGATCACGCGCGGCGCGACGCGCGAGCAGAAGTCCCGGCTGGTCAGGGACGTGACCGAATCGCTGGTCCGCGTGCTCGGCAAGAAGCCGGAGCACACGCACGTGGTGATCCAGGAGATCGCCGAGGAAGACTGGGGATTTTCCGGCCTGCTGACCGACGACTGGAAGAAGGCGGCGTCGCGAAACGAGCCCGGATAGGCGACACAGCGCGACGCGCAGCGGAAGAAAGGGCGGACCGGAGAATCCGGCGGAAGCTCCGGTCCGTTCCGGACACCTGGCTCAGTCGAGCAGGTCGGCCGGCACGTTGCCGCCGTTGGCGGCGATACGGGCCAGCACGGTCTTGTGCAGCCACATGTTCATCTTGGCCGAATCGGCCATCAGCTCGGACGGAATCCCGAGTTCCTGCGCCAGTTCCTTGCGTGCCGCGAGGCTGCTGTCGATGCCGAGCAGCTTCAGCAGGTCGACGATCGAGGTGCGCCAGTTCAGCTTCCCCGGATTCTTCGCCGCGCGCTCTTCCAGTTGCGCCACAACGTCGACGACCTCGATCGGCGTCGGGGCCGGCGGTGCGGCCGGCGCCTGAGCCGGCACCGGAGCCGGAGCCGAAGCAGCCGGTTCGGTGGTGGCCGGCGGCGGCGCGGCGGGGGCCGGCTCGGCGGCCTTGGCCTTGCCGAAACCCAGCGTCGAAAGGACCTTGTCGAAAATACCCATGGCGTGCTCCTCAGATGGTCGTGGTCGATCCCGGCGTCGCCGCGGCGCGGTCGACGATGGCCGCCAACTATGCGGCAGATCGAGCATGCCACGCACGATGCGTCACACGATGTATCGAATGGGACGATCCGGTTGCAAAACGTGACGAATCGCGCCGCGGCGCCGTCGGCGCAGCAACCGCACGCGCAACGCGAGCGTGGGCGCGACGGTGCTTGCGAGGACGTATCGCACGGTGCGCGATCAGGACGGGAACGCGCGGAACACCTCGGCCGCGCGTTCGATCGCCGCGTCGTCGATATCGAGATGCGTGACCAGCCGCACCGTGGGCAGGTAGCCGATGCTGGCGCGCACGCCGTGTGCCCTCAGGTGCTCGTCGAGGGCGCGCAGACGGCCGGCGTCGACGTCGATGAACACCATGTTCGTGTGCTGCGCGACGGCCGTGATGCCGGCGGCGCCGCGCAGACCTTCGGCGAGGCGCGCGGCGCGCGCATGGTCGTCGGCGAGGCGTTCGACGTGGTGGTCGAGCGCGTACAGGCCGGCGGCGGCGAGGAGCCCGGACTGGCGCAGTCCACCGCCGAGCATCTTGCGCCAGCGCTTCGCCGACCGGATCGCGGCCGCCGAGCCGACCAGCACCGAACCGACCGGCGCGCCGAGTCCCTTCGACAGGCAGACCGAGACGCTGTCGAACGGCGCGGCGAGCTCGCGCGCCGGTCTGCCGCTCGCGACCGCGGCGTTGAACAGGCGCGCCCCGTCGAGATGCACGCCGAACCCGCGCGAACGCGCCCATGCCGCCGCTTCGACGACGTAGTCCTGAGGCAGAGCCCGGCCGTGCCAGGTGTTCTCCAGCGCGAGCAGGCGCGTGCGCGCGAAGTGCGGATCGTCCGGCTTGACGGCTTTCGCGAGCGCGTCGAGCGGCAGCGTCCCATCCGGTGCGTGCGGGATCGGCTGCGGCTGGATCGAGCCGAGCACCGCGGCGCCGCCGCCCTCGAACTTGTAGGTGTGCGCTTCCATGCCGACGAGGTATTCGTCGCCGCGCTGGCAGTGCGCGAGCAGGGCGCAGAGATTGCCCTGCGTGCCGCTGGGCACGAACAGGCCCGCCTCGAACCCCAGGTCGTCGGCGAGGCGGCGCTCGAGCCGCGCGACGGTCGGATCCTCGCCGTAGACGTCGTCGCCGACTTCGGCTGCCGCCATCGCCGCACGCATCGCGGCGGTCGGTCGGGTCACGGTGTCGCTGCGCAGGTCGATGATCATGCGGTTCGCCGGCGGGGAAAGCGCCAGCGTAACGGGCGCGTCGCCTGCTCCGCTACACTGGTGCGCATGAAGATCGCCAGCTGGAACGTCAATTCGCTCAACGTGCGCCTGCCGCACGTTCTCGAGTGGTGCGCCACGGCGCAGCCGGATGTGCTCGCGCTGCAGGAAACCAAGATGGAGGACGCCAAGTTCCCGATCGCCGCGCTCGAGGCGGCGGGTTACCGGTGCGCGTTCTCGGGACAGAAGACCTACAACGGCGTCGCGATCCTCGCCCGCGGCGACATCGCCGACGTGCAGCACGGCGTCGCCGGCCTCGAGGACCCGCAGCGCCGCATCCTGTCCGCGACGGTCGGCGGTCCCGGATCGGGACCGGGGCAGGCCGTGCGCATCGTGAACCTCTATGTCGTCAACGGCCAGGCCGTCGGCAGCGAGAAATACGCCTACAAGCTGGACTGGCTGGCGAAGGTGACCGCGTTCCTCGCCGAGGAGATCCGGCGCCACCCGCGGCTGGTCGTGCTCGGCGACTTCAACATCGCGCCCGACGACCGCGACGTGCACGATCCGGCGGCGTGGCACGAGCAGATCCTGTGCTCGACGCCCGAACGCGACGCGCTGAAGCGCATGCTCGACCTCGGCCTCGCCGACAGCTTCCGCCTGTTCAACGACGAGGCCGGCCACTTCAGCTGGTGGGACTATCGCCAGGCCGCGTTCCGCCGCGACCTCGGCCTGCGCATCGACTTGATTCTGCTTTCCGAGGCGCTACGTTCGACGTGCCGCGCGGCCGCGATCGACCGCACGCCGCGCACCTGGGAGCGTGCCTCCGACCACACGCCCGTCACCGTGGATATCGAATGATGGCTGCCGATTGGCCCAGCTCACCGAGCGACAACGAACTCGAGGAACTCGACCAGTTCCTGCGCGCTCACGCGGGCGACGAGGACCTGCTGCTCGACGGCGTGCACGGCTTCCTGACCGCGCTCGCGATCGGTCCGGCGCCGGCCAAGCCCGACGAGTGGCTGCCGGAGATCCTGCACGAGCCGTTCGCCGATCCCGGCGAAGGCGAGCGCGTGCTGACCCTGCTCGCCCACCTCAACGATGCGATCGCGCCGGAACTGGAAACGGGCACCTACGAACCCATCCTCGGCGAGCTCGATACCGACGGCGGCCCGCCGGCGTTCACCGCGCGTGGCTGGTGCGAGGGCTTCTCGCGCGGGATCGACCTGCGCGCCTCGTCGTGGGAAGGCCGCCTCGGCCACGATTCCGAACTGATGGAGCTGCTCGGCCCGATCATCGCACTGGCGATCGACGACGGCGTGTTCGAGAGCACCGCCGAGTTCGCGCCGCTCGACGAGGAAGACTACGACGATTGCCTCGCGCAGATCCCGCAGGTCGTCGGCGCGGTCGCCGACTACTGGCGCGACCATCCGCTCACCGCGGACGAGACGGCGTCGCCGGCCTCGGGCGGTACGCGGATGCCGCCGCGCCGTCGCGGCGGCCGCTGGGTGCACTGAGACCCGGATCCGGCGACGACACCCGGCTCCATCGTTCCCCGCGCGCACCGCATCGTTCGCGCGGCGGCCCTTGTCGCTGCATCGGCACGGGCGCATGTTGCGCGCCTTCCTCTTCGTTTCCGGAGAAGCGCCATGAACGCAACCGCCACCACCCCCTCCCGCGTCGCGCGCACCGTTCGCGGACAACCGACCTCGGACGGCGCCGGCGTGAAGCTGACGCGCGTGATCGGCCAGCGCGGCCTCGACATGCTCGATCCGTTCCTGATGCTCGACGAATTCCGTTCGGACCAGGCCGGAGACTATCTCGCCGGTTTCCCGAACCATCCGCATCGCGGCTTCGAGACCGTCACCTACATGCTCGCCGGCCGCATGCGCCACGGCGACAACCAGGGAAATTCGGGCCTGCTGACACCGGGCAGCGTGCAGTGGATGACGGCCGGGCGCGGCATCGTGCATTCGGAGATGCCGGAGCAGGAGAACGGCCTGATGGCCGGCTTCCAGCTCTGGGTGAACCTGCCGGCGAAGGACAAGATGAGCGCGCCCCGCTACCAGGACATCGCGCCGGAGAAGATCCCGGTCGTCGAGGCGGGCGAGGGCGTGCGTGTGCGCGTGATCGCCGGTCGCCACGGCGAAACCGTCGGACCGGTGTCGGGCATCGCGGTCGAGCCGCTGTATCTCGACGTCGAACTGGCTCCCGGCGCACGCACGGCCGTGACTTTGCCGGCCGGCCACAACGCGTTCGCCTACGTCTACGAGGGCACGGCGGCACTCGGACCGGACGGCGCGGCGGCGAACGTCGAACGCGGCGAACTCGCGGTGCTGGAGCGCACCGGCGACGAACTGCTGATCTCGGGTAGCGGCGTGCCGACGCGGCTGATCGTGGTCGCCGGCCGGCCGTTGAACGAGCCGGTCGCACGCTACGGTCCGTTCGTCATGAACACGCCGGAACAGATCGCCGAGGCGATCTCGGACTACCAGTCCGGCAGGTTCTGATCCGCGGGACGCCGCGCCGCGTGGAACGACCCGGCGCGGTATCTCTCAGTCGATGCTGAGCTCGCCGTCGCGGACGTGGGCGACGGTCTCGAAGGCCGGCGTGTCCACCGCGATCGCATTGAGGTCGAGCTGGCTTTCCACGCCGACGCCGATCACTCGGATGTCGGTATAGGTCAGCGCCTCGCCGGGCCGCGCGACCTCGGCGGGGCGGTCCGGCACCACCAGCCAGGCGTGGCCGTTCTTGCGGCTGAACACCTGGGCGACGCCGCGCGAATCGATGCACAGCGCCGTGTCCTCGTCGACGCCGATGCCGACGAGGTCCTCGCGCTCCTGCTGCGCGGATGCCTTGGCGAGGAAGCTGATCAGGCGACCGAGGCGGTTGCGCTCGGCGAAATGGCTGTCGGTGACGATGCGGTCGAGATAGGGCAGGTGCAGGAAGCCGGTGTCGATCGTCACGGACTTGCCGAGCGGGTTGCGCATCGCGCTGCGCGAATCCAGGCTGCCGCCGTCGAGCGCGCCGTAGCTGCTCGTGCCGAGGATCGCCAGGCCCGCGCTGGTACCGCCGAGCGGCTTGCCGGCACGGACGTGGTCGTCGAGCACGCGGTTCACGCCGGTGCCTTTCCAGAAACGGATGTAGCGCGACTGGTCGCCGCCGGCGAGGAAGATGCCGTCGGCGGCACGCAGCGCAGCCAGAACGAACGGATCGTCCGCACCGACGCGGTCGTTGAAGACGAAGGTCTGCACCGAGACGACGCCGCCGATGTGCTCGTACATGCGCTGCTGCAGTTCGTCGCCGTAGGACGCGCGCAGGATGACGATGTGGCCGTTGCCGGCCTTCGACACCAGCCAGCGGAATGCGTCCTCCGGCCAGTCGCCGCCGCCCATCAGCATCAGGCCCATCGAGCGGTCGCCGGGCGTGGCCGCCGCGAGATCGCCGGTGCGGTAGTAGGTGTATCCCTTGTGGACCTCGCCATTGCCCGTGCCGCGGATCGCTCCGCCGGGGCCGAAGCAGGCGGAGAGGGAAAGCGCCGCTGCGAGCAGCAACGCCAGACGCGGCAGGTTCGACGACATCGGAATCATCTGGACAGCGGATGGATCGCCCCGAGTCTCGCACCCTGCGGGCGCGTGTCAATCCCCCAAAGGTTGACTTGGGCCGGCGTGGAGCTTTGGCTCGCGCTCGTGGAGAATCGGCTGAAGTGCGACCCGCGTCGCACTGCCCCGTCGATTGCCGGTTGCAGGGGAGAAGTGCGCCGGCCCACCACAATCAGGTTTATCCGCATGCTCACGTCCGTGAAGTCATCGCCGTTGTCCCTGGCCATCGCCGCCAGTCTCGGCCTGTTCGCCCTGGCCGCCCCGGTCCCCACGCTGGCGCAGGACACGCCGCAGGAAGAGTCGTCCTCGAAGGAGCTGGAAACGATCCAGGTCACCGGTTCGCGCATTCCGCGCGCGCAGGTCGAAGGCCCGGCGCCGGTCACCGTCGTCACCGCCGCGCAGATCCAGGCCGCCGGCCTGACCTCCGTTCCGGACGTGCTGCGTTCGCTCAGCCAGAACAGCGGCACCGTGCAGGGCCAGCAGAACACCACCGGCGCGCAGTCCACGCCGGGTGCGCAGGCGGTCGACCTGCGCGGCCTCGGCCCCAACCATACCCTGGTGCTGATCAACGGCCGCCGCGTCGCCGACTTCCCGCTGCCGCTCAACGGCAAGAGCAACTTCACCGACATCGGCAACATCCCGCTCGGCATGATCGATCGCATCGAAGTGCTGACCGGCAGCGCCTCGGCCGTCTACGGTTCGGACGCGATGGCCGGCGTCATCAACTTCATCCTCAAGAAGTCCACCGACGGCACCACCATCGACTACCGCTACGGCGACACCCAGCACGGCGGCGGGCGCTCCCACGACCTGACCCTGACCACCGGCTTCGAGAAGGGCGCCTTCAGCGGCATCATCGGCCTCGAGTTCCTGGACAAGCGCCCGCTGTGGGGTACCGACCGCAAGGTGCAGGACTCCACGCTCGACGCGCCGACCTCGCGCCGCAGGCTGCCGCGCCTCACCGCGCAGCGTTACGACTGGGACGACGACGTCAACATCGCGCCGGCCGACGATTGCGCGGCGATGTCCCGCCTCAATGACGGCACCACGAAGCTGGCCGCGGACCGCTACGGCGAACCCTATTGCGGCAGCGAGCGCGCCATTGCCTATCGGACGATCGAGAACGAGCGCAAGGGCATCAACGGCTACGGCTCGTTCGAATACCGCTTCTCCGACAGCCTGTCCTGGTTCGCGGACACCCAGGTGGGACTGCAGAAGGTCAAGCTGTTGACCGGCACCGGCGGCAACGACGTGGCCAGCGACAACATGGGCTGGGAGTTCCACGATCCGGCCTCGACCAACAACTACCGCAACAAGATGTTCTACAACGAGGGGACCGGCCACTACGAGATCTGGTCGCGGCAGTTCTCGCCGGAGGAAGTCGGCGGTCTCGAGAACCGCATGAACAGCACGACGGAGAAAACGCTGGCCGTGACCACCGGCCTCAAGGGCGTGTTCGCCGACAGCTGGAACTGGGAAGCGGCCTACAACCATTCCCAGTACAAGGCCGACGTGCGCATGCCGCGCATCAAGGCCGACGCCGCCAACCGCCTGTTCCTCGGCGACCGGCTGGGCTACGACGACGACGGCTACGCGATCTACAACCCGGATCCGGCGCGCCTGTTCACGCCGATCACGCCGTCCCAGTTCGCCTCCATCGCCGCGATGTCCACGTTCCGTCCCAAGGCCGAGAACGACAACCTCAGCTTCACGGTCGACACGCCATCGCTGTTCTCGATGCCGGCCGGCGACGTCGGGTTCGCGGGCGCGCTCGAATACGGCGAACAGTCCTATCGCATCAATCCCGATCCGCTGGCGTTGACCCCCGACGCCTACTACGGCCCGCAGTACGGCGACGGCCACGGCAGCCGCGACCGCTGGAGCGCCGCGGGCGAGTTGCGCATGCCGCTGCTGTCGACCCTGCAGGCCAGCGTCGCGGGCCGCTACGACCGCTACAGCTACGGCGGCCAGAGCCCGGGCAAGTTCACCTACAGCCTGGGCCTGGAATGGCGCCCGCTCGACTCGCTGCTGGTGCGCGGCTCCTACGGCACCGGCTTCCGCGCGCCCGACATGCACTACCTGTTCGCCGGCGACGACTACTACCGCACGCGCTACGCCACCGACTACTACCACTGCCGCAGCGAGGAGCCGGGTTTCAGCAACGGCGAGTGCTACGACGACGGCAGCTGGGACGTCAGCACGTTCGACGTCTACAGCGGCAACCGGCGGCTCAACGTGGAAACCAGCAAGTCGTTCACGGCCGGCTTCGTCTGGTCGCCGATCGAGAACCTCGACTTCGCGCTCGACTACTACAAGATCCGCGTGTCCAACCAGGTGCAGTCGCAGGACCGGGACAGGCTGAGGATCACCGAAGCCGACTGCCGCCTCGGCAAGACCGATACCGGCGCGCCCGTCGACATCAATTCGCCGACCTGCCAGGACGCGCTCGCCCGCGTCATCCGCGACGCGAGCGGCGACATCACCAGCGTGCACTTCGCGCCGATCAACATCGCCAGGGAGCAGACCTCGGGCGTCGACCTGACCGCCAGCTATCGCCTCGAAACCGCGAACGCCGGCACCTTCCGCTTCAGCGGCAACTACAACTGGTCGCACCGCCACAGCCGCCAGCAGTATCCGGGCGACCCGACGGAAAACATGCTCGACGTCAGCTTCAGCGCGACCACGCTGCCGCGCGCCAAGGGCAACGTCGGCGTGAACTGGGACAAGGGCCCGTGGGGCGGCAGCCTGTTCGGCACCTACCTCGGCCGCGTCGCCAACTACGACAACGATGCCTGGACGCCGGCCACGTGGCGCTTCAACGCCGGCGCGCGCTACGACGTCAACGACCACCTGCGCGTGTCGCTGTCGGTCAACAACCTGTTCGACAAGATGCCGCCGAAGGACGCGACCTGGGCGCCGTATCCGTACTACGACACGTCCTGGTTCGACAGCATCGGCCGCAGCTACTACGTGCGGGTCACCTGGAAGCTGGGCGGCACGCCGCTGTAAGCCACTCGATCCGGGTGCGATGACGAAAAAGCCAGCCAGGTCACCGGCTGGCTTTTTTTCCTGGTCAGTGACGAAGCTCAGAGGCTTGAAGCCCCTTCCTGCTGGCGGGAGACGTCGCGCTTTTCTCCCTCTCCCGCTGACGGGAGAGGGTTGGGGTGAGGGAAACCGGAGTGAAGCACACCACTCCGAATCCCCTCACCCGCCGCGCTCCGCGCGTCGACCTCTCCCGCGAGCGGGAGAGCTGACCGCTTTTCTCTCCCTGTTCAGAACACGATCATCACGATCGAACCGGCCACGATCAGCGCGCCGCCGATCGCTACCGGCCAGCTCAGCGACTCGCCGAGAAACAGAACGCCGAGCAGGATCGCGAAGGCGACGCTGAGCTTGTCGATCGGCGCGACCTTGCCGACCGGACCGAGCTGCAATGCCCGGTAGTAGCACAGCCACGACAGACCGGTCGCGATGCCGGACAGCACCAGGAACAGCCAGGTCCGCGGCTCGATCGTGGACGGCGCGCGCCATTCGTCGCGCAGCGACAGGATCGTCGCCGTCACGCCGAGAATGACGACGGTGCGGATGAAGGTCGCGAGGTTGGAGTTGATGCCCGCCACGCCGATCTTGCCGAACAGCGCGGTCAGGCCGGCGAAGAACGCCGAACCGATCGCGAACGGAATCCAGCTGTCGAACGGTTTCATCGTTCCTCCGCTTCGATTTCGATGGGATGGCGCCGCGCGCCACGGCCTCGATGCGAGAGCGCAGCCGTGTGCCGCAAATCGCCCTCGCGAACCGCGCTAGGGTTTCAGCTTCGCATCGAACCAGTCCGCGATCAGCGTGTAGACGTGCCTGCGCAGGGAAGGCGTGGAGAGCCCGTGCTTGCCGCCCGGGTAGGTCATCAGCTCGAACTGCGTGCCGCGCTGCTGCAAAGCCGACATCAGCTTCGTCGAGTTCGTGAACAGCACGTTGTCGTCGGCCATGCCGTGCACGAGCAGCAGCGCGCCGGAACGGATGCCGTCGAGCCAGTGCAGCACGCCGGAGTGTTCGTACCCCTCGGCATTGTTCCGCGGCGTATCGAGATAGCGCTCGGTGTAGTGCGTGTCGTACAGCGCCCAGTCGGTGACCGGAGCGACGGCCACGCCGGCGGCGAACGTGGACGGATGCGAGGCGAGCAGCATCAGGGTCTGGTAGCCGCCGTAACTCCAGCCGAAGATTCCGATGCGCTTCGCGTCGACCCACGACTGCCGCGCAAGCCAGGCCGCACCGGTCATCTGGTCGGCGACTTCGGCCTTGCCCAGCCGCCTGAAGATCGCGTCGGAAAACGCGCGGCCGCGCCGCGGCGTGCCGCGGTTGTCGAGCGCGAACACGACGTAGCCGCGCTGCGCCATGATCTGCTCGAAGTGCGCGCCCCAGGCCTTGTTCACGTACTGCCGGCCCGGACCGCCGTAGTAGGTCATGAACACCGGATACCGCTTCGACTCGTCGAAGCCGGACGGCTTCATGAGCCGGTAGTGCAAGTCCTGCCCGTCCTCGCTCTTCAGCACGCCGAATTCCGGTTCGACGCGGCTGTCGCGGTAGGGCCAGTACGGATGGCCTTCCTTCAGTTCGTTGCGCTCGATCCAGGCGATGCGGCTGCCGTCGGGCCTGCGCAGCGACACCTGCGGCGGCGTGTCCGCATCGGAATACGTGTCGATCCATGCGCCATCCCCGAACACGGCGTCGTGCCAGCCGTCGCCCTCGCTGATGCGCGAGGCCTGTTCCACCTCGCTGCCGTCGAGCGCGGCGCGATACACCTGCTGCTGCAGCGGATCGTCGCGGTTCGCGGCGAAATAGACGCGGCCGTTCTTCTCGTCGAGCGCGAGCAGCTTGTCGACGTCCCACGTCCCCTTCGTCAGCGTGCGGCGCAGGGCGCCGTCGAGGCCGAACACGTACAGGTGCTTGTAGCCGTCGCGTTCGGACGCCCAGACGAACGCGTCCTCGTTCTTAAGGAAGCGCAGGTCGTCGTGCAGGTTGATCCACGTGGCGCTGGTTTCGGTCAGCAGGTTCCGCTGCTGGCGCGACGCCGGGTCGGCCACGACGAGATCCAGCCGGCGCTGGTCGCGGCTCTGGCGCTGGAACGCCAGGCGCTTCGCGTCCGGCAGCCAGTCCACGCGTGCGAGGTAGACGTCCTGCTCCTTGCCGAGATCGACCCAGCGCACGCGGCCGCCGCTCGCGGGAACGACGCCGAGCTGCACCGCGACGTTCGGGCGACCGGCCGCCGGATAGCGCTGCTCGATCGTCTCCGCGCGATCGGCGTAGACCTCGGTACGCTTGACGACGTCCACCGGCGCCTCGTCGTAGCGCTCGAACGCGATCGCGGAATCGTCCGGCGCCCACCAGTAGCCGGTCGGCCGATCCATTTCCTCCTGCGCGACGAACTCGGCCTCGCCGTTGTGCACGGTGTCCTTGCCGTCGAACGTGAGCTGGCGCGTCCGACCGTTGGCGAGGTCGATCGCGTACAGGTTCTGGCGGCTGACGAAGGACACGTAGCCGCCGCGCGGCGACACTTTCGCGTCGTTCGCCTCGAAACCCTCCGGCGTCAGCGCGCGCGCCTGCTTGCCCGCCGCGGCATCGAGGTCGTACAGCCACAGCCGTTCGCCCACGGTGAACAGCAGCTTGCGCGAATCCGGCGACCAGCGGTAGCTGACGATGCCCTTCAGCTGCGCGATGCGCGCGCGCTCGCGGCGCGCCTTCTCGGCGTCGGAGAGTTCCTTCGTGTCCGCCAGCGCGGCCGAGTCGACGAGGCGCGTCGCCTCGCCGCGGGTGACGTCGAACTGCCACAGGTCGAGCTGGTTCTGGTCGTCGGCGCGACCGCGCAGGAAGGTCACGCGGCTGCCGTCCGGCGCGATCTTCAGCGAACGCGGACTCGGGCCGTTGAGGTCGGGGTCGGAATAGAGGCGTTCGATCGTGAGCTTTTCGGCCATGGCGGGAGCGGAAACCAGAACAGTTGCCAACAGGAAAGCGCGCATTGACTCCTCCTTGTAGGCACTCGATTATCCGTCAGGCCCCGACGGTTGGCAGGGCCTCGGTCCGGAAAGGGAGATTTCGATGCGGTGGATCGTGCTGGCCACGCTCGTCGGCCTCGCTGCCTGCGCGGCACAAACGCCATCCTCGGTGCGAAAGGCGGCCGACGAGCAGTACATCGAGGAGACCGCCGTCGACGTGCCCGAGGTCGCCGGTGCCGCCGTCCTGGTGAACGCGACGCGCGCCGGAACCGTCGATGCCGGCATCGAGGCGTCCTATCGCGCGGACCGCCTGCCGGACGGCTCGATCGATCTTTTCATCTATCCGGCGGGACGGATGCCGGAAGAGACGGGACTCGATCGCGGCACGCGTGGATTCCTCGATTCGCTCGCCGAGGCGAAGCAGTACGGCGTCTTCGACGACCTGCAGGTCGATCCGACGCAGGCATTCCCGAGCGTCCGGGAGGACGACAGCGCACTCGGCGCGAACAAGGTGCGCCTGCGCTTCTCGAGGAACGGCGCAGCGCTCGAATCACGGGCCTGGATCGCCTACAAGCAGAACTACTGGTTCAAGCTGCGCATGACCGCGACGCCGTCGTTCGGCGCCGAACTCGATGCGCTCGGCGACGTCGTCGCCCGCGACCTGTTCCGCCTCGCACGCGCGACGAGCAAGGGTGCGTGCTCGTCGATGACGATCACGCTGCCTCCATCGCCTTCGCCGCAACAGGTACTCGATGCGGCCACGGACGCGATGCGGAAGCAGGACCTGCTGGGATGCGTGCCGAAGGACTACCCGGAGACGAAACCCGGCTTCCGGCGCGCGATCCTTCCGTTCCCGCCCGGTTCGTGGTCGGAGTCCGAGTCGGATTCGGAGCGCTAGGACACCGGCGCGCGACGCGCGCGATCAGGTCCGCGCACCCTGCCCGAACAGGATCTTCTTCTCCTCGTCGCTCATCGGCTGCCCCGCCGAAGGATTGACCTCGGGCCCGCGCGCATACGCGCGCTGCGTCGCCGGACGGGCGGCGATGGCCTCGTGCCAGCGACGCACTTCCGCGAAGTCGGCGAGATCGAGTGGCGCCTTCGTGTACGGATTGATCCACGGGTACGCCGCCATGTCGGCGATCGTGTAGTCGTCGCCGGCGATGAAGGCGCGTCCCTTCAGCCGCTGGTCGAGCACGCCGAGCAGGCGCCGCGCCTCGTTCGTGTAGCGCTGCACCGCGTACGGGATCGTCTCCGGCGCATAAACGGTGAAGTGGCCGTACTGGCCCGTCATCGGACCGAGGCCTCCCATCTGCCAGAACAGCCACTCGGCGACGAGGTTGCGACCGCGCAGCTCCTGCGGGATGAAGCGCTTCGTCTTGTCGGCGAGGTACAGCAGGATCGCGCCGGACTCGAACACGCTGAGCGGCGCGCCGCCGTCGGCCGGCTCGTGGTCGACGATCGCCGGCATCTTGTTGTTCGGAGAGATCGCGAGGAAATCGGGCTTGAACTGGTCGCCCTTGCCGATGTCGACCGCGCGGATGCGGTACGGCAGGCCGGCTTCCTCGAGGAACAGGGTGATCTTGTGACCGTTCGGCGTGGGCCAGTAGTACAGATCGATCATGGGTTTCCCGGGTAGTGGAAGGGCATGACGCGTCTTGGGGTGTTTTTACGTTTTATCAATCGAACCCCTCGGGAATCTGCATCGTGTTGCATGGCCCGCCTAGACGTCGGAGCGCCGCTGCCGCCCCGCACCACCATGGTGGTGCGCGCCCATTCTTGCTGGCTGCCCTGGTTCCAACGCCGGATTGCGTCGCCTTCGACGATCGCGAAACGGCCGTACACGCCGTATGCGAACGGAAGCCCGCTCTTCGCCCCCTGCTGGCCGGCGAAATCCGCCGAGGCCACGAGATTCCCGCAGCACTCGCGTCGATGCTGCGGCAGGCCGGTTCGACGCCCTGGCTGCTGGGTCTCGGGATTCCATACGCGGAGCAGGCGCGCATCGATACGTTCCTGCGCACCGAGGGCACTCCGCAGACCCGCGCGGCTCTGGCGGGTAGCGGATTCTGGGCGAGCGAACTGCGCCATGGCAGCGGCGACGGACTGCTCCGACTGATCGATGCCGTGCGCGCGCTGCGTCGCCGCAGTCCCCGCTTTCATGTCGTCTGCGTCGGGACTCCGGACGTCGCGGCCTGCGATTCGGAACGTTTCGGGAAATGGCAGTCTGCCGAGAACTCGCTCCGGATGAACGACCAGCGCTCACGTGACTGTCGTACTGCCCGCGACGATGCCGGCAGGGAACACGGCGTCCTGTCCTCTCGATGCGCGGTTGCCGCTTCGCGAGGCCTGTTCACGGAGCCGGGCGAAACCCGCCTTGCCGACCGATTCTCTGCTTGCTGCAACGCCGCCTGCACCGGCGCGTCCTGCAGATCCGGCGGGTAGCCGTCTTCCACAGCGCGGCGGTTCCTTCGGCTTCAAGCGGGCCAGTAAAGCCGCTTCAGCGGCACGATGCGCTTGGTTTCGGCGTCGGTAGCGTCGTAGTGCTCGATCAGCGCGCGAACCACATGGTCCAGCGTCCACATTGCCAATGGGATGGAAGCGCGGTCGGCTTCGTACTGGGCATCCTTGGTGAAACCGCCGGTGCTGACGTACAGACCTCGGTCGTCCTTGTGACGGCCGCCGAGAAAACTACGGATCTCCTGGCTGCCCATCTGCTGGTTCTTGCGGTGCTTGACCTCCACGACGATGCGCGGATGCTCGAAGCCGAAGCCGTCGGGCGAGGCGACGACGTCCTTGCCACGGTCGGAACCGGGTGGGGAAACCTGAGTCTTGTAGCCCATCGCACGGAGAATGCCAGCCACCAGCTGCTGCATCTCGTTCCATTCGAGCTCGTTGACCAGGTCCTTGATGCGTTCCAATGCCTGCGATTCGATATCGGCCAGCGGATCAGCGACCGCTTGCTCGGTATCCTCCTCGATCGTTGGCGCCGGACTGCCCTTCAGTGCTGCGAGCATTTCGGCGGCTGCGCCGGACGGCACCTCGAACAACGTCAGCGTGGAACCCAGACTGTTCTTCGTGCTGGTGCCGAGGCTGTCTCGCGACAGTTCCCGCGTCTGCCATTGCACCTTGCGCGCCAACGGCATCCCCTGTTCCGCCCATTCCGGGTGATGCTCGGCCGGTCCGGACACCTTGCCGATCGAGTACAGGCGATTGGCCGGCGAATAGGTGACTACCCAGTCGCCGTCCTGGATATCGTTCACGAAGCGCCAGACCTGGGAGGCACCGGAGACCACCGTCCCCTGTTTCGCCTGAGGTTCGGCGGAGCGATACAAAGCGACTAGCTGCTCGCGTCCAATGCCCGGCCTTGCGTGCGCAGCCAGTTGGCTCCAGCCCACTGCGGCGACGCCGCGTTCTCGAAACGCCTCGTACAGGCTTCCGCCTTCACCCCGCACCATCCACATACGTTCCATCCGAACCCCCTCGTGTCCCTGTCAGCCATTCGGAATGACTTGAAATCGTTCGCGCCCGCGAACTTCCTCGGTCGCCATTCGACCGGCGACGACACCAATGGATGATTCCAGTCGGCCATGACTGTATCGCCAATTCCGACAGCAGATGGCAAGTTCCTACTCAAGCTGGCGAGGTAACAAGGGGCCGCGGCGGAGATCGGCGAACGTCGTCTACTTGCCGATGCAGAACGACGCGAAGATCTCGCCGAGCAGGTCGTCGGACGTGAACTCGCCGGTGATCTCGCCGAGCACGTGCTGTGCCTGGCGCAGTTCCTCGGCGGCGATTTCGCCGGCGCGCTGCACCTCGAGTGCTTCGGCGGCGGCGGCGAGATGCGCGCGGGCGCGTTCGAGGGCGGCGACGTGGCGGGCACGGGCGCTGAACGCGCCGCTTCCTTCCTCGACGCCGGCGTGGCGCTTCAGTTCGGCGACGAGCAAGTCGAGGCCGGCGCGGCTCTTCGCCGACAGCCACAGGTGCACGTGCGCATTGCGCATGTCGATGCGCGGCGACGCGTCGGCGAGGTCGATCTTGTTGTGCACGACGAGGCGGGCCGCCTCCGCGGGCACCTCGTCGAGCAGGGCGAGATCGGCGTCGGTCCGGGCGTCGTCGGTGACGAGCAGGGCGAGATCGGCGCGTTCGAGCTCGGCACGGGCACGGCGGATGCCTTCGCGTTCGACGACGTCGCCGGCCTCGCGCAGGCCGGCCGTGTCGACCAGCGTCAGCGCGATGCCGTCGAGGTCGATCGTCTCGCGCAGCACGTCGCGCGTGGTGCCGGCGATGTCGGTGACGATGGCGCGTTCGCTCGCGGCGAGCGCATTGAGCAGGCTCGACTTGCCGACGTTCGGACGGCCGACGATGACGACGTGCAGTCCGTCGGTGAGACGCACGCCGCGGCGCGCGGCGATGAGCAGTTCGTCGAGCTGCCGGCGCAGGGCGTCGAGGTCGGCCGCGAGCTGCGGTACGGCGAGGAAGTCGATCTCGTCCTCGGGAAAGTCGATCGCCGCTTCGATCCAGACGCGCAGGCGCACGACGCTCTCGACCAGCGCGTTCACGCGCTGCGAGAACTCGCCGTCGAGGCTGCGCTGCGCGGCGCGCGCCGCGGCGGCGGAACCGCTGGCGACGAGATCGGCGACGGCCTCGGCCTGGGCGAGGTCGAGCTTGCCGTTGAGGAAGGCGCGTTCGGAGAATTCGCCGGGGCGCGCATGGCGCGCGCCGAGCTCGATGGCCCGTGCCAGCAGCAGTCGCAGCACGACGGGGCTGCCGTGCGTCTGCAGTTCGAGCACGTCTTCGCCGGTGTAGGAACGCGGGGCGGGAAAGAGCAGCAGCAGGCCGCGGTCGACGAGCTCGCCGGCGGCATCGCGGAACGCGGCGTAGTGCGCGTGGCGCGGTTGCGGTTCGCGGCCGAGCAGGGTACGCGCGATCGACGGCGCGAGCGGACCGGATACCCGCAGCACGCCGACGCCACCGACACCGGGCGCGGTCGCCACGGCGGCAATGGTGTCGGCGCGTGTGTCCATGAGGCTAGGCTTTGGCGGCCTTCGTCTCGCCTGCCTCGACCCGCTTGGTGATGATCCACTGCTGCAGCAGCGACAGGCCGCCGTTCGCGGTCCAGTACAGCACGAGGCCGGCGGGGAAGAACGCGAACAGCACCGAGAAGATCACCGGCATGATCTTCATCATCTTGGCCTGCGTCGGATCCATGCCCGTGGTCGGGCTGAGGAACGAGGTCGCGACCATGACGAGGCCGTTGAGGATCGGCAGCACGAAGTACGGATCCGGCGCGCTCAGGTTCTGGATCCAGCCGAAGAACGGCGCCTGGCGCAGCTCGACGCTTTCCAGCAGGACCCAGTACAGCGCGAAGAACACCGGCATCTGCACCAGCATCGGCAGGCAGCCCCCGAGCGGGTTCACCTTTTCCTTCTGGTAGAACTCCAGCATGGCCTGGTTGAGCTTCTGGCGATCGTCGCCGTAGCGCTCCTTCAAGGCCTCGATGCGCGGCTGCAGCTTGCGCATCTTCGCCATCGAGCGGAACTGCGTCTCGCTGAGCTTGAAGAACGCGGCCTTGATCAGCAGCACGAGCAGGATGATCGCGAGGCCCCAGTTGCCGGTCAGCTTGTGCAGCTGCGCGAGCACCCAGTGCAGCGGCTCGGCGATCACGGTGAAGATGCCGTAGTCGACCGTCAGCGAAAGACCCGGCGCGACCTGGTCGATCGTGCTCTGCAGCTTCGGGCCGACGTAGAGACGCGCGTCGTCCGTCTTCGTCTCGCCCGGCGCCACGGTGATCGACGGCGACAGCGTGCGGATCAGGTAGCGCTTGGCGTCGCCGGCCGGCACCACCGCGGTGGAGTACTGGTCGGCCTCGCTGGATTGCGGAATCCACGCCGCGAAGAAATAGTGCTGCAGCATCGCGGCCCAGCCGCCGCTGACGCTCTTGTTCAGCGGTTCCTTCTCGAAGTGGTCGAACTTGAGTTTCTGGAACTTGTCGGCCGGGCTGTAGTACGCCGCGCCGGCGAAGCTGTAGCGCTCGGTGTTGGTGTAGCCCTTGATGCCGCTGGTGTCGAATACCGGCGGGATGCGTTGCAGCTGGCGGTAGGCGTTGCCGGTCCACGCCGCCGGGCCGTGGTTGGTGATCTCCTGGCGCTGTTCGATCGCGTAGCTGTCGCGCTTGAACACGAACACCTTGCGCACCGCGACGCCGGAGGAATCGGTCCAGGTCAGCGGCACCTCCAGCGTGTCGGTGCCTTCGGCAAGCTGGTACTCGTTCTTCTCCGCGGCGAACGTCGCCTGGTGATCGGGCGCGGCGCCGCCGTGGCTGACCAGGCCGCTCTGCGCGACGAAGTAGGTCGCGGCGCGGTCGTCGAGCAGGCGCACCGGGTGCTCGTGATCCTTCGGCTGCTGCGGATAGGCGAGCAGGTCGGCGACGACGATGGTGCCGCCGCGCGGGCTGATCTCGACGCGCAGGACGTCGGTCGTCACGACCACGTTGGCGACGGTGCTGGCAGCGGTGTCCGGCGCGGCCGGTGCCGTGCCATCGGGCACGCCCGGCGTCGCCGCGGCATTCGCGCTCGGCACGTCGGCCGACGACGGAACCGCCGGCGCGGCCGTTTCCCCCGTCGGGGCGGTCGTCGCAGGATGCGGCTTGTTGTAGTCCTCCTGCCATTGGGCCCACAGCAGGTAGCCGAGGAAAAGCAGGGCAATCAGGAGAACGTTGCGGGGACTGGTCATGGATTCGGAGACTGCGGGAAACGGTCGCCGCCGGAGCGTGGCCGTTGCGCGGGGCGCGCGACCGGGACGGTTCCTGGAGGCATGGATGGCCCGCGCAGGCGGACGGCGCGAGATCGGGAAATCAGTCGCGCATTGTGCCGGCGGCTTCGGGTGCGTTCAACGCCGCGATGCGCTGCCACAGGCGATCCAGCTCGGCGTGCAGGACCTCGTTTTCCTCGAGATCCGCACTGCCGCGCGCGATCAGCAGGATGTCCACGGCGGGGAGGGCCGCGCGGGCGCGACGGAAGCTGTCGCGCGCGATGCGCTTGATGCGGTTGCGGCGCACGGCCTTCTTCGAGACCTTGCGCGACACGGCGAGCCCGAGGCGGGCGCCTTCGCGGTCGCGCGGAGCGATTTCGGCGCTGAAATGACGAACGCCCACCCGGCGGCTGATGCCGCGCAGGCGGGCGAAGTCCTTCGGAGTCAGCAGACGCGCGGCGCGCGGGAACGAAGCCGGCGCGCTCACGCGTTCAGTGCGCGCTGTCAGACCGCGAGACGCTTGCGGCCCTTGGCACGACGCGCGTTGATGACCTTGCGGCCACCACGGGTCTTCATGCGGGCACGGAAGCCGTGGTCGCGCACGCGCTTGAGGTTGCTCGGCTGGTAGGTGCGCTTAGTGGCCATCGGTGTAACGCCGGGGTTGCAAAAAAGGGCGCGGATGATAGGCCGCGGACGAACCGCGAGTCAAGCCGTGCGTCCCTTCCGCCCGCGACGCCGTGCTGCGGAGCCTCGTCACCTGCGCCCGGCCGCACCGCTGCTAGACTTCCCCATTCTGCCCGCCGCGCGCCGCGTGGCCGCCGGCGCCCCCGCCTTCCCCGAATTCCGGAAACGCAAGACCCATGAGCGATCTTTGGCGACGCTGCCTGTCCCGCCTCGAGGCGGAGTTCAGCGTCGAGGACGTCCAGATGTACCTCGCCCCGCTGCAAGCCAGCGAGGGTGACGATGGCCTGACCCTGTGGGCGCCGAACGCCTACACGATGGAAACCGTGCGCGAACGTTTCCTCGATCCGATCCTGAGCGTGCTCGAATCGATCGAGGGCGCGGAGGTCGCGGTCGACCTGCAGGTCGGCGTGCGGCCGACCGCGCGTGACGCCGCGCAGCGGCCGG
>DBMH01000096.1 GCA_002297645.1 Rhodanobacteraceae bacterium UBA703 | reverse complement strand
AAGTCCCGGGCGAATGCGTGCATGTCGAACAGCCCGCTGTCCTGTCGCCGCTCCGCCAGCTCCGCCCGCAACGCGGCGCGCGCGGTCGCATCGCGGCCCAGGCAGGTCGCGGCGTCGACGAAGGCCGTCCCGTCGGAGGCGATCAGCTGCGGAAGGCCGAGGTGGTGGTTCAGGCTTGCCGCGACGCGCGACGCGAACGTGCCGCCCGCGATGGTGAGCACCGGGCAGCCGGCCCAGATCGCGTCCGACGCGGTCGTGTGCGCGCCGTACGGCGCCGTGTCGAGGAACAGGTCCGCATGGCGATACCGGGCGAGATAGCCGGCGTGCGGCTGCTTCGCCATGAACACCAGCCGTTCCGGCGCCACGCCGCGTCGCTGCGCCTCCATGCGCAGGCGCTCGTCCGCCCGCTCGGGGCCGGACAGCAGCCACAGCACGGAATCCGGTACCGCGCGGAGCACCGAAAGAAGGCGCTCCAACGTCGCGGGATTGATCTTGTAGCTGTTGTTGAAGCAGGCGTAGACGATGCCCTGCTCCGGCAGGCCGCAGGCCCGGCGCGAGGGCGGATCGCCGACGACCCGCGTCGGATCGGACGGCTGGAAACAGCGCGGCAACCAGGCGATGCGTTCGGAGAAATGGGCGCGCATCGCGTCCGGCAGCACGATGCGGTCGGCGATCGCGTAGTCGATCCACGGGGCGCCGGTGGTGCCCGGATATGCCAGCCAGCCGACCTGCACGGGCGCGGGCCGCAGCGCCAGCGTGTCCGCGATGTTGCCGCCGCCCCAGCCGCGCAGGTCGACGAGGATCTCGATATCGCGCGTGTGGATGCGCTGCGCCAGGGCCAGCGCGGAATCTCCGGCGCAGTCGTGGAAGGCGTGTGCGGCCGACCGCAGCCGCGTGCGGATGTCGCTGCCGTCGTCGGCCGTGGTCGCGAACAGCTCGACGTGTACGCCGGCGTCGCGCAGCGCCTCGAACATCGCGACCGTCAGCAGTCCGGTCGGATGCCTGCCGAACCCGTTGGAGGCGAAACCGACGCGCAGCTCCGAGTCCTCGGCGGGACTCGTGTGTTTCCATGCGAGCCGCGCGCGCAGCGGCGCCGCGTCCGCTTCGACGTCGCGTGCCGCATTGCGTGCGCAGCGAAGCTGTGCGGCGGCGTCCGCGGGTTCCGACAGGAAGCCGAATGGCGCGATGCCGGGCGCCCCCGCGTCGACGCGTGCGCGCAAGGACGCCGACAACGCATCGAGATCGCGCCAGTCGCACAACTGCCGGCGCAGGAATACGAGTTGTCCCAGCGCATGGTGCAGGTTCGGATCGAGCGACAAGGCGTGGGCGTGCGCCTCGGCGGCGAACGCGAACTTCTTCTGCTCCTCCGCAGCGAGGCCGAGCTGGTAGGGGAAGCGCGCATCGCGCGGCGCGGCGCGCATGCCGGCAGCGTAGGCCGTTTCCGCCTCGGCGTGTCGTCCCTGCGCGCCGAGGACGTGACCGAGCAGCAGCAGGCCTTCCGGGTGTCCCGGGGCGAGGGTGAGCGCATGCCGCGCGTCGCGTTCGGCACCGGCATGATCGCCGAGGGCCAGCTCCGCCGCGGCGAGATTGAGCCACGCGCCGATGTAGTCCGGCGCCGCACGTGTGCCCGCGGCATACGCCTCGCGCGCGCCGGCGAGATCGCCGGCCGCGCGATGCGCGTTGCCGAGTCCATTCAGCACGGCCGGATGAGCGGGCGCCAGCTTGCGCGCGTGCTCGAGCGTGGCGACGGCCGACGCCGCATCGCCGGCTGCGAGCAGCACGCTGCCGAGATTGCACAGGACCTCGATCGAATCCGGTGCGAGGCGCTGCGCATCGAGCAGGGCGGCATGCGCTTCGGCGGGGCGGCCGAGTTGCAGGAGCGCGATGGCGTGCAAGCGGGCAATTTCGGCGTCTGCTGGGAAACGGCCGCGCGATCCGGCGGCCTGCTTTTCCGCCTCGGCGAGACGACCTTGCGTGATCAGGGCGTAGAGCGTCTGCTGTGCGGATTGCGGCGTGTCGGCAAGGGCATCGTTCATCGTCGAACGCTAACCGACGGGGTGGATTCGCGCCACCGGTGAGATTGACTGGCGGAATGCCCCTGTCGACACTCGGAACGGGGATTCGTGATCAACGCACGAGGAGCGCTTCATGAAGCACGGACTGATTGCGGTGGCGATGGCCGGTTTGATCGCCTCCGGTGTGGCGTTGGCGGATACGGTGAACGACCAGTTGGTGCGGACGGGCGGCGAGTGGGCGATTTCCCTGGATGCCCAAGGCCGCGTGGAGCGGGTGAGGCAGACGACGATGTTGAAGCCGTTGCTCGCCGAGCCGATCGAGCGCGCCATTCGCGGATGGTCGTTCGAGCCGGGCCGCATCGACGGGCAACCCCGACCCACAGAAACCAACCTGGGCTTGTCGATCGCGCTCCAGCCGGTAGATGCCGGGGGCTATGCGATCCGCATCGACGACGTGCGCGTCGGCGGCCGCATCGACAAGATTCCGGAAATGCGCGTCAATCCGCGCGATGTGCGCGAGGGAACCTTTCTTTACGTGGCGCGTGTCGCCTACGACGAGGAGGGCAAGGTGGTCTCGATCGATCCGGAGCGCGGTACGCCGGAGGTGCCTTCCGGCGTGCGCCGGAGCTTCGAGCGCGTTCTGAAGGGGGCGACCTTCGTCCCCGAGCGCGTCGGCGGTCACGGCATCGCGGCGGAGATCGTGATTCCGATGTGTGTGTCGACAACCAGGAGCCGCAGGACCTCTCCCTCGGACGCGTGCGACTGGACCCCGCCGCACCGGTCGGCGTCGATCGGTGACGGCCAGTTCGTCGCCGTCGATTCCGCCGCGAAGCTGCGGACGGACGTCGTCGGCCGCACACTCTGAACTCCGCACCGGCGCAACGGCGGGACTTCCCCATAGTCGCGACGGGAGCGCCGGGCATGACGACCTGCATGCGCGGCGTGCGTCGCGTCGGTTTTTGCGGGAGCCCGTGCATCGGTTGATGCGGCGGGACCGGAAGTCACTCGTATCGGGCGGGATGCCCATCGTCGATGCGGACGCCACGATTGCGCAGTCCGATCGGACGGGTCACACGCCCCCGGTCAGCAGTCGCAGCTGATCCGCCTGGTCCTCGCGCGTCAGCGCGTCGACCAGTTCGTCGAGATCGCCGGCCACGATCTCGGGCAGGCGGTACAGCGTCAGGTTGATGCGGTGGTCCGTTATCCGCCCCTGCGGGAAGTTGTAGGTGCGGATGCGCTGGCTGCGATCGCCCGAGCCGACCTGCAGCCGGCGCGACTCGGCCTGCGCGGCGCTCTGCTTGCTGCGCTCGTCGTCGAGCAGTCGCGCCTTCAGCAGCGACATCGCCCGCGCGCGGTTCTTGTGCTGGCTGCGCTCGTCCTGGCATTCGACGACGAGGCCGGTCGGCAGGTGCGTGATGCGGATCGCCGAGTCGGTCTTGTTGACGTGCTGTCCTCCGGCGCCAGAAGCACGGAACGTGTCGATCTTGAGGTCGGCGTCCTTGACCTCGATGTCGTCGACTTCGTCGAGTTCCGGCAGGATCGCGACGGTGGCGGCCGAGGTGTGGATGCGGCCCTGCGCCTCGGTTTCCGGTACGCGCTGCACGCGATGCGTGCCCGACTCGTACTTCAGGCGCGAATACGCGCCGTTGCCCTCGACGCGCGCGATGACCTCCTTGTAGCCGCCGTGCTCTCCCTCGCTGGCGGACAGGATCTCGACGTTCCAGCGCCTGCGTTCGGCGTAGCGCAGGTACATGCGCATGAGGTCGCCGGCGAAGATGGCCGCCTCGTCGCCGCCGGTCCCGGCGCGGATCTCGAGGAACAGATTGCCTTCGTCGCGCGGGTCCTTCGGAATCAGCAGCCGGTTGAGCTCGTCCTCGAGTCGCGCGCGCTCGGACTCGAGCGAGGCGACTTCCTCGACGGCGAGATCCTTCAGTTCCGGGTCGCGCAGCATCGCCTGTGCCGATTCCAGCGCACTGCCGGCTTCGTCGTACTCGCGCAGCGACCCAGCCAGCGGCGCCAGCTGCGCGTGCTCGCGCGATACCTCGCGCAGGCGCCTGGCGTCGCCGAGCACCTCGGCGCTGGCGAGCAGGTGTTCGAGCTCCTCGTGGCGCTCGGCCAGTTGTTCGAGCTTGCGGCGGATCGTCGGTTGCATGGAGGGCGGGGATTGGGGATTCGGGATTGGGGATTCGGAAGCGCCAGCGCGGAGTCTTCTGTGCTGCGGAGTCGAGGCTGCGGAGTCGAGATGGTCAGGCGGGGTGGGATGAGGCGAGGACTTGCCGGTTCCCCAGCCCCTAATCTCGAATCCCGGCTTCCGTGTCGAACAACCGCTCCGCCGCACGCAGCAGCTCGGCGTCGCCGCGCAGCGCCGCGGTACGCAGGTTCGCGCTCGGTGCGTGCAGCAGCTTGTTGGTCAGCGTATTGGCGAGGAAGGCGAGCACCTCCTCGGGCGACTTCCCGCGGGCGAGCAGCGCCTGCGCCTTCGCCAGCGTCTCGTCGCGGCTGGCTTCGGCCGTGCGGCGCAGGTCTACGACCGGATTGCGCACGTCGAGCGTGCGCCACCAGCCCATGAAATGCTCGACCGAGAGTTCGATCATCGCCTCGGCCTCGATCGCGGCCTCGCGGCGCGAGCGCAGGTTCTCGTCGATGACCTGGTGCAGGTCGTCGATCGTGTAGAGGTAGACGTCCTCGAGTTCGCCGACGGCGGGTTCGATGTCCCGCGGCACGGCGATGTCGACGAGGAACATCGGCCGGCGCCGGCGTGCGGCGATCGCCGCGGCGACGTGCTCCCGCAGCAGCACCGGTTCGCGGCTCGCGGTCGAGGCGATGACGATGTCGGCCTCGGCGAGGTGCCTGGGCAGGTCGGCGAGCGCGATCGCGTAGCCGCCGAAGCGGGTCGCCAGCGTCTGCGCGTTGGCGAGCGTGCGATTGGCGACGATCAGGCGGCGCACGTTCGCTTCGGTCAGGTGGCGCGCGGCGAGTTCGATCGTCTCGCCGGCACCGATCAGCAGCACGCAGGCCTCGCGCAGGTCGGCGAACACGCGTTCGGCCAGGCGCACCGCGGTGAAGGCGACCGAGACGGAACTGGCGCCGATGCGCGTGTCCGTGCGGACGCGCTTGGCGACGGCGAAGGTATTCTGGAACAGCCGCTCCAGCGGCGTCTTCAGCGCGTTGGCCTCGCGCGCCAGCGCATAGGCATCCTTGACCTGGCCGAGGATCTGCGGCTCGCCGAGCACCATCGACTCGAGGCCCGTGGCGACGCGGAACAGGTGGCGCACGGCGTCGGCGTCGTGGTGGCGGTAGAGGAACTCGTCGAGCCCGGCATGGGTCAGCCCCTGGTGGCGCTGCAGCCAGTCGGCCGGTATCGCCTCGGCTCCGCTTTCGACCGTGCAGTAGAGTTCCGTGCGGTTGCAGGTCGAGAGGATCGCCGCCTCGCGCACGCCGGGTTCCGCCAGCAGGTCGGCCAGCGCAGGAGGCGCCGCCTCGGGCGGGAACGCGGCACGTTCGCGCAGGGCGACGGGAGCGGTGAGGTGGTTGAGTCCGAGGGCGACCAGGGCCATAACTGGGAAGCGTAGCGCGGCGAATCCATGGGCCGGGATCGGCTAAGCTGGTTCCGCATCGACTCCGAAGCGGGCGCAGAGCCTGCGCCGAACGCAGCGAATTGTGCGGGTGCGACCCCGCGATATCAAGCAAGACAAGGCTTTGCATGCACGACCGAATGCCGCACCGCGATCCGATCCTGGGCTGCCTCGCCGGCGCCGCGCTGGCGCTCCTGTCGGCTGCCTGTGCTCCTCTTCCGCCGAAGGCGCAGGCCGGCCGCACGTCCGCCGTCGCCGCGCCGGCGGACGATCTGATGGCGAAACTGCTGGCGGCGCAGTTCGCGCTGCAGAACGACGATTTGCAGACGGCGGCGCACGGATTCACGGAGGCGGCGGGGCTGTCGTCCGATCCGGCCGTCGCCGAAGAGGCGACCCGGCTCGCCATGGCCGTCAAGGAATGGTCGCTGGCGGCGCAGGCGCTGTCGCGGTGGCAGCGACTGGCGCCGGCCGAGCCGGGTATCGTGCAGGCACGCGCGGCCATCGCCCTGGGCGAGGGTCGTGACGACGACGCGTACGCCGACCTCGTCGCGCTCGCCGCGCGCGGCGACGACCAGGGATGGCGCCTCGTCGCGCAGGCGCTGTTGAATGCGCCGGACAAGGTGGCGTCGGCGCGGATGCTCGAGCGCCTCGCCACGCCGGAGCATCTCGGCACGAAGGAGGGCAACTGGATCGCAATGAGCCAGCTCGCCTTCAAGCTCGGCGACAAGGGGCTTTCGCAGCGGTTGGCCGATCGCTCCGTGGCGAAGTTCCGCGGCGGGGAGAGCCACGCGTGGAATGCGCGGCTCGCGCTCGATCGCGGCGACAAGGCGGCCGCTCGCGCTCAGTACGTCGAGGCGCTGAAGCGCGATCCGGGCAACCAGCGCCTGCGCGGAGGTTATGCCGCCCTGCTTTCCGACGCGGGCGACAATGCCGGGGCCGCGCGCGTGCTCGAGCGCGGCCCGCAGGACGACACGACCTTCGGCGCGCGTGCCGCCTACGCCGCCCGTGCCGACGACAAGGTCGCGCTCACCCGGCTGTATCGCGAGATGTCGGCCGACAGGGGCGAGCGCTCCGCGCAGCGGCTGTTCCTGCTCGGGCAGGTCGGCGAGATGCTGGGGCGGCGCGAGGAGGCGCTGAAGTGGTATCGCGAGGTCGGGGACGACGACGAGCACTGGTTCGACGCGCAGATGCGCCAGGCCGTGCTGCTCGACCAGCTCGACCGCGAAGCTCAGGCCCTGGACTTCCTGCACGATGTGCAGTCGCAGGTCGGCGAGGACACGGAACAGATGCGCAACGCGTACCTGCTCGAAGCCGAGTTGCTGGCACGCCGCCAGCGCGGGCGCGATGCGCTGGCGGTCTACGCGCGTGCGATGGAGGCGCTGCCGGACGACACGCGCCTGCTCTACGCACGGGCGCTGCTCGAAGTCGATCTGGGCGATGCCGCTGCCGCCGAGCGCGACCTTCGGCGCGTGGTCGAACTGAAGCCGGACGATGCCGAGGCGATGAATGCGCTCGGCTATACGCTCGCCGACGCGGCCCGCAAGGGCGATCCGAAGCTGCTCGAGGCGCGCGACCTGATCCGCCGCGCGATCGAACTGAAACCGAACGAGCCCGCCATCATCGACAGCCTCGGCTGGCTGCACTATCGCATGGGCGACCTCGACGCCTCGTTGAGGCAACTGCGCCGTGCCTACGAGAAGCAGCCCGATGCCGATGTCGCCGCGCACCTGGGCGAAGTGCTCTGGGTCAAGGGCGAGCGCGACGAGGCGCGCCGGATCTGGGACGAGGGGCGCCGCAAGGATCCGAAGAACAAGTCCCTGCTCGAAACGATCAAGCGCCTGACCTCATGAATGTCCGCTTCCTGCGAACGCTCGCGGTGTCCTTGCTGGCGCTCGCGCTCGGTGCCTGCGTCGGTCCGCGGCTCAGGCCGTCGACGCAGCCGGCGGACGCCGCGCAACTGGCGCGACAGTCCGCGCGCGAGGAACTGCTCGCGTCGCGGCCCGACTGGAGCCTGCGCGGCCGGCTCGGCGTCTCCGACGGCCGCGACAGCGGCAGCGGCTCGCTGGAGTGGGCGCAGCGCGGCGATGTCTTCCGCTTCACCGTGCACGCGCCGGTCACCGGCAAGACCTG
>DBMH01000144.1 GCA_002297645.1 Rhodanobacteraceae bacterium UBA703 | reverse complement strand
GCGGCGTAGCGCGCGCTCGGCGACGGCGGGCGCGCGAGCCCGTCCTTCCCTGCGTTCATGCGGTGCGCGGCGGCGGCAGGCGGTCGGCGAGCCGCGTCTTCACGATGTCGCGCAGGTCGATCAGGCGACGATGGAAGAAATGGCCGGTGTCGGGCAGGCGCACCAGTGTCGCCGGCGGTTGCAAGGTGTCCGCCCAGGCGTAGACCGCCGCCGGATCGACGATCTCGTCGGCCTCGCCCTGCACGATCAGCCACGGACAACGCGGCGGCGCGATCGCACCGAAATCCCATCGTCCGGCCGGCGGCGCGACCAGGATCAGCTGCTGCGCATCGAGCGAACCGGCGGCGCGCATCGTGACGTAGCTGCCGAACGAGAAGCCGGCCAGCCACAGCGTGTCGCCGCCGCGTCCGGCCTGCGCCCAGCGCGCGATGCGGACGAGGTCGTCGGTCTCGCCGAGGCCGTGGTCGTGCACGCCTTCGGACGCGCCGACGCCGCGGAAGTTGTGCCGCACGGTGGCGAAGCCGAGGTCGAGCAACGCGCGCTCCAGCGTCGTCACGACCTTGTTCGTCATCGTGCCGCCCTGCAACGGGTGCGGATGCGAGATCACGGCGACGCCGGCGCGCGCCTGGGCCGGATCCGGCACCGTGCAGGCGAGCTCGAGCGCACCGGCCGCGCCCTGCAGGAGCACGGTTCCGGAATGGGCGGGAAAGGCGGTCGCGGAATTCATGACCGCGCATGATAGCGTGAGCCGACGCCGCATCCCTCGTCGCCCCCATGAACCATCTCGCGCACGCCCTGCTCGCCGCTCCGGACGAGGACCTCATGTTCGGCGGACTGATCGCGGATTTCCTGCGCGGCCGCATCGATCCGGCGCTGCCGCGCGGCGTGCGGCTCGGCGTCGCGCTGCATCGTTCCATCGACGTGTTCACCGACGCGCATCCGCAGGTCGTCGCGGCGCGCGCGCTGTTCGAGCCGCCGTACCGGCGCTACGCCGGCATCCTGCTCGACGTCTGGTTCGACCACCTGCTCGCGCGGGACTGGGATCGGCTCGGCATCGGTTCCCTGCACGCGTTTTCGCAAACGGTGCAAGGCCTGCTGGCGCATCGCGACGCCGTGGTGCCGGATCCGATGCGCGGCTTCGTGCGCTACCTGCGCGCGCGCGACCTTCCCGAGCGCTACGCCGATGTCGACACGATCGGCGAGGTGCTGCGCGGCATGTCTTCGCGATTGTCGCGTGCGAATCCGCTCGGCGAGGCGCTGCCGATCCTCGTACGGCTGGCTCCGGCACTCGCCCCCCGTTTCGCCGCGTTCTTTCCGGACCTGCAGGCCCACGTCCGCGCCGAGCGCGCGCGGCTCGACGCAGCACCGCCATGAGCGGACGGACGCAGCCCATCGCGACGACCGCACACGAAAACGCCGCCCGGAGGCGGCGCTGTCGTGTTCCGGTGGACGGAAGGGCTTACTTCACTTCCGCCAGGATGTATTCGACGACGGCCTTCATCTGCTCGTCGGTCAGGGCCGGATTGCCGCCCTTCGGCGGCATCACGCCATGGGCGCCGGTGAAGCCTTCGATCGCATGCTTGAGCAGGGTTTCCTCGCCCTGTGCGACGCGCGCCGTCCAGTCGGCCTTGCTGCTGACCTTCGGCGCGCCGGCGACGCCTGCGTCGTGGCAGGTGTGGCAGAGGCTGCCGTAGATCGTCTTGCCGTCGGTGGTTCCGCCGTAGGCGACCTGCGAAGCGGCGGCCTTCGCGGCGGCTTCCTGCGCCGCCTGCATGGCGGCGCGGCCGGTGTCGCCGGCATAGACGCCGCCGACCGGCGCGATGCGCTGCTCGGCGACCTTCTCCTGCCCCGGGCGCGGGGGCGGCGGATTCCTGCCGTAGATGTGCGAGGCCAGCGTGATCAACAGGATCGCCACCACGACCAGAAATGCGATGAGCTGCGCGAAGTGCTTGAGGAAGACCGCATCGGTCCGGGTAACGGGGTTGGTCACGGAACTACCTCTGTGAATGCGTACTGGGCAGCGCCCGCCAGGACGCGCAAAAAAGTCCTGCGAGTATAGCGGCCCGGCCGGGGCCGCGGAAGGCAGAGGTCCGCGGAAGGCCGCATGGGCGGCGCTGAAACGCGTCCGGCATTTCTCATCAGGCGTCCCCGGATTCCCGGGGCAGACGGCGGCGCCGTGCCAAGCGGCTCCTGCCGCTTGGTCGAACATCGAGGAAACCCCAAATGAAATCCGGCGCGCTCGAGAGGATTCACTCGGCACGTCCTGTGCCTCGCCCTGCGGGCGGCTGCGCCGTGCCGGACGGCAGGACTGCCGTCCGGTCGAACCGAAAATGGCGCGCTCGGCGGGATTCGAACCCACGACCCCAGCCTTCGGAGGGCTGTACTCTATCCAGCTGAGCTACGAGCGCGTAAGGCGGGATTCTCGCACGGATCGAGGTCGGAACGCGAAATTCCCGTCAATACGGACCGGTTAGCGCGGCGGCGCGAGGCGGCTGTGGCGGATGCCGTAGCCGAAGTAGACGAGCAGGCCGAGGCTGACCCACACCAGGAACACCAGCCAGGTCAGCGGCGCGAGCTCCGTCAGCAGCCAGATCGAGAAGCCGATGCCGATCAGCGGCACCAGCGGCACCAGCGGCGTGCGGAACGCGCGCGGCAGGTCCGGCTTGCGGATGCGCAGCAGGATCACCGAGCCGCAGATCACGATGAAGGCGGAGAGCACGCCGATGTTGACCAGCTTGGCCACCTCGGTCAGCGGGAACAGGCCGGCGACGAGCGCGGTGAACACGCCAAGCACGAGGGTCGGGCGGTGCGGCGTGCCGTAGGTCGGGTGCGCCTTGGCGAACCAGCCCGGCAGCAACCCGTCGCGCGAGAGCGCGTACCAGATGCGCGCCGCGCCGAGCATGAAGGCGAACAGCACGCTGATGAGGCCGAATACCGCCGCCACCGAGATCGCGTTCGCAACCCACACGAGGCCGAGGTTCTTGAACGCGTCGGCGACCGGCGCGTCGGTGTTCAAGGTGGAATAGTGCGCGATGCCGGTCAGCACCATCGACACCGCCAGGTACATCGCCATCGAGATGCCGAGCGAGAGCAGCACCGCGCGCGGCAGGTCGCGCTGGGGATTCTTCGATTCCTCCGCTGCCGTGGTCAGCGTGTCGTAGCCGAACACGGCGAAGAACACGACCGCCGCCGCCGTGGCGATGCCCTGCATGCCGAAGTGGCCGATCCCGTCGGCGCCGACCACGCGCTCGGGAATGAACGGATGCCAGTTGGCCGGGTCGACGTGGAACACGCCGATGCCGATGACGAGCACGACCGCGGCGACCTTGATCGCGACGACGAAGGTGTTGAAGCGCGCGCCCCATTCCGTGCGGAAGATGAGCAGCGCGGCGACTCCCAATGTGACCAGCGCCGCGATCACGTTGAACACGCGTCCTTCGCCGGTTCCCATCGCGCCCTGTGCCCAGACCGGCAGCGTGAGTCCGGCGCTGGCCAGGGCCGACTGCACGTAGCCCGACCAGCCGATCGCGACGACCGCGACGATCAACGCGTACTCGAGCAGGAGGTCCCAGCCGATCAGCCACGCGACCAGTTCGCCGAGCGTCGCGTAGCTGTAGGTGTAGGCGCTGCCGGTGACCGGGATCAGGCCGGCGAATTCGGCGTAGCACAGTGCGGCCGCCGCACTGGCGATGCCGGCGATGACGAAGGCGAGCGCCACCGCGGGGCCGGCGTTCAGCGCCGCCTGCTGGCCGGCGAGCACGAACACGCCGACGCCGATGATGCCGCCGATGCCGATCGCGGTGAGCTGCCACAGACCGAGCACGCGGCGGAAATCGCCGCGCTTGCCGACCTCCGACTGCAGCTGTTCGACGGATTTGTGGCGCGTCAGTTGCGCAAGCAGGCCCATGCGGCTTTCCCCCAGGCGAAAGCCCGGATCATAGCCGAGCGCCCGGCAGGCTCCCTGCTGCGCCGCACGCATGACGTCTCGCACATGACGTCCGGCGATTGCGCGGAGCCGCGTGCGGGCGTTACCGTTCCGGGCCGCTCGCCGTTTCGAGACTTCCCCTCCGATGGACATTCCGGGCCCGATCGCCGCCCTGCTCGCCTGCGGCCTGCCCGGCATTGCCGGCATCGCGCTCGGCGAGAAACTGATCCCCGTCGTCCCGTCCTACGTGCTGTACGTCTTCCTCGGCATGAGCGCCGTGCCGAGCGGCGGCGACCTCGCCGCGACGATCCTGGCGGCCACGCTGGGCTCCTCGCTCGGCGCGCTGGCCTGGTACGGACTCGGGCGCGCGCTCGGCGAACGGCGCACCGAGGCCGCGGTCGAGCGCTGGGGTCGCTGGGTCTTCCTGCCGCCGCAGCGCTACCGGCACCTCGCCGGCCTGTACCGTCGCAACCATTTCATCGCCACCCTGCTCGGCCAGGTCACGCCCGTCGTGCGCATCTACATGCCGATCCCCGCCGGCGTGCTCGGACTCGCCCTGGCGCCGTTCACGCTGGCGATCGTGCTCGGCAACCTCGCCTGGGACGCCGCCCTGCTCGGCATCGGCTACGCGCTGCGCGGCAGCGGCGGCGATCCGCTGAAGGCGGGACTGGCCGTCGTCGCCGGTCTGCTACTGACAGAGACGCTGGCCGTGCTGGCGCTGCGCTGGCGGGCACGGAAGAGGCGACCTGCATGACGGCATCTCGAAGAACCTGGATGTCCTTCGTTCCATGGAGTCCAGGCGCTTCGACGACCGAGGCGGATCCTCCTTTCACCGAACGCTGTCACCCACGCCTTCGCAGCACGCGGTCACGCTCGGCTGCGACATTCCCGCCAAGCCGGAATGACGGCGCTGCGGCGCATGCATTGCGAGACGCGGATCGTTCGGCACGTCCGCTCAGCGCAACTTCGTCGCCCGCCGCGCGGAAAGCTCGGTCGGCGCCGCGAACGTGTCCGGCCGGGCCGCCGACCAGAAGCGCTGGAACACCGCGTGTTCCGGAACGCGCACCAGCAGCTCGCCCGGCTCGAGGAAGGGGTACAGCGTGGCGAGCGAGCGCACCTCGTTCGCCGACACGCGGCGGATGACGTGTTCCGGCCCGAGCTCGTCCGGATGCCCCAGACCGGCGGCCTGGATCAGCTCCTTCAGCGCCTTCAGCGTATTTTCGTGGAAGGCCGCGACGCGGCTCGCCTTGTCCGGCACGTCCAGCTTGTTCCAGCGGCTGCGGTCCTGCGTCGCCACGCCGGTCGGGCAGCGATCGGTGTGGCAGCTCTGCGACTGCAGGCAGCCGAGCGCGAACATGAAGCCGCGCGCGGCGTTGCACCAGTCCGCGCCGAGCGCCAGCGTGCGCGCGAGATCGATCGCGGTGATGACCTTGCCGCTCGCGCCGACGCGGATGTGCTGGCGCAGGTTCAGGCCGACCAGCGTGTTGTGCACGAGCATCAGCGCCTCGCGCAGCGGCACGCCGACGTGGTCGGCGAACTCGACCGGTGCCGCGCCGGTGCCGCCCTCGCCGCCGTCGACGACGATGAAGTCCGGCAGGATGCCCGTCGTCGTCATCGCCTTGGCGATGCCGAACCATTCCCACGGATGGCCGATCGCGAGCTTGAACCCAGTCGGCTTGCCGCCGGACAGCTCGCGCAGGCGGGCGACGAAGCGCAGCAGGCCTTCCGGCGTGTCGAACGCGGAGTGGCGCGCCGGCGAGATGCAGTCCTCGCCCATCGGCACGCCGCGCGTCGCCGCGATCTCGGCGCTGACCTTCGCCGCCGGCAGAACGCCGCCGTGGCCCGGCTTCGCTCCCTGCGACAGCTTGATCTCGATCATCTTGACCTGGTCGAGCACGGCCTTCTCGGCGAACTTCGCTTCGCTGAACACGCCGGCACGCTCGCAGGCGCCGAAGTAGCCCGAACCGAGCTCCCACACGATGTCGCCGCCGTTCTCGCGGTGATACGGCGACAGCGAGCCCTCGCCGGTGTCGTGGTAGAAGCGCCCGATCCGCGCACCCTCGTTGAGTGCGCGGATCGCGTTCGGCGACAGCGAGCCGAAGCTCATCGCCGAGATGTTGAACACGCTGGCCGAATACGGCTTCGCGCACTGAGGTCCGCCGACCTCGACGCGGAAGTCGTGGCCGTCCAGCTGCGTCGGTGCGATCGAGTGGTTGACCCATTCGTAGCGCTCGGCGTACATGTCGAGTTCGCTGCCGAAGGCGCGCACGTCGGACACGCGCTTCGCGCGCTGGTACACCACCGAACGCTGCATCTGCGAGAACGGCACTTCCTCGTAGTCGGACTCGACGACGTACTGGCGCAGCATCGGCCGCACGTCCTCGAAGAAGAAGCGGATGTGCGACAGGATCGGGTAGTTGCGCCGCAGCGTGGACTTCCGCTGCACCATGTCGACGACGCCGATCGCGACGAACACGCCCGCGACGATCGCGAGCACCTGGTTCGCCGTGCCGAGGCGCCAGCCGACCACCGCCAGCACGAACACCAGCACGGCGATCACGAACGCGAAATAGCGTGCAGGCAACCACTTTTCCATCGGCGACTCCAGGCGGCGCGGCGGAGCGGAGCATAGCCCACGTTTCGCGACGGGCGTTGCCGCTACACTGGGCGGATGGACGAGATCGAGCGCCCGAAGACGCCGCGCCGGCGCAAGACGAGCCAGGCCGACGAGGCGGCCGCGGGCGGGGAAGCCGCGCCTGCCGGAGCCCTGCGCCGGCGCGCGACGCCGAGGACGGAGGCCACGGCGGAAGCAGCGCCGAAACCGCGCCCGAA
>DBMH01000053.1 GCA_002297645.1 Rhodanobacteraceae bacterium UBA703 | reverse complement strand
CACGATGCGGAGGGCCTTCGACTCCAGTGACATCCGGCCCGTGATCAGGGCCGGATGAACTATCAGCGTACCGGTGCGCTCTCGAACCCGTCGATGAAGATGACGTCGTCGGCGACGCAAGTCACGGCGACGCCGGTCACGTTCGCTGCGGCGATCGAGCCGCTGCCGCCGCCCACGGTGCACAGTTGCCTTGGTGCGGCCGGCTGCGTCGCCACGGTGACGACGTACGAGGCTCCGTCCGCGAGGCCGCCCGAGAACGTGAACGCGCCGTTCGCGGAGATCGGAAGATCGGCCGTACCGTTGAGCCGCAGCACCAGTCCGCCGCCGCTCAGCCCGCTGACCGTGCCACCGACCGTATAGGTCGGAACAGCGCAGGCCACTCTCACGTTGCTCACGTTCGCCGCGCCGATCGTGCCGCTTCCGTCGGTGACGGTGCAGACCTGTCCGGACGGCTGCGCTCCGACGGTCACTTCGTAGTGCGTGCCGGTGGGCAGGCCTCCCGGGAAATTGAACAATCCGTTCGTGCTCATCGTCAGATCCGATCCGCCGTTGAGCTTCAGGACCAGGCCGCTGCCGGTCAGGCCGCTCACGCGACCGCCGACCGTGTACAGCTGCGGCGGCTGGCCGGCGCAGGTCACCAGGACATTGGTGATGTCAACCGATCCCACCGTGCCGGCACCATTGGAGACCACGCAGCTCTGCGTCGGATTGGAGGGCTGCGTCCCCACCGTGACGGCATAGGTGGCGCCGGTCGCGAGGCCTGCCGGGAACGTGAAGCTGCCGTTCTGGCTGACCGGCAACGAGGTCGACCCGTTGAGCTTGAGGACGAGTCCGCTGCCCGCCAGGCCGCTCACGGTGCCACCGACGGTGTGGGTGGTCACCTGGGTGACGGTCAATGTGACGGGGACCTCGAATGCCGCATGCTGCGGATCATTGGTGGTGAGGCACAGCTTGGCGGTGTAGGTTCCACCCGAGAGGGCAGCCGCATTCCCGGTCACGGTGACCGGTGCCGTGGCACCACCGGAAACGGCACCGCTCGCCGGAGTCGCGCTCAGCCACGTCACGTCCGAGGGACTCGCGCAGCTCGTCGGTGCCTCCGCGACGGTATAGGTGAGCGAACTGCCCAGCCCGCCGGAGTTGCCGACCGTCAGCGTGGTACTGGCGGAGCTGCCCGCATTGACGCTGAGGCTCAGCGAAGACGGCGTGACGCTCGCCACTGGAACGGGCGTTTCTCCCGCCGTCGGTGCCAGCGTATCCAGCGTGTAGCCGCTCGGCGATCCCGTCTCGGCCACGCGCAGTTCGCCGCTCGAGGCGACCGGCGGCTTGTTCACCGTGACCGAGAACGAGTACAGCGTTCCCCAGTCCAGCGTGTTGCCGGCGGCGGCCGTCCACGCGACCTGGCCCCCCGTCGTGCTCACGGTCCAGTCGTTGGCGGAGTCGAGGTCGCCGTCGCTGAACGACGTCGCGCCGACGACGGCTCCGGCCGGCAGCGGAACGGCGAAGCGATCGAAGCCCTTGTTGCTGACGACACGCAGGTTCGGTTCGGCGCCCTGTGTCACCGCGCGCGCGAAGTCGAGGTTGTGCACGGCGTAGTCGTAGCGCCACTGGCCGTTGCCGAGATCGGTCACGCGCACGGCAAGCTTCGCATGGCCTTCTGCGACGCTGAGTTCCTTGTTCGACACCGAGGTGCCCGTCGGCACGTTCTCGCTGACCCAGCGGTCGGTGACCGAGCCGAGCTTGTAGCCCGTCACGCTGCCGAGGTTCCAGGCAGAACCGCTGTAGGACGGCGTCACCCACTGCGAAGCCTGCGAGTTGTAGATGTTGATGTCCTGGCGCGCGAGGTACCACGAATCGAACAGGTAGGTCGCGCCCGGGTTCTTCGTCGGGCTGATCTGCTGCTCGCGCACCGCCATGCGCCGCACGTATCCGTCGTCGGTTGGGCTGGGATTGGTGTTGCTGCCTGTGCACCCCGGATCGAAGATCGAACCGCAGCGCCCCCACTGTCCCGTGGCGGGAATGATCTCGCTGCGCAGCGAAAGATCCTTGTTGGCGTCGTTGTTGCCGTCGCTGTACGTGTCGGAACAGGCGCGTCCGAGGATCTGGCCGTCGTGGTTCTCGCCCGAGGCGCAGCCCTGGTTCGTCGTCAGCCATGCGTGCTTGACGCCGGACCGCGCGATCTGCTCGATGCTGCCGTTGGCGTTGATGCGGTACAGGTTCCAGATCAGGTACGGATGCTGGTCGTTGTTGTACGGCGCGCGGTTGCCGCTGAACTTCTCGCGCCAGGGAATATCCGCGGTCCACAAGGCGGTACTCGTGCCGAGTTCGCCCTGCCCCGTGACCGTGGTCTGCGACGAGCCGTTGTTGACGTTGTTCTTCAAGGTCGAGCTCGGCGCGAACACGACGCGCCCGGAGCCCTCCGGGCCGCTCGTTCCTTCCTGCCGCTTGCGGACGATCGAGAACGACTGCATGAACAGGTCGGCCTGGTAGATCGTGCCGGCCGGCTGGCCGGGTACCGGATCGCCATGCCAATGGCTAGGGTTGGGATCCGAGTACGGCACGAGGGCCGTGTTCGGGCCTTCGCCGACCTGCAGCTCGGTCAGGATCTCGAGGTCGCCGACCGACTGGTCGGCCATCTCCGGCCGCCCCAGGCGCTCGGCAAGCGCGCGCGACATGCGCATGTCGGCCGTATAGATGGCCAGGACGCGCCCCTGGTCGACGATCTCGTACATCAGGCGGTCGATGTAGAACCAGGCGTTTCCGTCCTGGCTGACGACGTCCAGGTGCATCGGATTGCCGGCCGTCGGGCGCAGGCGGAAGTCGACCAGGCTGATGGTGCCGCCGCCTCGGGGCAAGGTCAGAACGTAGCCGCCCTGCACCTGCAGCGAACCGCCGGTGAAGCCGTTGAACTGGCGATCGAGGGTACGGAACTCGATGCTGCCGCTGCGGCGCACCTGGAACAGGTCGCCGTCCAGCGCCTGCGTCACGCCGACGCCGCCGTCGGTCAGGCGCGGCGAATCCAGCGGCCGCTTCTGCGAAGGCGTGCCGATCGAAACGCCTTCGTCCTGCATGTACTGGCTCCAGCGCACGACCACGGTGCCGCCCCAGGCGGACCATTGAGTCTTCGCCGTGGCCTGCACCGCCGGATCGGCGGGGGATGGGTCCGCGTGGGAGAACCCGGGACTCAGTGCAACGAACAACGCGATTGCCAATGCTCTGGATTTCATCGAATCGACCTTGCGTGCTTGGGTGAAAGTGGCCCGGGAGCCACGAGATGAAACGTTTCCCGACCGATGGCGCGACGGGCCCTCTATTGCGTCAATGCGGTATCGACGGCGATGGCTTCGGGCGGCGAGCGCCCGTAGCCGGTCGCGAATACGGTGGAATCGAAGCTGTCGGCGAAGAGGCGTTCGCCCGGCGGCGGTGCAGACCACAGCTCATACATGAACTCGCCGCGCGAGCGGTCTGTCGGGCCGACCACGGCGGGGCGGTTGATCTCGCCGCTGCACATCTGGTTCTCGCCCGGGATCTCGCGCTCGACCGCTTGGTTGCGCAGGAACTCGACGTATTCCCGGCTCGAGGTCTGGTAGTAGAGCCGTGCCGCGACGCTGAACGGCCCTTGCGCCCCGGCGGGAAGAGGCACGTCGTAGGCGACCTGGTCGTAGTGGACGAGCACGCCGCTGCCGGGCGAGGTCTCCGGATAGGCGAGTCCCACCGGACGCAACTGGTAGCCGTTCGGATCGGTGGCGGTCGCCGGACGGAATCCCTCCGGCGGGATGCGGTTGTCCTTGGCCACGCAGTCGTTGAGCACGAAATGGAAGATCTTGCGCCCGAGCTCGTCGACGACGTCGCAGCTTCCTGTGCCGTTGCGGTTCCAGATGCCTTGCAGCACCTCGTAGACGCGCGACTGCGCGTCTTCCACGAGCACACCGCTGGCGGTGTCGTAGCGCGCGCTCTCGAACACGAGCGTGCCGCCGGCGTCACGCACCTGCAGGTTGAGCCACATGCGCCGGCCCTCCCCGTAGCCGCTCGGCAGCTTGTGGCCGCTGCGATTGGTCACCTTGACTCGAGCCGAGATCGCGCCGGGTATCGTCGCCGTCGGTGCCGTGTAGGCCGACAGGGTGGTCTCGACGTCGGCCGCGGTGTTCAGCAGGTCGCGCGCCCATTGCACCGTCCGCGCCAGCTCGTCCTTGCGGCCGATACCGCCCGCCGAACCGGGAGTCGAGGTGGTGTCGGAGTACTCGCCGCGGATGATCTGCGGCACCCAGGTATTGCCGCCGACGAACGTGTGCACCGGCAGGTTGCCGGTCCGGCTCGGACCGCCCACGCAGGCGGTCGCCGCGGGATCCTCGCTGTCCGGCATGTGGCAGTTCTGGCAGCTCCGTCCGCCGGACGCGGAGAAACGGCTCTGCTTCCACTCGCTGTAGGTGCGCTCGATCGGGAAGGCCTGGCCGGTGTCGGTGCCGTTGGCAAGTTTCAGCGTCTTCAGCGGTCCGGCGCTGGTATCCGGCGTGGACACGTCGTGGCAGTTGCCACAGATCGCGCTGTCCACGTGGTACGCCGACTGCGCCCACTGGTGCGGCGGCTCGAAGCCGCCGGTCGTGTAGGTATAGGGTCCGCGGCGGCACGGTTCCCCGCCGTCTCCGTTGCACTCCGTATCGTCGAGCCAGACATTGCCGTTGCCGATGTTGTTGGGCTGGCCGAGCGGCCCCGTCGGCGACAGGCGATGGCAGAAATGGCAGCTGATGCCTTCGTAGTCGCTGAAGAAGTCCTCGGAATCCAGCGTGCCTTCCAGGAAGCAGCCCGCGGCGCCCTTGATCGGATCGACGGTCGGCCCGCTGCTCGTCTTGCTCACGCGCCCGCCGAACCAGCCGCTCGGCGTATGGCAGCGCAGGCAGAAATCGCCGGCACCGGGCACGTCCTTGTTGGCGACGTCGAGGGCGGCCCAGAACAGTGGGTCGCGCGTCGCGTTCGCCATCATGGAGCCCGACCAGGTCGTGTGGGGCCGGAACGTCGGCGCATTGCCGGCGGTGCCGCTGTGGCAGCCGCCGCACGAGCCGGCCGACTGGAGCGAGAACATCAGCCCCGGCTGGGTCCCATGCGGGGTGAAATCGACGGCCGCGCCGGAGGGCGCGAGCTGCCCGGATACGTGCAGCCAGTCCGTCGCAAGCGCATCGGCAGCGAACAGGCAGCACGCCAGAAACAGCGACAAGGAGACAGTGAAAGGACGCAGCAACGAACGCATCAGGCAACGGACCGTGGCAGGAGTAGCGTCGAAAGGCGCCTGCACGTCGAACCGGAATGCCCCCTGGCACGCCCCCGGACCCGCAACGCCAGCCCCCAGTTTAGGCATAAGCGCGCGGCAGCGTCATGCTGCAACCGCGAAACGAAACCGTTCGTAACCCTTGGATCAGCAAGCCGGCACGTGCAGGAGGTACCGCTCCACGATGTTGCGGTACAGCGCCGGCAAGCGCTCGAGTTCGTCCACGGCGATGCGCTCGTCGATCTTGTGGATGGTCGCGTTGCACGGGCCGAGCTCGACCACTTCGGCGCCGAGCGGCGCGATGAAGCGGCCGTCGGACGTCCCACCGCCGGTGCTGAGCTCCGGTTCCATGCCTTCCTGCGCACGGATCGCGGCGACCACCGCGTCGCGCAGCGGGCCGGCCCGGGTCAGGAAGGGCTCGCCCGACAGCCACCACTCGAGGTCGAATGCGAGGCCCTGGCGATGCAGGATCGCCTCGACGCGCTCGCGCAGGCCCTGGGCCGTGCTCGCCGTGCCGTAGCGGAAATTGAATACCGCGTGCAGATCGCCGGGGATCACATTGTCGGCGCCGGTGCCGGAGCCCAGGTTGGACACCTGGAACGAGGTCGGCGGGAATGCCTCGTCTCCCTCGTCCCATCGCGTCGCGGCGAGTTCAGCCAATGCCGGCGCGAAGCGATGGATCGGATTGTCGGCCTTGTCGGGATAGGCGACGTGCCCCTGCACGCCGCGGACGCGCAGGCGGCCCGTCAACGAGCCGCGGCGGCCGATGCGGATCAGGTCACCCAGGCGCTGCTTCGACGACGGCTCGCCGACGACGCACGCGTCGAGCCGTTCCCCGCGGGCGCGGAATTCGGCTGCGACGCGACGCACCCCGTCGACGGCCGCGCCCTCCTCGTCCGACGTCAGCAGCAACGCGACGCGGCCGGGATGGTCCGGCCGTGTCCGCGCGAATTCCTCCAGCGCAACCACCATCGCGGCGACACCGGATTTCATGTCGGCTGCGCCACGGCCGTAAAGACATCCGTTTTTCACTGCCGGCTCGAACGGCGCGCTGCTCCAGGCCTCGGGAGGCCCGCTCGGCACGACGTCGGTATGACCGAGAAACACCAGGGTCGGTCCGTCGCCGCCGTGCGTCGCCCACAGGTTGTCCACCTCGCCGAAGCGCAGGTGTTCGATCGCAAAACCCGCGCGCGCGAGGCGCGCCGCGATCAGGAGCTGGCAACCGGCGTCGTCCGGCGTGACGGAGGCGCGACGGATCAACTCGCAGGTCAGATCGAATACGGCGGACATGGGGGTTCCCGGATGGCGGTCCGCAAGCATATCGCCGCGGAAGCCAACTCGGCCGGGAGGCTTTCCTGCAAGAGAGCATTGTGACTCGAAGTCCCCACCACTGTGGACAAGCGGGGAAGCGCTCCCGCGCAGCCACGAAGAACATGGAGAAGAGCCGAGATCTCTTCGGTTTTTCGATTTGGTCCGCGTCTCTGCGGCTCAGCGGAAGATCCTCCTGCCTCTGGCCGGGTGCGGAGCCGCGTCGGCCGGGAGAAGTCGCCCCCTCGCCCTCCGGCCTTGCCCATTGACCCAAGCCCGCAAGGCGCGCTAGATTGCATTCGTATGCAATTGAATACGGATGAATCCGCATGTCCTCATCCATCCCGCTGTCCGTTCGCATCCCCTCCGACGACTTCGAGTGGCTGACCACCCTCGACCTCAAGGGCGCCGCCACGCCATCGGACAAGCTGCGCGCGGTGATCCAGCGCTATCGCCGCGAACACGAAGGCGCGCAATCCTACGAACTCGCGCTCGACTGGCTGCGCGACTTCGTCCAGCCGTTCGCCAGGGACGTGGCCGCGTACGAGCACCGCAGCGGCGAACGCTCGGAAATCGTCGCCGCGATGCTCGAATGGGTACCGCAGCTGATGGCTCTGCTCGCATCCGAGCGCATCGAGGACGACGCAGCGCGCGCCCGGCGCGTCGAGGAAATGCTGTTGCAGCGTGGCGCCGCGCTGCTCGCCGCCCTGCTTCGCCTCGGCGTCGCGCCGCTGGAAACGGCGTACGACGGCACGGCGCTGGATCGACAGTTGCCGCGCCTCGCGGCGCTGATCGAAGCGATGCAGACCGTCCGCCGCGCTGCCCCTTCCGCCTGAATCCGAATACCGTCCGCCACGAACGAGGAGCCCGCCATGTCCGACACCCTGCAAGATCGTGTGGTCCGCCTCATCAGCGGCAGTGCCCATGCACTGCTCGACAAGGTCGAAGGCCTGGCCCCTGAGGCGGTGATGGCGCAGGCGATCCGCGAGATCGACCAGGTCGTCGCCGAAGTGCGCGCGGAGTTCGGCCGCATCGAAGCATCCAAGCACCAGGTCGCGACCCGGCTCGCCAAGCTCGCGGGCGAGCACGAGGATCTCGCCGCCAAGGCGGAACTCGCCGTGCTCGAAGGCCGCGACGACCTGGCTGCGGCCAGCCTCGAGCGCCAGACCCTGATCGAGGACCAGTTGCCGGTGCTGCAACAGAACCTCGTCGACCACGGCGAACGCGCCCGCCAGTGCGAGAGCTACCTGCGCGCCCTGCTCGCCCGCAAGCAGGAGCGCGAGGCGATCCTCGCCGAATTCCTCGCCGCCCGGCGCGAGGCGACGCAGGCCGGAACCGCATCGGAGGATTCCCCGACCGACCACGAGCGTCGCGTCGGCCGGGCCGAATCCGCCTTCGATCGCGTCGTCGCGCGCGAGACCGGTATAGTCAACCTCGCCACGGCGCCGGGGGACGCGATGAAACTGAAGGAACTGGCCGAACTGCAGCGCCGCCGGCGCATCGAGGACCGCCTTTCCGCGCTGAAGGCGCAGATGGCCGACCGCGCGACTTCATGAGCCTGCTGACGCTGCCAGAATCGGCGCCGTTCGTCGTCGCGCTCGGCGTGTTGCTGCTGCTCGGCGCCGTCGAGGGAATCACGCTGATGTTCGGCGCCAGTCCCTCGCACTGGCTCGACGGATTCCTCGGCACCGATCCGCCGGACGGCTTCCTCGGCTGGCTGCATCTCGGCCGCGCCCCGGTGCTGGCCCTGTGCGCCGTCTTCCTGACCGCGTTCGCACTGGGTGGCCTCGTCCTCAACGCGCTCGCGCTGAACGTCATCGCCCATCCGATGCCGTGGCCGCTGTCGGTCCCTCTGGCCGTGCTCGCCGCCCTTCCCGCCGTGCGCGCCTGCGGTGGCCTGATCGTGCGCCTGGTTCCCCGCGAGGAAACCTACGCCGTGTCGTTCGCGAGCCTCGTCGGGCGCGTCGCCACGATGCTCGGCCACGCCCGGACGGACTATCCGGCACAGGCGAAAACCACCGACCGCCACGGGCACACGCTGTACCTGATGGTCGAGCCGGACGAGTCCGTCGACGACCTCGCCAGTGCCAGTGACGTGCTCCTGGTACGCCAGATCCACGGCAACCGCTTCGCCGCGATACCTAATCCGCGTCCCGACCTGCTGTGACGCGCGCGAGCCGCGCCGCGCTCCCCGCGCACGGCCTCGATCCCTTTCCGAACTGCCCAACCGAACAAGGACTTCGCGATGAATGACCTCGTGAACATGGCCATCCTCGCCGGCATCGCGCTGGCGGGCATCTTCGTCATCGGCATGATCCTCGCGCGCCTGTACCGGCGCTCGTCGAAGGAAATGGCCTTCGTGCGCACCGGCCTCGGCGGCCAGAAGGTCATCATGGACGGCGGCGCGCTGGTGCTGCCGGTGTTCCACGAGACCATGCAGGTCAACATGAACACGCTGAAGCTCGAAGTCGCGCGCGCGGCGAAGGACAGCCTGTTCACGCGCGACCGCATGCGCGTCGACGTCGTCGCCGGCTTCTTCGTGCGCGTGATCCCGAGCATCGAAGGCATCGCCAACGCGGCGCAGACGCTCGGCCAGCGCACGATGGCGCCGGACAGCCTGCGCGAACTCGTCGAGGACAAGTTCGTCGATTCGCTGCGCGCCGCCGCGGTGTCGATGACGATGCAGGAGTTGCTCGACAAGCGCCAGGATTTCATCCAGGCGGTGCAGCATGCCGTCGCCGAGGACCTGCTGAAGAACGGCCTCGAGCTCGAGAGCGTGTCGCTGACGCGCGTCGACCAGACGCCGATGCAGTACTTCGACCCGAACAACGCGTTCGATGCCGAAGGCCTGACCAAGCTCACCGAGGCGACGCAGCTGCGCACCAAGCAGCGCAACGAGATCGAGCAGACCACGGCGGTCGCGATCGCGCAGAAGAACTTCGAGGCGACCCAGCAGCGCCTCGCCATCGACCGCGAGCAGACGTTCGCGACGTTGTCGCAGCAGCAGGAAATCGCCACGCGCGAGGCGCAGCAGAAGGCCGAAGTCGCGACCATCCAGGCGCAACGCGAACGCGAGGCCGAGCAGGCCAAGATCGAAGCCGAGCGGCAGGTGCGCGAAGCGCAGGTCGAGAAGGAGCGCGCGGTCAAGCAGCGCCAGATCGAGGCCGAGCGCGAGATCCAGGTGTCGCAGATCGACCAGCAGAAGCGCACGACGCTGGCCGACCAGGAGAAGTCGATCGCGATCGCCGAGCGCTCGAAGGCGCAGTCCGAGGCCGAACGCGACGCCAACGAGGCGCGCGCCCTCGCCGCGCGAGCGGAGGAACAGGTGAAGACCGCGCGCGAGGTCGCCGTCGCCGAGCGCGAGAAGCAGATCGCCCTCGTCGCCGCCGAACAGGAAGCGCAGCAGCAGGCGATCGGCATCAAGGTCGCGGCCGAGGCCGAGAAGGACGCCGCCGAGAACCACGCCGAAGCCGTGCGCATCAAGGCCGCGGCGGATCGCGTGCGCTTCGAGGTCGACGCCTCCGGCATCCAGTTGCGCAACGAGGCGCTGAACACGCTCGGCGCCGAGCAGATCGCGTTGCAGGTCAAGCAGGCGCTGATCGTGGCGCTGCCGCGCATCATCGAAGCCTCGGTCAAGCCGATGGAAAAGATCGACGGCATCAAGATCGTGCAGGTCGACGGCCTCAATCGCGGCGCAACCGGCAGCGGCGCGAATGGCGTCGGACCGGTCGCCGGCGGCGGCAACCTCGCCGAGCAGGCCGTCGCCGCCGCGCTCACCTACCGCGCGCAGCAGCCGATCCTCGACGCGGTGCTCGGCGAGATCGGCCTCAAGGGCGGTTCGCTGAATGGACTCGCCGAAGGCTTGAAGAGCGAGTTCTCGCCCTCGCCGGAAACGACGACGAACTCGGCCTCATCGCCGAATGTCGTGATAGACACTGACCGTCTGCCGACGCCGAAGAACGAGTCCGCGCGCTGAAGCCTTCCGCCATGTCGAGGCATTCCCACTCTCGCGCTTGCGGGACGGCTCATGCTTCTTCTCCCTCTCCCGCTTGCAGGTAGAGCCGGGGTGAGGGGGAACGGAGTGAAACGCCGTATCCCGAATGCCCTCACCCGCCGCGCCACGCGCGGCGACCTCTCCCGCCAGCGGGAG
>DBMH01000087.1 GCA_002297645.1 Rhodanobacteraceae bacterium UBA703 | reverse complement strand
CAGGCAGGCGACGCCCCTGTCGCCTTCGCCGTCCAGGACGGCTGAAACCGGCCTACGCGTCCAGCGCGGCCAGCAGTGCCGCGCGTGGCAGCTTGCCGGTTTCGTTGCGCGGCAACGCGTCGAGCTTGCGCAGCGGGCGCGGCAGGAAGGCGGGATCGACGATCGCGCGGAGTTCGTCGAGCAGGTCCGCCTCGCTGCGCGCCGGCGCGACCACGAGCGCGGCGATGCGGCACACCCCCATGCTGTCGGGACGGTCGAGCTGGAGCACGGCTGCATCCGTCACGCCGGGCAGGGACTGCACGCGCCGGGTCAGCTCGGCCAGAGAGGCGCGCTTGCCGGCGATGTCGATGAGGTCGGCGTGCCGCCCGCACAGGCGGAAGCGGTGTTCCGGCAGCAGCTCGACGAGATCCTGCAGCACGATCGGCTGCTCGAAGTAGGGCGCGTCGACCAGCGTACCGTCCGGCTGCGGGCGCAAGCGGAGGCCGTCGTACAGGTGCCAGTCGCTTTCGATCGCCGTGCGGCGCTGCGCGATCACGCAGGTTTCGGTCGAGCCGAACATTTCCAGCAAGGGCGCGCCGTAGCGGGCCTCGGCCGCCGCCGCGAGTTCCGGCGGCAACGGTGCGGTTGCCGACACGATCGCGCCGATCTTCGGCAGCGGCGCCGGATCGGCGAGCAGCGCGCGCAGATGGACCGGGGTCGTCACCAGCAGGCGCGGCTCGGGCACGTCGGCCAGCGCGGCCGCGACGTCGGCCGGAAACAGCGGTCGGCCTCCGTGCACCGCGAACGGCCCGAGCAGCGGCAGCAGCACGGACAGCTCGATGCCGTACATGTGCTGCGGCGGCACGGTGGCGACGACGTTCGCGATCATTCCGGGCTCGAGATCCAGCGCATCGGCGAGGGCAGCGACGTTGCGTGCCTCGCTGGCGTGGAGGGCATGCCAGCGCTTCGGGTTCGGCTTCGGCTGGCCGGTGCTGCCCGACGTGAAGCCGATCGCGACGACCTGCTCCGCGTCGATCACCGGGACGGCAGCCCCGGCATCCTCGGACATCAGCGGCGGCAACGCCTGCATCGCGCCGGAACCGGCGTCGCCCAGGGTGTAGCTGCCCGGATGGGCCGCCAGTGTTTCCGCGATGGCCTGGGGCGTGCGTGCGGACGGCAGCAGGTTGGTCTGCCCGCGTCCGGCGATCGCGCAGAACGCGACGAGGAAGGCGTAGCGATCCTCGCAGAGATTGATCGCCGACCGGGCCGCCGGCAGTGTCGCCGCGACGTCAGCCACGTCGGCGAGGAAGCCGGCGACGTCGACCCGGCGCGAGCCGCGCCAGGCGAGCGGGCGGCCCGGATCGGCAAGATTGAGCAAAGGCAGCGCGCGCGCGCGCGCCGAACGATCGAAGACCGCAACCATAAGTCCCCGCGACGGCTAGTTTCTGAGTGACGCCCCACTGATAGCGTCGCGGATTGGCGTCGGCCGCTCAAGCCCCCCCGTCGGCGCATTCAGGATGGCGTCGAGCGCATCGCCGAAGGCGGCACGCACTTCTTCGGCGCTGCGAGCCGGCGGATCGCCGTGGCGGTTCGCGCTGGTCGACACCAGGGCGCCACCGAACGCGCGGCAGAGTTCCGCCGCCGGCCCGTGTGCGGTCACGCGCAGCGCGATGCCGGCGTGGCCGCCGGCCACCCATTCCGGGACGTCGGCGGCCCGAGGGAATATCCAGGTGTGCGGGCCGGGCCAGGTCGCCCGGGCGCGTTCCAGCGCGTCGCGCGGTGTCGCGGCGAGGTCGATGTACGGCGCGACCTGGTCGAAGTCCGCGCCGATCAGCAGCACGCCCTGTGTCGGTGGGCGCTGCTTCAGCGCGAACAGCTTCTCGAATGCCGCGCGGTTGCGCGGATCGCAGCCGAGGCCGTAGACGGCTTCGGTGGGGTAGGCGACGACGCCGCCTTCGTTCAGCGCGACGGCGCACCGAGCGAGAGCTTCGTGGTCGTTCATGCGCCCTTGGCGGCGGTCTTCTTCGCAGCGGCTTTTTTCGCCGCCTTCTTGGCCGGTGCCTTCTTCACGGCCGGCTTTTCGGCTTTTTCCTTCGCGGCCGCCTTGCCCTTGCCGAAGCGTCCGCCACCGCGCTTGGGACGGTTCGGCGCCGCGGCGAGCAGCTCGACGCACTCGGCTTCGGTCAGTTCGCTTGGCTCCTTGTCCTTCGGGATCTTCGCGTTCTTGTCGCCGTCGGTGATGTACGGGCCGTAGCGGCCGTTCAGCACCTGGATGCCGTTGCCGAAGTCCTTGATGATGCGGTTCGCGATCATCTCGGCCTTCTCGCGCACCAGTTGCAACGCGCGCTCGAGTTCGATCGTGTAGGGATCGTCCTCGGGCTTGAGCGAGGCGTACATCGAGCCGTACTTCACGAACGGACCGAAGCGGCCGACGCCGACGGTGATGTCCTCGCCGTCGTCGGCCTTGCCGAGGTGGCGCGGCAGCTTGAACAGCTCCAGCGCTTCCTCGAGCGTGATCGTGTGCATGCTCTGGCCGGCGCGCAAGGAGGCGAACTTCGGCTTGTCCTCGTCGTCCTTGGTGCCGATCTGCGCGAACGGCCCGTAGCGGCCGAGGCGCACCTGCACCGGCTTGCCGGACTTCGGATCGGTGCCGAGCTCGCGCGCGCCGGTCGCCTCGGAGCGGTCGACGGTTTCGTTCTTGTCGTCGACGGTCGCCTTGAACGGCTTCCAGAACTTCTCCAGCAGCGGCACCCAGTCTTCCTCGCCGCGGCTGACCGCGTCGAGTTCGTCCTCGAGCTTGGCGGTGAAGTCGTAGTCGACGTACTGCGTGAAGTGCCCGGACAGGAACTTCGCCACGGCGCGGCCGACGTCGGTCGGCCGGAAGCGGCGCGATTCGAGGAGCACGTACTCGCGGTTCAGCAGCACCTGGATGATGCTGGCGTAGGTCGACGGGCGGCCGATGCCGTATTCCTCGAGCGCCTTGACCAGCGACGCTTCGGAATAGCGCGGCGGCGGTTCGGTGAAGTGCTGGTCGGCCTCGATCGCGGCGAGCGGGACGGCCTCGTCGATCGCCATCTTCGGCAGCTTGCGGCCCTCGTCTTCGTCTTCGGCGTTCTTCGCGTCGCGGCCTTCCTCGTAGACGGCGAGGAAGCCCGGATCGACGACGGTGGTGCCGCTGGCACGGAACATCGAGTCGCCGCCGGCGTCGAGGTCGACGCTGACCGTGTTCAAGGTGGCGTGCTGCATCTGCGAGGCGACCGCGCGCTTCCAGATCAGCTCGTACAGCTTGCGCTGCTCGTCGTTGAGGTAATGCGCGATGTCCCTCGGGCGATGCAGCGCCGACGTCGGGCGGATCGCCTCGTGCGCTTCCTGCGCGTTCTTCGACTTGTTGCGGTAGAAGTGCGGCTGTTCCGGCAGCGCGCGCGCGCCGTAGTCGCGGCCGATGACCTCGCGCAGCTCGGCGATGGCGTCCATCGACAGCGATACCGCGTCGGTACGCATGTAGGTGATCAGGCCGACGACGCCTTCGTCGCCGAGCGCGACGCCTTCGTACAGGCCCTGCGCGATCTTCATCGTGCGGCTGGTCGAGAAGCCGAGCTTGCGCGCGGCTTCCTGTTGCAGCGTGGACGTGGTGAACGGCGGCGACGGGCGGCGCTTGCGTTCCTTCGACTCGACATTGGCGACGACGAGGCGCCCCTGCGCCGAGCGCAGCAGTGCGTCGCGCGCGGCGTGCGCGTCGGCTTCGTTGGTCAGGTCGAACTGCTCGAACTTCTTGCCGCGCAGGCGGATGAGACGCGCCTTGAACGCCTGGTCCGGATGCGCGCAGTCGGCCTCGATCGTCCAGTATTCGCGCGACTTGAACGCCTCGATCTCTTCCTCGCGCTCGACGATCATGCGCAGCGCCGGCGACTGCACGCGACCGGCGGACAGGCCGCGCTGCACCTTGCGCCACAGTACCGGCGAGAGATTGAAGCCGACCAGGTAGTCGAGCGCGCGGCGCGCCTGCTGCGCGTTGACGAGATCCATCGACAGCGCACGCGGGTTGGCGACCGCCTCCTTGATCGCGCGCGGCGTGATCTCGCTGAACACGACGCGGTGCAGCGTCTTGCCCTCGAGCAGCTTGCGCGACTTCAGGATCTCGGCGATGTGCCAGGAGATCGCCTCGCCTTCGCGGTCCAAGTCGGTCGCGAGGTAGAGGCTGTCGGCCACCTTGGCGGCCTTGGCGATCGCGTCGACGTGCTTCTCGTTGCGGTCGATGACCTCGTAATTCATCTTGAAGCGGTGGTCGGGATCGACCGCGCCTTCCTTCGGCACGAGGTCGCGCACGTGGCCGTAGGACGCCAGCACCTGGAAATCCTTGCCGAGGTATTTGTTGATCGTCTTCGCCTTGGCCGGCGATTCGACGATCAGGAGGTTCTTTGCCATGAGTCTTCCTGGCCGGCGCAGCTTCCGCGCCGCGCGGCAATGAAACGGGGTAGGGTGGGGGAGGGATTCGGAACGATTCCTATATTCAGTGGATACGGGTGCTGCATGAACTGTCAAGCGCAGGAAATCCGGCGGCGTGAGTCGGCGCACATTTCCCGGGATCCGTTTCACGATTGCGTAACATTTTGTATTTCCGGGCGATTCCGTCAGCCGAGCCGGCGCGCGTAGGCGCCGCCGCTGGCGACGATCTCGCCTTCGAGCTCCAGCATCAGCAGCATCGACGACAGTGCGGATACGGCGAGCCCGGTGCGCGCAGCGAGCTGGTCGATCGCCAGGGCCTCGTGCCCGAGTGCGGCGTACAGGCGCGCGTAGTCCGGGTCGGCCGCGCGTGCCGGCCGTGCCGAGGCCCCTGCCGGGGTGGCCGGAACGACTCGTGGCGGGGCTTCCAGCCGTTCGCGCAGGCGTGCGCCGAGCTCCCGTGCCAACGGCGCGAGCCCGGCGACGACTTCCTCGACCGTCTCGACCAGCCTCGCGCCGTCGCGGATCAGCCGGTGGCAGCCGCGTGCGAGCGGGTTGTGGATCGAGCCGGGAATCGCGAACACCTCGCGTCCGGCCTCGGTCGCCAGGCGCGCCGTGATCAGCGAGCCGGAGCGCAGGCTCGCTTCGACGACGAGGGTGCCGAGCGCGAGCCCGGCGATGATGCGGTTGCGCCGCGGGAAATGCGTCGGATGACCGGGTGTCCCGGGCGGGAACTCGCTGACCAGGGCGCCGTGCACGGCAATGCGCGCGGACAGCTCGCGGTGCCTGGGCGGGTAGACGAGATCGGGGCCGGTGCCGAGCACGGCGATCGTGTCGCCGCCGGCATCCAGCGCCGCCGCGTGGGCGGCGCCGTCGATGCCTTCGGCCAGTCCGCTGGTTACGACGAAGCCGGCCGCAGCGAGCGCGCGGGCAAAGGCGGCCGCGTTGGCGACGCCCCCCTGGCTGGCATGGCGACTGCCGACGATCGCGACCTGTGGCCGCCACAGCAGGCTGGTGTCCCCGGCGACGAACAGGGCCGCCGGGGCGGCGGGGATCTCGTGCACCAGGGCCGGGAAATCCTCGTCGTCGCAGGTCAGCAGGAAATGATCCGGCGCGGCCAGCCAGTCGAGATCGGCGGCGATGGTCGTGGGATCCGGTGCGCGCAGCCAGGCACGCGCGGCCTCGTCCAGCGCACGCGGGAGCGC
>DBMH01000043.1 GCA_002297645.1 Rhodanobacteraceae bacterium UBA703 | reverse complement strand
GCTCGAATTTTTCCTTGGACATGACGTACAACCCCGAATCAATTTGGAAGCAGAACAGGTGGAGGCGAACCGCCGGTAACCAAGCCGCGCGGAAGTCTCGACGACGTCCGCACGGCGGGATTGGTGCTCACGAATGGAATCGAACCATCGACCTCCTCCTTACCAAGGAGGTGCTCTACCGACTGAGCTACGTGAGCGTGTACTTGTGCAGCCGTCCCGGACCGCGGAGAGCGAACCCGCATCCCTGCAGGACTTTACTAATCTTTCAGCAGCCCCCGATGGCGGCGGAGCGGCTTCTTCCTGCCGTCACGAACGGCGGCCTGCAATAGCGCAATGGAGCGGGAGACGGGAATCGAACCCGCGCAATCAGCTTGGAAGGCTGAGGTTCTACCATTGAACTACTCCCGCCCGGAACACACCCGAATCGAGATGGTGGAGGGAGGTGGATTCGAACCACCGAAGGCGTAAGCCAGCAGATTTACAGTCTGCCCCCGTTGGCCGCTTGGGTATCCCTCCGGATCTCGCTTCGGATCTTTCGAACCCGAACCTCTGTCACGAAGCAGCCCGTGACAAGGAGCCCGTTATTCTCGATTCCCGACCACGGCACTGTCAAGCTCCGCGGAGAGAAAATTTCACGCGCCCTCGCTATCGCTCCGCGGACGCTGCATTCGGACGGAACCTCGCGACTTCCGACTCCATCGCCTTGGACAATCCGATCAGACGCTGCGCGTATTCCGCCAGGCGACGATCCTCTTCGTCCAGAGGAGCCCAGGCCGGAACCGGCGTCGGCTTGCCGTCCGGCGTATCGAGGGCCACGAAGGAGATCACGCAACTCGTCGCCGTCCGTCCGCTGCCGGTCCTCAGGTCCTGCGCACTCACGTCGACGGCGAAATGCATGCTCGACGTACCGGTATGGATCAGCTTGCAGCGCACCTTGACCAGGTCGCCGATACGGATCGGCGCCACGAACTGGATGCCGCCCACGGCGACCGTCACGCAGTACTTGCCGCTCCAGCCGACCGCAGCCGCATAGCCGGCCTGGTCGATCCACTTCATGACCATGCCGCCGTGGACCTTGCCGCCGAAGTTCACGTCGGTCGGTTCGGCCAGGAAGCGGAACTCGACCTCGCGTTGCTGGCCCGGCATCGGATTCTCCAATCGGAAGGACGGCAAGGCCGCACGCCGGATGCCGCGCGGAACCGGCGCGCATTCTATCCGCCATCGGGTCGGAAATGGCCGCGCGCCCCTACCAGCCGCCCGCTGGCATGAAGCGGATAGAAAAGGCATCCTCGCCTGCTCGCGACGCGATGGACGCACGCGGGATGCTCGCGCGTCGCTCCAGCCCTCCTGCCGACTCGATCCATGTCCCTGCCGCTCTCCAGGCCCTGCGCCAGTCCCACGAGGCCTTGCCCGGAATTCCGATTCCCGGGCCGGACCGTCGTGACGGTCTGCCCTCGCCCGATGTCGCGGATTGAAGCCTTCCGTCCTCGCCGCAGTCCTTGCGCGATGGCGAAGGGGCGCGCATGAGCAACGGAGAGATCTACCACTTCGAGTCGTTCCGCGTGGATCCGGCGAAGCGCGAACTGTGGTGCCAAGGCAAACTCGTTCCGCTGCAGCCCAAGGCCTTCGACTGCCTCGTCTACCTCCTGGAGCATCGCGACCGCGTCGTCGGCCACGACGAACTCATCGCGACGGTCTGGGGCAAGGTCGAGATCGGCGACAGCGTGCTCGGCCAGATCATCAGCCGCATCCGCGGCGTGCTGGGCGACAACGCCAATCGCCAGGCGACCATCCGCACGATCACCCGCGTCGGCTACAGCTGGGTGATGCCGGTACGCGTGCTGGCGCTGGACTCCGAGTCCTCGGCACCCGCCGAAGGCGAGCGCGCGCCACAGGAATCCCTCCTGGCCTTGCGCACGCCCGCCGACACGGAAATCGGCGAGGACGTCGTGGCGCGCAGCCCTGGAGCCGCACCGCCCCGGATGCGCCGACGGGCGCTCGCCTGGGCGCTCGGCTTCCTCGTTCTCGCGGTCACGTCGTTCTTCGGACTGAGCGACGTCCTGTCGACCCATCCCGCGCCGGTCGCGGATGCAGCCGCCCNNCCGCCGATACCGCCGTGATCCTGCCGGTCAGCGCGCCACGCGAGCCGGCGCACGCCTGGATCCGGCTCGGCGTGATGGATCTGATCGGCGAGCGGCTGCGCGCGGCCGGCCAGACCGTGGTGCCGAGCGACAACGTGGTCGCGCTGGCGCGCGGCCTGCCGGCGGAGCCGACCCGGTCCGACGTCGACGACCTCGCCCGCGCCGCCACTGCGAACATCGTCATGCGCGCCACCGCCGAGCCGCAAGGCAGCCGCTGGCGCGTGGTGCTGGAGACTGTGCACAGCCGCGAACATGCGTTGGCGGCCCACGGCGACGGCGACACTGTCATCGACGCCGCGCGCATCGCCGCCGACCGCATGGCGATCCTGCTCGGCTTCGGCGTGGTCGAACCCGACGCCGGCACGGCGCAGAGCGACCCGCTCGACTACGTGCTGCAGCAGGTGAAGGCGGCGGTGCTGGTGGACCGCCTCGACGAAGCGCGTGCCCTGCTCGATACGACCGATCGAGGCAACGACCCGCGCATCCTCTACCAGAAGGGCGACATCGAACTGCGCGCCGGCAACCATGCGCGATCGCAGCAGGTCTTCCAGGCCTTGCTCGACCAGGTGCCGGCCGAACGCGACCCGCTGCTGCGCGCGCAGGCCCTGCTGGGCCTGGCCTATTCACTGGTTCGCCAGATCCGCCATCCGCAGGCGCGTCCCTACGTCGACGAAGCGATCGCCCTGCTGGAACAGCGCGAACCGTTCCGCAATGCACACGAGGCGCTGGGCTCCGCCCTCTCCGCGCGCGCCTTCCTGCGTCGGTTGATCGACGACGACTACGCCGGCGCCGAAGCCGACTACAGCCGCGCGCGCATGCTGTTCGAGAACAGCGGCGACCAGCTCGCCCTGGCACGCCTCGACGCCAACCTGTCGATGCTGCTCGGCGACGCCAACCGCGTCGCCNNCGCACCGCGCTCGACCGGCTGGCACTGTTCGGCGACGTGCAATCGGAACTGCGCCTGCGCGTCGCGCAGGCCGAGCTGTACAGCGACCAGCTCGAAACCGCCACCGCCCTGGTCGAAGCGCGGCAGTTCGACCGCCTCGTCGCCCAGGTCGACAATCCGGCGCTGGTCGAGCTCGCGCGCATGAACCAGGCCTANNGCGCGAGCAGATCCGCCGCCTGGTCGAACAGCCCGCGGCGGCAGACGCAGACAGCGCGAACAAGGGATTGTGGCCGCACTACATGGCCGCCTGGCTGGCCCTGGACGCGGGCGATGCGACGGCGGCGTCGCAGTTCGCGCGCGACGCGCTGGATCGCCATGCCGCCGCGCCCACCGGCGCGCCGTGGAACCTCGCCCGCACCTGGACCACACTGTACCGCGCGCAGCGCGCGCTCGGCCAGGCCGAGGCCGCCGCCGCGACCCTGTCCGCCGCCGGCACATGGGCCGAATCGCGCGCCGACCAGCCGCTGGTGGTCCAGTGGATCACCCTGATGCGCGCCGAGAATGCCGCGCAAGGCGCCGCGGACGAGGCCAGGCGGCTGTACGAATCGGCCTGGTCGCGGGCGCTGGCCGGGGCGGTGCCGCGCGAGATGCTCGAGGTGGCCAAGTCCTACTGCAACTTCCTGATCGACACCGGCCAGTTGCAGGACGCGATGCGGATCGTCGGCCACGTCTCGCGCTGGGCGCAGAGCAACTACGACGCGGCCCTGCTGCAAGCCCGGCTGCACCATGCACTGGGCCAGACCAGTGCCTGGCGGCGGACGCTCGATCGCGCCCGCCAACTCGCCGGCGAGCGCGCCTTGCCGCCTGAAATCCTCGACTCGCCGCACACGCCCTGAGCCGGCGCAGCCCTCGCCAGGCCCGTCGACCGCGGGAGGCCGGGCGCTGCGCCGCAGCATCCGGCATGCGCCGGACCTTGGCAAAAAAACCCGGCGCATGAACCGTTTGGTCGTTCCGATGAGAAGGTTTTGGAAACCTTCGCAAGGCCTTTCACAAGGCCCGGGGCCGACGCAGCGGCGAGACTGGACGACGGAATCCGCAGCCTGCCCGGCGTTTCGCCGCGAGGCTGCGGCTGCCCTCGTCGCCGTTGCCCGAAGGAGACCCTTTCGATGTCCGTTGCTCGAAGTCGCAGCCGGCTCAATCCGCGCCCGCTGTTGTTGTCGCTGGCGGTGTGCCTCACCGGCAGCCTGTCCTTGCCGATCATGGCCGGCTCGCCGACCGCTTCCGCCGCGCCCGATCCGGCGCCAGGCGTACCGGTGCAGGTCGATCCGGCCCTACTGACCCATCTCGACCGTTCGTCAGGCGCGAACATGCTGGTCTATTTCGATCGGCGGGCCGACCTTTCGGCCGCCTTCGGCATGGACTGGCAGGAACGCGGCCACTACGTGCAGCAACAGCTGCAGGCGGTGGCGGAAGAATCGCAGCGCGAACTGCGCGCCTATCTCGACCAGCAAGGCATCGACTACCAGGCGTTCTGGGTCGACAACGTGGTGCAGATCCGCAACGGCAGCCGCACCCTGCTCGATACGCTGACCCGCCGCACGGCATTCACCGGCGTACGCGAGATCAAGGGCGAGCCGGACGTGCGCCTGATCGAACCCGAGCATGCCGAGGAAGACCGGCTGCCGCGCCTGGCGGCGGCGATCAGCAACATCGAGCACGTCAACGCGCCCGGCGTCTGGGATCTCGGCTTCACCGGCCGAGGCATCACCGTGGCCAGCATCGACACCGGCGCGCGACACACCCACGAGGCGCTGGTACACCAGTACCGTGGAACGACCGGCCCCGGCCAGTACGACCACAACTACAACTGGTGGAGTCCCTACACCCAGTCCCCCATACCCACCGATCCGCACAACCATGGCTCGCACACGATCGGCACGATGGCCGGCGACGGCGGTTCGGACCGCCGCGTCGGCATGGCGCCGGGCGCGAAGTGGATGGCCTGCCAGGGCTTCAACCCGTCCTCGACCGCGTCGGCCCTGTTCGAATGCGGACAGTTCATGCTCGCGCCGTGGAACCTGGCGCACCAGAACCCCGATCCGAATCGCCGTCCGCACGTCATCAACAACTCCTGGACCGACTGCAACCGCCAGGTCGACACGTGGTACGAAGGCGTCGTCGACGCGTGGATCGCCGCCGGCATCGTCCCGGTCTTCTCCAATGGCAACGCCAGCAACTGCAACTATTCGCGCCCGCCGGGTCTGAACACGGTCGGCAATCCGGCGCGCTACGGCAAGGTGCTGTCGATCGGCTCGACCGGCACCGACAACGGCCTCTACGCAGCCCACTCGAACTGGGGACCGACCGATTATCCGACGGCCGGACTGCCCAACTATCCGGACCACCAGGGCTTCCCAAGCATCAAGCCCAACATCGTCGCGCCCGGCGTGTCGATCCTCTCGGCCGGCAAGGACTCCGACGACCACTACTACCTCAGCAGCGGCACCTCGATGTCGGCGCCGCACGTGGCCGGCCTGGTCGCGCTGATGTGGGAAGCGGCGCCGTGCCTGGTCGGCGACTACGCCAGCACGGGCACGATCATCATGAAGACCGCCCGGCCCGTGCCCTATGCCTCCGGCGGAACGCCCGCACCGGGGCCGGGCAACGTGCCGAACTACGCGACCGGCTGGGGTGAGATCGACGCGCTGGCCGCGGTCAACGCGGCGATGCAAAAGTGCGGCGGCTTCACGATCGCCAGCACGCCGAGCGAACTGCGCGTCTGCGCGGCCAGCCCGGCCAGCTACGCGCTCAAGCTGCACAGCCGCGGCGGGTTCAGCGATCCGGTCACGCTGTCGGTGGCCGCGGGCCTGCCTGCCGGCGCCAGTGCGACGTTCTCGCAGAATCCGCTGGTGCCGGCCGATCCGGCCTCGACCTCCACGCTAGGCGTCGGCAACACCGCCGGCCAGCCCAGCGCCAGCCACCGGCTGACGATCAAGGCGCAGTCCTCGGGACCGGCGTTCGGGGCTCTCGAGCGCAGCGTGACCGTCGATCTGCGCATCGACGCGGCCGCGCTCGCGGCGCCGAATCTGAGCGCACCGTCGAACGGCGAAACGAACGTCGTCGTGCGGCCGAACTTCGAATGGAACGGCACCGCCGGCGAAACCTATCGCCTGCAGGTCGCCGTCGATGCGGCATTCACCGCGCCGGCGATCGACCAGACCGTGACCGCGACCAGCTTCCGCCCGACGAGCCTGCTCGGCACCGGCAAGACCTACTACTGGCGCGTGCGCGGCGAGAACAGTTGCGGCGGCGGCAGCTGGTCGACGACGGCGACGTTCAGCACGCGCTTCGATCCAGTCGCCAGCATCGCACCCGGCTCGCTCGCCTTCACGCTGGCGGCCGACGCCAGCGACAGCCGCGGCCTCAGCGTCTCCAATACCGGCTCGGCCGACCTGGTCTGGACCGCGGCCGAAGCCGGCGTCAACGCGGCCGGCCCGAGCGCGGACGCCGCGTGGCAGCCGATCGGCCCGCTTGGCGGCGACGTCGACGCGATCGCGATCTCGCCGATCAATCCCGACATGGTCCTGCTCGGCACGGCACCTGCCGTCGGCGCCGGCAACCTGTACCGCTCCACCGACGGCGGCGCGACCTGGACCAAGATCATCAGCGACGTCAACGTCTACCACATCGTGTACGCCGGGGACGGCACGGTCTACGCCGCGACCATGAACGGCGTGCGCAAGAGCACCGACGACGGCATCACCTGGTCCACGCCGAACCTCAACATCGGCAACAACCGCCAGACCTTCGGGGTTGCGGTGGCGCCGAGCAATTCGTCGATCGTCTGGGCGGCCGTCGCCTCGGCGAACGGCCAGCAGACCAAGAACCTGCTGCGCAGTACGGACGCCGGCGCGACCTGGCAGAACGTGACGCCGACACTCGGCGCCGCCCTGAACGGGCGCATGATCGCGATACATCCGTCCGACCCGAACACGGTCGTCGCGCTGTTCGACGGCGGCTTCGGCGGCGGCCAGGTGTGGGTCAGCACGAACGGCGGCGCCAGCTGGACCAACCGCTCGGCCGGCCTGCCCGGCAATCCGCCGCGTTCGGTGCATTTCGACGGCACGCGGCTGCTGGTCGGCGGCGGACAGGCCTACAACAACCAGTATTTCGGCCTGTACCAGTCGCTCGATCTCGGCGTCACCTGGACCGCGCTGCACACCTCGACGCCGGTGCCGCACGTGGAAGCCATCGCCGTCGATCCGCAGGATCCGGCCACGATCTACCTCGCCACCAGCAACAGCGGCATCCATCGCAGCCGCAACGGCGGCGCCACCTGGGAAACCGGGCTCGGCGGCACCTCGCGCGTGGGCATGATGGACCTCGCCCTGGTGCCCGGCAGCGCGGGCGAGATCCTCGCCGGAGCGATGTCGCAGGGCCTGTTCCGCAGCCTCGACGGCGGCGGCAGCTTCGCCGCGTACGGCACCGGCATCGCCGAAACGCGCCTGTACTCGGTAACGACCAATCCGCACAACCCGCAGGAGATGGCGGTCGCGTTCCAGGCCGCCAATGCCGGCGGCATCTACTCGAGCAGCGATGGCGGCGCACACTGGATCGTCGAATCGGCGCCGCCGACGCGCTACATCACGGTGCGCTTCGCCCCCGACGGCACCCTGTACGGCATCTCCACCGGCCCGACCACGATCGCCAAGGAAGCGGTGTACCGCCGCGAGGCCAACGGCACCTGGACGCACCTCGGTCCGAACCAGGGCGCGAACTTCCTGGTCGACCTCGAGGCGATCGCGTTCAGCAAGAACGATCCGAACCTGATCCTCGTCGGCGGCAGGGACAACGGCGTCGCCGGCGACGAGGCGACGATCTGGCGCTCGACCAATCGCGGCCAGACCTGGACCAAGGTGTACGAGGCCACTGCCGGCTACAAGGTCACCGCGATCGAGATCATCAAGGACGGCACGGACCTGAACATGATCGCCAGCGCCGGCTCGGCCTCGCTCGGCGGCGTGCTGCGCTCGAGCGACGGCGGCGTCACCTGGCAAGCCTCCTCGACCGGCATCGAGCCGGTCGGCTACTGGGGCACCGCACGGATCTGCTCGCATGCGGCCACACCGCAGCGCCTGTTCGTGGCGAAGGGCAATCCGGGCGCCCTGTACCGCAGCGACGACGGCGGCGCCCATTGGCAGGCGACCGGAGCGACCTTCCAGACTCTGGTGGCCTCGCTGGCCTGCGATCCGGTCGACGAGAACGTGATCTACGCCGGACAGGCCTCGACACTCGCCGGCACGATCCGCGTACTGCGCTCGGGCGACGCCGGCGCCAGCTTCCAGCGCTTCGACACCGGCATCCCCGTCGCCGGGCCGGTCCCGCAGGACTTCGCCTTCAAGGGTACGTCCAGCCTGCTCGCCGCCACCAACGGCGGCGGCACCTTCGAGACCAGCCTCGGCGGCGAGGCGCGCGCCTGCATGAGCCCGCACGACGTCCCGTGGCTGAGCCTCAGCACCACCGGCGGCACGACCGCGCCCGGTGCGAGTTCCGCCGTCACGGTGAATGCCGATTCGGACGGACTCGCGCTCGGCCAGTACCGTGCCCAGCTCTGCTTCCGCACCAACGATCCGAATGCCGACCTGATCCGCGTGCCGGTGCAGCTGAACGTCGTCGACTCCGCCGCCGGCACGCTCGCCGGCACCGTCTCCGCGCTCGGCTACTGCGGCCGCCAGACCACCGCCGCCTCGAACGCGCAGGTCACGATCACGGGGCAGCACAACAGCTTCACCGTGACGACCGACGCCAATGGCCGCTTCAGCAGGGAGATCGGCCTCGACGAGAGTCCGCTGTCCTTGCTGGTGCACAAGACCGGCCACGTCGACGCGTCGCAGGGCGGCATCGTGCTGGTGTCCACGCAGACCACCGTCGTGGACCTGCAGGTCAAGCTGGACGCCCCTTGCCTCGACACCGCGCCGTCCGGCTTCGACATCGCGCTCGAGGCGGGCGGGACCGCCACGCGGACCTTCACGCTGCGCAACACCGACGGTGCGGGCACGCTGGACTGGAACCTCCGCAGCGGCACACCGACCGGCGCGCCGGTCGCGCCCGAAGTGCTTGCTCCCGCGAACGGCGGCGGTGTAGGCGGCTTCGACCTGGCCAGTCGTCTCGGCATCCTGCCCGGCCTCTCGACCGTCGGCCCGGCCGACGCGATCAACTGCGACAGCGGCTCCGGGTTGATCCGCCACGACGACGGCAGCGTCGAGAGTGGCTACGGCGCCGACCCCAGCCTCGTGCAGCGCATCACGATGGTGGACTACTTCGTGCCGCGTACCTATCCGACCCGGCTCGACGCTGCCTGCATCGTGTTCGTCAGCATCGGGCCGAGCTCGCTCGACTTCGATCTCGTCGTGTACGACGACGACGGCCCGGGAGGCTCGCCCGGCACCGAGCTCGGCTCGCTCGCGCTCACCGCGACCGGCCTGCCGATCCCGCCGTTGCCGCCGGCGTTGCCGTGGAAGAGCTTCGACCTGTCGAGCCTGAACCTGCGCATCCTGTCGGGCGGTGTCTACATCGGCGTGCGCTGGTTCGCCACCGATCCGCCGGTGACGCTGGGCGCCGACACCTCGACGGGCCAGCCCGCCAACGTCGGCCACGGCTACAAGAAGTTCGACGCCGGCTCGTGGGATTCGCTGGTCGTCGCCTGGCCTTCCTACCGTTCGCTGTTCATCCGTGCGGCGACGCACGACGTGTCGGGTTGCGAAGCGCCGAGCGACGTGCCGTGGCTCACGCCGGCACCGGCCGCCGGCAACCTTGCGCCTGGCGCGAGCGCCGACGTGACCCTGCAGATCGACAGCAGCGGCCTCGCCACCGGCGAGCATCACGCCAGCCTCTGCCTCGACAGCAACGACCCCGAGCGCCCACGCGTCGTCGTGCCGGTCAAGCTGACCATCGCGGCCGCCCCGAACGAGCCCGGCACGCTCGCCGTGCTCGGCGGATCGGGCCAGAGCGCTCCGATGGGTGCGACCTTCCCGGCGCCGCTGGCTGTGCAGGTGCGGAACGGCCAGGGCCAGCCGCTGGCCGGCGTCGACGTCGACTTCGCCGCTCCGGCCACCGGCGCTTCGGCGACGCTGTCGCAGACCCGCGTCGCGACCGACGCGAACGGCTACGCCGCGGTGCAGGCAACCGCAAACGCTCAGGCCGGCAGCTACGCCGTGACCGCCACGGTCGACGGCCTGCCCGCGGTGTCCTTCGCGCTGACGAACCTCGGCGCCAGTACCGACCTGGCTGTCGATGTGCAGAGCCTGCGCGGGCACGCGCAGCGCGGCGAGCTGCTCGACTATGTCGTCACCGTACGCAACCTCGGCCGCGACTCGGCGAACGGAGCGACCGTCAACGGGCAGGTTTCGGCGCAACTCGACGTGGCGTTCGCCGGCTGGCAGTGCCTGGGTCCGTCCGGCCAGTGCACGGCCAGCGGCCACGGCAACCTGCAGGACACGAGCCTCAACCTGCCCGCCGGCGCGGCGCTCAGCTACCTGGTGACCGCTCCGGTGCGCTGGGATGCCGACGGCACCGCCGAGCTCGCAGGCAGCACGGCGCATCCCGCCGACGCGAATCCGTCCAACGACCAGGGCACGGCCGCCACGCCGATCGTGATCCACCGCGACGGGTTCGAGCCCCCCGCCTGGGGCGCCGGCCTGCAGCCGGTCGCCGAACGGCTGGACGCGGAGACGAGGATCGCGTTCACGCTGGCCGTGCCGGTACGCGGCGTCACCGACGTCCTGCTCGACGCGACGCCGGCAGGCACCTCGCCGCACGCCGGAGCTGCCTTCCGCGTCGAGAGGCTCAACGGCGCGAATGCAACCTGGTTGCGCCTGATCGCCCACGACGAGAACGGCCATGCGTATGCGAGCGCCTGGCAGGCGACGGGCGCCACGATGGAGGCGAGCCTGGCTCTCACGGCGACGGCGCCGACCGAGGGCACGACGGCTCCGGTGACGGGCACGCTCGGCCTGCAGGTCGGCACGGGTGTCCTGAACGTACCGCTGGCAGTCGAACCGTCCGGCTACGTCCTCCGCTCGGCCGCTCCCGTACGCACGATCCCCAAGGCGAAGTAAGACTGCGCCGTTCGGCCCCCCATCCAAGGATGGGGGGCTTTTTTTTTGGTTCATCGCCGGCTCGGCCGGCACGCGATGACGCGGCCGCACATGCCGGGCGAATTTCCATCGGCAGATCGCGGCGCTCGTCGCCGCCGGATCGGTCGTGAACCCGAAGTCGCTCCCGGTCACGGCCTCGCGCGTGACCGGCACGGCACACGCGACGGGGGCGTCCGCCGTCCTAGTGATGCGTGCGGCGGGTGAAGGTGATCTTGCCGAGCGGTATTTCCTTGCCGCTCTTCGCACCGATCGCGGTCATCGTCAGTACGCGCGTGTCGCCACGAAACACCTCGGTCATGCGGTACTTCGCCGGGGGATGAGGGTCGGGCTGGCGCAACTCCGAGATCCACGTCATCGTCCTCGATGCCGCATCCCAGGTGCCCTCGTCGAGGCGGATGTAGTCCTGGTTGCTGTCGACCCAGATGCCGACGTAGCGCTGCTTCCTCGGGTCGTAGCCCCAGGTACCGTGCCCGCCGTATTTCGCATCGACCTCGAAATCGTTGCGGATCCAGCGCCTGCCGGTCACGAACGTGTTCGTCTGCACGCCGCTCGCACGCGTCGGCGCCTCGCCGGGCGTCGCGGGCGGGAATTCGATCGCCGCGTCCCAGATGCCCTCTTCCATCGTCAGGACGTCGAGTTCGGAGGCGACGACGGCATTTTCGGCCGCGTGCGCGCAGGCGGAAGCGAGCAACAGCGTGGCAGCAACAGCGAGACGCATGGTTTCCTCCGGCAAGCGCCGCCGAAGCGGCTATCGCCGCAGGAAAACGCGGTCAGGCTGCGAAACCTATCAGTCCGCCCGGCACGCGATCCGCGCACCGGGCGATCAGCCGGTCATACGTTGAAGCGGAAGTGCAGCACGTCGCCTTCCTGGACGACGTATTCCTTGCCTTCCAGACGCAGGCGGCCCGCATCGCGCGCACCGGCTTCGCCTCTGTACTTGATGTAGTCGTCGTAGGCGATCGTCTCGGCGCGGATGAAGCCGCGTTCGAAATCGGTGTGGATCACGCCGGCGGCCTGCGGCGCGGTAGCGCCCTTCTTCACCTGCCACGCGCGGACTTCCTTCTCGCCGGCGGTGAAATACGTCTGCAAGCCGAGCAGCTTGTAGCCGGCGCGGATCACGCGGTTCAGGCCCGGCTCGTCGAGTCCGAGGTCCTTCAGGAACTCGTCGCGGTCGGCGTCCTCGAGCTGCGCCATCTCCTCCTCGATCGCCGCGCACACCGGCACGACCTCGGCGCCTTCCGTCGCTGCGCGCTCGCGCACGCGGTCGAGATGCGGATTGTTCTCGAAACCGTCCTCGCGCACGTTGGCGATGTACATCAGCGGCTTCAGCGTGAGCAGGAACAGGTCGCGCACGAGCGCCTTTTCCTCCTCGTCGAGGCCGAGGCTGCGCGCGACGCGGCCTTCGTTGAGGCCGGCCATGAGCTTCTGCAGCACGGGTCGGCGCGCGATCGCGTCCTTGTCGTTCGCCTTGGCCGCGCGCTCGACGCGGTTCAGCGCCTTTTCGACCGATTCGAGATCGGCCAGCGCGAGCTCGGTGTCGATCGTCTCGATGTCGGCGATCGGATCGATCTTGTTCGCGACGTGCACGATGTCGGGGTGCTCGAAGCAGCGCACGACATGCGCGATCGCGTCGACTTCGCGGATGTGCGCGAGGAACTTGTTGCCGAGCCCCTCGCCCTTCGACGCGCCCGCGACGAGGCCGGCGATGTCGACGAACTCGATCGAGGTCGGGATGATCTTCAGCGGCTTGGCGATACCGGAGAGCGCGGCGAGGCGCGGATCCGGCACCGGTACGACGCCGACGTTCGGCTCGATCGTGCAGAACGGGAAGTTCGCCGCCGCGATGCCGGCCTTGGTCAGCGCGTTGAAGAGGGTCGACTTGCCGACGTTAGGCAAGCCGACGATGCCGCATTTGATGCCCATGATGAGTCCGGGATTCGGGAAGGGAGATTCGGGATTCGTGGGAGCCGCGAGTTCGGGAGCCGGATGCGGGAGGGAGGCGGCTTTCCGCTCTTCCGGATCCCGAATCCCGGGCCCTAGTCCCGGCTGTTCGTATGCAACTGCTTCATCGCCGCCTCGTACTGGCCGGATACCGCCAGCGGCAGCACGTCGAGGGAGCGGGCGATCGCATCGAGCATGAGGTCCTCGTCGACCTTCGACGGCCTGCCCAGCACCCAGCCGTGCACGCGGTCCCGGTGGCCGGGATGACCGATGCCGAGCCGCAGGCGATGGAACTTGCCGTGCCCCACGTGCGCGAACAGGTCGCGCAGGCCATTCTGGCCGCCGTGGCCGCCGTCGAACTTGAGTCGCGCGGTGCCGGGCGGGAGGTCGAGGTCGTCGTGGACGACGAGCATCTCCTCCGGCTCGATCTTCCAGTAGCGCAACGCGGCGCCGACGGAAGAACCGCTCGCATTCATGTAGGTGATCGGCTTCAGCAGCCAGACCGGATCGCCGCCGATCGAGACTTTCGCCGTCTCGCCGCGCAGCTTCGATTCCACGCCGAAACGCACGCCTTCGCGCTGCGCGAGGGCATCGACGAACCAGAACCCGGCATTGTGCCGGGTCCTGAGATGCTCGGCGCCGGGATTTCCCAGGCCGACGATGAGACGGAGTGAAGGCATGGCTGGGCGCAAGGCCGCCGGCTCGTGGGAGCGGCCGCGAGGCCACGCGGGGAAACGGCGTTCCGCCGATTCCCCGCGCCGCCCTTACCGGCGGACGCGCCTTCGGGCGCGCGACCCGGCTTTCCTTGCGGTTCTTACTTCTTCTCTTCCGCTGCCGCCGCACCTTCCGCCGGAGCGGCTTCGGCTTCCGGACGCACTTCCTTGGCGACGACGACGGCGATGTCGTGTTCCTTGCCCAGGCGCAGCTCCGGAATGTCGACACCGGCCGGCAGCTTGAGGCCGGACAGGTGAACGGTGTCGCCGACCTTCAGGTCGGACAGGTCCACCTCGATGAATTCCGGCAGGTGCTTCGGCAGGCAGGACACCTCGACTTCGGTCAGCTCGTGCATGATGACGACGCCCGAGGTCTTGCCCGCCGGCGAGCTTTCCTGGTTCAGGAAGTGCAGCGGCACGCGCAGGCGGATCGCCTCGCTCTCGTTGATGCGCTGGAAGTCCAGGTGCAGCACGAGCTGCTTGAACGGATGACGCTGCATGTCGCGCAGCAGGACCTTCTGCACGTCGCCGCCGAGGCTGAGGTCGAGGATGGACGAGTAGAACCACTCGTTCTGGCTGGCGTGCCAGACGTCCTTGTGCTCGATCTGGATGCTGACCGGCTGCAGCTCGCCACCGTAGACGACTGCCGGAACGAAACCCGCGCGACGCAGGCGGCGGCTCGCACCCTTGCCCTGGTCCTCGCGCTTCTGCACGTTGATTTGATGTGTCTTTGCCATTTTCGTATTGCCTTTACTGCGGTTGTACCGCCTCGCGGCGGCATGGTCCCTCTCCCGCGACCAGGAGAGGGGTTTAAAGCCGGGATTGGGGATTCGGGATGGGGGATTCGATGGAGCGCAAGGCGCTGGTCTCGACGAATCCCGAATCTCCAATCCCGGCTCTCAATCAATCGACATACAGCGAACTGACCGACTCGCCGTAGGCGATGCGGCGGATCGTTTCGGCCAGCAGTTCCGCGACGGAGAGCTGGCGGATGCGGCCACAGGCCTTCGCCGCTTCCGACAGCGGGATCGTGTCGGTGACGACGAGCTCGTCGAGCGCCGAACCGGAAATGTTCTGGATCGCCGGGCCGGACAGGACCGGGTGCGTGCAGTAGGCCACGACCTTGCGCGCTCCGCGCTTCTTCAGCGCAGCGGCCGCCGCGCAGAGCGTACCGGCGGTATCGACGATGTCGTCCACCAGCACGCATACCTTGTTCTCGACGTCGCCGATGATGTTCATGACCGTCGCCTCGTTGGCGCGCGGGCGACGCTTGTCGATGATCGCGAGGTCCGCGTCGTCGAGGCGCTTGGCGATGGCCCGGGCACGCACGACGCCACCGACGTCCGGCGAGACGACGATCAGGTCGTCCTTGGCGTAGTAGCGCCAGATGTCGGCCAGCAGCACCGGCGAGGCGTACACGTTGTCGAGCGGGATGTCGAAGAAGCCCTGGATCTGGTCCGCGTGCAGGTCGACCGTCAGCACGCGGTCCGTCCCGACCACGCCGATCATCTCCGCCGCGACCTTGGCCGTGATCGGCACGCGCGCGGAGCGCGGACGGCGATCCTGCCGCGCGTAGCCGAAGTACGGGATCACCGCGGTGACGCTGGCCGCCGAGGCGCGCTTGAGCGCGTCGATCAGGGCCAGCAGGTCCATGAAGTTGTCGGCCGTCGGGGCGCACGTCGGCTGCACGACGAAGACCTCCTGGCGGCGCACGTTCTCCTCGATCTCGATCTGCACCTCGCCGTCGCTGAAGCGACCGACCAGAGCCTTGCCGAGCGGCACGCTGAGTTCGCTGCAGATCGCCGTCGCCAGACCGCGGTTGGCGTTGCCGGAAAAGACCAGCATGCCGGAAGTGCCCACGTTCGTGTTCACGCCTTGACTCCGTTGCGCCGACTTTCGACCCGTGCGGGCCATGGAGATCGAATCACCGAAACAGGCCCGCTACGGGCCCGAGGTGGCTGGGGCGGCAGGATTCGAACCTGCGAATGCCGGGATCAAAACCCGGTGCCTTACCGCTTGGCGACGCCCCACCGTGTTCATTGCGGAAGACCGGGCTCCTGCCGCGACCTGCACGCCGGCACGTCCTGCGCCGTTGACCGCACGCGACGCTCCGCGCCGCGAAAAAAACCTTACCCCACTCCGGCGCGCCACTCGTCGAGTCGCGCCAGCAACGGCGATTCCGCCACGCCACGCGCCACATGGGCGCGCAGGCCGGGCGGACAATTGTCCACGATTCCCGCCGCCGTTTCGCGCGTGTCGACCGCCACGAAGAGGCAGCCTCCGGATCCGCTGAGCCGCGCCGCGCCGTAGGCGCCGAGCCAGTCCAACGCCATCGCCACCGCGGGAAAGCGCCCGCGCACGACCGGCTCGAACGCATTGTTCGTCGGTTCGCCCGCAAGGAAACGCGGAATTGTCAGCCGCGGAGCATCGCGTGTCAATTCCGGGGCAGCGAACAGGCCGGCGGTCGGCACCGTGGCGCCGGGGTCGACGACGACATACCAGCGCTCGGGCAGATCGAGCGGAGTCAGCCGCTCCCCGACCCCTTCGGCCCAGGCGCTGCGGCCGCGCACGAACACGGGGACGTCGGCGCCGAGGCCCAGGCCGAGACCGGCGAGATCGTCCTCGGCCAGGCCGGTGCGCCACAACGCATCGAGGGCGACCAGCGTCGTCGCGGCATCCGAGCTGCCTCCGCCGAGGCCGCCTCCCATCGGGATGCGCTTGTCGATCGCGATGTCCGCGCCGAGCGTCGTGCCCGCTGCGGCCTGCAGGGCTTCATACACGGCAACCGGCAGGAACCAACCGCGTT
>DBMH01000014.1 GCA_002297645.1 Rhodanobacteraceae bacterium UBA703 | reverse complement strand
GGGACATGGGAAGCTTTGTGGCCGAGGCGAAGCAGAAGATCAGGGAGCAGGTCAAACTCTCCCCCGGCTATTATGTTACCTGGGGCGGCCAGTTCGAGAACCAGCAGCGCGCAGCGGCGCGGCTCGGTCTCGTCGTGCCGGCCACGCTCGGCCTGATCTTCCTCGTGCTGTTCGTCACGTTCGGCTCGTTGCGGCAGGCGCTGCTGATCCTCGGCAACGTACCGTTCGCGCTGGTCGGCGGCCTCGTCGCGCTGTGGCTCAGCGGAAACTACCTGTCGGTTCCGGCCTCGGTCGGCTTCATCGCCCTGCTCGGCATCGCCGTCCTGAACGGTCTCGTGCTGGTCGCCTGCTTCAACCAGCTGCACGAACGGGGACACGACCTCGACCGCGTCGTACGCGAAGGCGCACGACGCCGCCTGCGGCCGGTGTTGATGACCGCGAGCATCACCGCGCTCGGTCTCGTGCCGCTGCTGTTCACCAGCGGTCCCGGCTCGGAAATCCAGCGACCACTGGCGATCGTGGTGATCGGCGGCCTCGTCAGCTCGACCGCGCTGACGCTCGTCCTGCTTCCCGTCCTGTACCGCCGCTTCGGCCGCTCGAGGGCCGCGCCGTAACCTCTCTGCGACGCCTCAACCTCCTGTTCGCCGCCCACCACGTCCGTACGGTGACCGCCTTGCTGACCGAACACCATCCTTCGCTGCCTTCGTTCTCGCTGCTGAAAGCCGAAGGGTACGGCGACGACCTCGCGCCGGCAGCGCCCACGGATCGCCCGGACGAAAACACCGAACGGCGCATCCTCAGCCTCGTGCTGCCGGAACACGAGGCGGCCGACGTGATCGTCTGCCTCTGCATCCACGCCGGCTCGATGCCGGTCGTGTGGTGGACCGAACCGGTCGAATCGTTCGGGAGGCTGCAATGAAGCGTCGGCTTCTCGCCGCGATCTGCGCGGGCACGCTCGGTATCGCCCCCTCGTCGCGTGCACAGGACTTCCTGCCGCCGGCCGACCGGGCGCGAGCGGCGATTTCCGCCTACGCCGAAGTCCGCGCTGCCGACGCGCGCGTCGTCGAAGCGCGCGAGAAGGCGCGTGCGCTCGCCGCCGGGCCGCACGACACGACGCTGTCGCTGCTGCCGCTGCGGCGCACGGTGCGCGACGCCCCGACGCCGAATGGACGGGCCGGCTACGACGAATGGGAGGTCCAGCTGACCCGCGCGATCCGCCTCCCCGGCAAGGCCGCGCTCGATCGCGAGACCGGCGCGCACGCCGTCGCCGCAGCGGAACTGCTGCAAGGCGATGCCGAGCACCAGGCCGCGCGCCTCCTGCTCGCGGGCTGGATGGGCTGGCTGAGAGCCGACACCGCGGCGAAGAGCGCCTTGGCGCGGCGCGACTCGATGAGACGGGAACGCGACACGATCGAGCGGCGCGTCCAGCTCGGCAACGCTTCCCGACGCGAACTCGACCAGATCGCCGCCGAGGTCGCGGTCGCCGACGCCGAATCGCAACGGACGGAGGCCGAGGCGCAGGCACTGCGCCTCACCCTCGGCGCGAACTTCCCGCAGGTACCGCTGCCGGAGCGTGCACCGCTTCTGTCCGACCCGGCCGACTTCGCGGAAACACCGCAGATCTGGATCGACCGCATCGTGGAGCGCAGCCACGAGATCCGTGCCGCCGAAGAAATCGCCGCGCAGCGCGAAGCGATGGCTCGACGCGCACGATCGGAGCGGCTGCCCGATCCGACCGTCGGCGTGCGCACGTTTTCCGAGCGGGACGGCGCGGAACGCGGCATCGGCCTCGTGTTCAACCTCCCGTTCGGCGGGGCGCGACGTGCTGCCGAGGCCCGTGCGGAAGAAGCGGCGGCCGACGCGGCACGCAACGAAGCCGGCGCCGTGAGGCGCGACATCGAGCGCGAGGCCCGCCTCGGCGTCACGCACGCGCAGGTCGCGCTGGCGCTCTGGCAGGCCATGCGCGATGCGCGCCAGGCGAATGCGGCGAGCGTCGCCCGCCAGCGCCGGGCCTATGAGCTGGGTGAGATCGGCCTGGCCGAACGCCTGCAATCCGAGCGGCTCGACGTCGAATCCGCGCTCGCCGAGCTGCGCGCGCGCGCCGACGCGCACGAGGCGCGCCTGCGCGTGCTGGTCGACAGCCACGAACTATGGCACGAGCCGGAAGCCCCCGGGATCCTCCCGGGACACGCCGCCCGCTGAGGCGATGGCGCCGCATCGCCTCCGCCGCGCCGTCCCTCAGGCCGCATCCAGCTCCTTCTGCAGGAAGGCCTTGGCGGCACGCGTGTCGCGCTTGATCGTCGGCTCGGAAACACCGAGCAGTTCGGCGATGTCCCTGACGTCGAGGCCGGCGAAGAAGCGCAGCTCGACCACCTGCACCAGACGGGCATCCAGTGCCGCCAGCTTCTCCAGCGCGCGGTCCATGCCGACCAGTTGTTCCGCCTGCGCGTCGACGGGCAGCGGCGTGCCTTCCAGCGCATCGAGCGGAACGTGCTCGGCGCCGCCTCCCCGGCGCGCCGCCAGATGCGCGCGCGCGTAGTCGATGACGACCTGGCGCATCGCACGCGCCGCCGTGGCGAAGAAGTGCACGCGATTCTCGAAAGTGCTGCCGCTGCCGTGGAACAGCTTGAGATAGGCCTCGTTCACCAGCGCACGCGTGTCGAGCGTGTCCCCGCGGCGATGCCGCCCGAGTTCCGCGCGCGCGATGCGCACGAGGTCGTCGTAGACCAGGTCCAGCGCCCGCTCGCGAGCGTCGGGATCGTCCGCGCCCGCCGCGATCGCTCGGGTCAGGTCGGCAGGGATTTCGCCCATCGGGATGTCCTCGCTACGCCCGGTCCTGCGGGGAATGACTTTCGATGCCGGCCCCGCCCGGGCACTGTATAGAATGCCTCGAAGCCGGGGAACTTCGGAGCCGATGATGGACGCAGAACGCTGGCGCCGCGTGCGGGCGTTGTTCGATCTCCTCGCCGACAGGCCCGAGGCGGAGTGGTCCGCCCGGCTCGCCGAAAACTGTCCGGACGACGCGGACGCGCGCGCCGAGGCGTTCGCCCTGCTGTGCGCGGACCGCGACGCACGCGCCGACGAATCGCTCTCGCAAGCCGCGCCGCTGGTGGTCGCGGACCTCGCGGAACGGATCGGATCCGAGGAGGCCCGGCTCGGCCCCGCGGCACAGGCCGGACAGCGGCTCGGAGCGTTCCGCCTCGTCCGCCGCATCGGCCGTGGCGGCATGGGCTCGGTCTGGCTCGGTGAGCGCGTCGACGGCGGCTTCTCGCAGCAGGTCGCGATCAAGCTGATCCACAGCACCTGGGACTCCGCCGACGCGCAGCGGCGCTTCCTCGCCGAACGCCAGATCCTCGCCGGCCTGCAGCATCCGAACATCGCGCACCTGATCGACGGCGGTGTCGCCGCGGACGGCAGGCCATGGCTGGCACTGGAATATGTCGACGGGCGGGACCTGCTCACCTGGTGCGATACCGAGCGCCTCGACGTCGACGCGCGGTTGCGCCTGTTCCAGGTCGTCAGCGACGCGGTCGCGCACGCCCACCAGCGCCTCGTGGTCCATCGCGACCTGAAGCCGTCGAACATCCTGGTCGGCCGCGACGGCACGGTGAAACTGCTCGATTTCGGCATCGCGAAGATGCTCGACCGGGCCGGCGGGGAAACCGCGACGCGCCTGTTCACGCCGGACTACGCCGCCCCCGAACAGCTCCGCGGCGAAGCGGTCACGACGGCCATCGACGTCTACGCGCTCGGCCTGCTGCTGCACGAACTCCTGACCGGTACGCGCGCCGCACGCGCCGCCGGTGCGGACCCGGTCCGTCCGAGCGTGGCCGCGGCGCGCGACCCGGCATCGCAAGACATCCGCCGGCTCGCCGAGGCGCG
>DBMH01000065.1 GCA_002297645.1 Rhodanobacteraceae bacterium UBA703 | reverse complement strand
CCGTCGAGGCTCACGCTGCCCTGCATGGCCGTCGCGGTCACGCTGCCGCCGCAGGTGGTCGCCGCGTTCGGCAGCGGCGCCACGAACAGGCCGGGCGGCAAGGCGATCGTGAACGCCGACGTCAGAGCCGCCGGCGACGACAACGGATTGGCCAGCACGATCTGCAGCCGCGACACCTCGCCCGACGCGATCGTCGCGGGCGTGAACGACGGCAGCGCGCCGACGCCGGGGGCCGCCATGTTGGCGACAAGGATCATGTGCGCGTCCGGAAAGCCGAGGTCGGCGACGCGGGTCGGCTCGGGCACATCACAGCCGGGAGCACTGAGGAAGGACGGGTGGGTCTCCGTCGTCGCATTGGCGCCGGCGTAGAAGGCGGAGTCGAAGGTCTCTCCCACGTGGTACTCGACCACCAGATCCTCGCCCACGGCATCTGCAAGCAGACCGGTCACCGGAATCGTGGTCGTGTTCAACTGGCCGTGCACCATGATCATGTCCGACTGGCCCAAGGGGCGCAGCAGATGGGCGGGAATCGTGTCGACTGGTATCGCGTGCGGCAGGGCGTGGAGCCGAATCGTGACCGGTCCGATGCCGGCCTCGGCACCGATCGTCACGCTTTCGATGCGCAACGACGACGGCGATCCGTGCTCGGCCAGATAGAAACGCCGCCACCAGCTCTGACCGAACGTGCGCGCGTTCTGGTAGTCCGAACAGGCCACGCCGCCCAGCGCGACCGGCGTGTGGTCGTCCATCTGCGCGAGCGCGCGGGCGCCCAGGGCCGCCGCTGGAATGCGCGCGACGTTGCTGGCCGGCGCACGCTGCAGCGAGGCCGCGCCTGCGCTACCGGCGAGGAGCAGACCGGCGAAGGAGAGGGAAAGCATCTTCATGGACGAGAATCCGCAGAAAATGGCCCCACGCCGCTCGGGCAGGCGTGGGGTCGGGAGAAGGGCGCAGTGCATCTGATTCATGGCGTGCCCTCGAAACCGTCGCGGAAGATCGTGCCGTCAGCTACCACGGTCAGTACGACCGGCACGCGCTGCATCGGTCGCCCTGGATCATTGCTGGCCACGCACAACTGTGCGGCATGGGTTCCCTCGGCAAGGCCGGCGGCGTTCAGTGCGAGCAGAATCGAAGTCGAGCCGCCGGCGGCAATCGAACCGCTGGCCGGAGTTGCCACCAGCCAGGACGCTGCCTGAGGATCGATGCAATCGTTGTCAGGGTCGGTTCCGGTCGCGCGAATCAGCCAGTTGCCGCCTCGCGAGTGGTTTTCGATGAAACCCTGGGTCGTGTTGGCGGAGAGTTCGTCGAGGTTGGCAGCTCCGATTCCCATCGAGGCATGCCAGGAGCGGGCGAATCGAGGCGTGTTGGTGTTCACGGCGACCGGGTAGAGCTGCGGCCAACTGCCACCACGCGCATAGCTCGTCTCGAAGCCGACGTAGACATCGCCGTCGCCGGGCACGCGAAAGTTCGTGGCGAAGGTCTGGAACTGGCCTTCGCCGGCGATGGTGACGAAATGATCGCTTCCCAGTCGCACCGCATAGGTCGGTTCGCCGCTGCGCTGGACATCGAAATAGGCGACCAGGTTGATCGACTTGCCGACCAGGGTACCGAGCGTCTGCGGCGGAAACAGGATCGATACGCTGTCCAGCGTGAAGGCTCCCGTGCCCGCCGGTGCGGCGAATCGGTTGAGCCAGATGGCGGACTGCTCCCAATAGTCGCGACCGAAGGACAGCGGAATCTGGAAGCTGCCGTCGTCCAGAGCGAAATCGAGAGGCGAGCCGTCAAGCCGCGGCGCACCCAACGGTCGGCGGGTCGCGACCGGACCGACGGCCAGCGGCGATGCGGGAGGCAACGTCTCTTTCCAGGCGGTGGGATCGAGCGCCTCCGCAGTGCGCAGCGGAGCGGCAGCCACTGGCAACGCATTCCCGAGAGCGAAGTCGAGGGTCTCGTCGCCTGAATTGTCGATTCGAAGGGGCACGTGCCCCTTCTCTCCGACAGGCAAGGCCATCCGTACGGAAGGAGAGCCGGGATTGGCACTGGGCGGTTGGTGCGCCTCGAACGCGAAGACATTGCCCCTGGGCATTGAGCCTACGATCGCCGAGCGCCCCGACAGGCCCACCCAGGCGCCGAAAAAGCCGTAGTCCGTTCCTTCCGGCGAAGTCAGACGAGCGCGCCGCCTCCAGCGGCCGTCGATTCGCTCATAGATGTAAGCGACGCCCTGCTGCACCAAGCCGTCGGTGTACACGGACTGGAAGGCGCTGACGAGTGCGCGATCGCCGGAAAGGGCGACCCGAAAGCCCAGCGTGTCTCGAATGCCTACGGCGCCCGTCGATGGCAACGTCTGTGCCACCTGCCAGAGATCGTTGTTGCGCCGCAGCGCATGCGCCGCACCAGCGTGATCGAGCCCCCCGGGCTCTCCGACGATCGCGGTATCGCCATCCAGCGCCAGCGACTGGCCAAACTGCGCACCCGATTTCAGGGTTGGCGCGAACAGCGTCTGGCGCTGTGTCCACAGTCCGCCTTGTCGCTTGAACACATAGACCAGTCCGTGCAAAGGAAAGTCACGGTTGCGTGTCGCCTCACGAGCACCGATCAAAAGGGTATCGCCCTGCAAAGCCACGGCATTGCCGAAGCTGTCGCCGCCACGACCGTCGTCAGGAAGCAGTTTCTGCGTCTGGCGCCAAACGCCGCCGTCGTTGGTGAAAACGTATACCGCCCCTTGATGGGGACGGCTCGGATCTGCCGTATGCTGGAAAGCACCCACGGCGACCGTGGAGCCGTCGATCGCAACACTGGTCGCGAACGTGCTGGCCCCGGGCCTCCAGGACGAACCCGGGGCCCCATCGTCCGGCATCAGGCGGGCCGTTTCGATCCAGGCGCCATCACGCTCTTCGAAGACGTGGGCAGCAGGGTCAGCTTCCGCACCGAGGCCATACGCTGGCGCCGGAGAGGTGAAGAAGGCGCCGTTCAGGGAAATGGAATAGCCGATGACGGCATGGGAGCCGCGCATGGCGATGGCTCCGCCGAAGAACATTTCGCTGGAGGCCGGATGGCCGGATCGAAGGGTCTGATGCTCGATCCATTGGCCGGCGTCCTTGCGATAGACGTGAACTTGATCCGAATCACCGACCAACGCGACGTCATCCGACATGGCGATCTCGTTGCGCAGCCCTTCGCCCTCCGACGGAGGCGGCATGCGCTGGCCCGTCCAGATCGAGGGCGGGTCCGCGACAGCGGAAGGAGCCGGTGCGGGAGCAGGGCTATCGGTCGCGCCGAGGGCGGCAAGGTCTGCCCGGGCGGATGCGAAGCCCAGCCCGGCCCAGGCCGCCAGCAGGGGTATGACGAGTCGCTTCATTGCAGGATTCCCCGGAACACGGAAAAGAAAGGGACGCCGGCCGCGGTATCCGGCCGGCGCAGCGGGCGAACCTAGCGGGACGGAGGCGGAACACGCATTCGCGCTGCCTCTCGGGAAGCTTCGTAAGGACCTCATGCGCAGCTCACGGACCCGCGCGAGCCGGGATCCGGTACCGCCGGCGGGAGGGAATCAGTCCGGAGAGGACGGCGCCGGAACGGGTTCGGCGAGACCGCGCGCCGGAATCGGAGCCGGTGCGGCGGCCAGGGCCGGCGAAATACGACGCTCGCCGGCCAAGGATTGCGCCGTGGCCAGCGCGCGCCGCCACGGCTCCGGCTGACCCAGCGCGTGGTAGAGCCGGACCTGCAGCAGAGCGCAGTCGAAATCCCGTTCCGCCCATTGCGCGACGCGCCCGATGACGCGCGTCGCCGGCCCGATTTCGCCGGCGTCCAGCAGTTGGGTGCCGTAGGCGACCACGACCTTGGCCAGACTCGCCGGCGTTGCCTTCGACGCGGCCTCCAGGGCCATGTCGAAATGCCGGGCGGCGACCTCGGGAGAATCTTCCCGAGCGCTCACCAGCGCCTGGGCCGACCGGAGATGCACGAGCACGACGGGATCGGCGACCCCGCCCGCCCACTGGGCCAGCGATCGCAAAACCGCATGCGCCTCCCCCGCCTGCTGCTGCGCCAGCAACGCGCGAACGCGAAGGAGCGCCGCCGCGGATCGCCCCCGCGCGAAATGCGCTGCGGCCAGGGCCGGCATCGAGCGCAGTGCTTCGACCTGAGTGGCAAGACGCACCGCCTCGGCGGCTTGTCCCCGCTCGAACGCCAGTTGCGCGAGCAGGGATTGCGCACTGGAATAGCGATCCGGAGACGCCGCCGGATCGAGTCCTGCCCGGACGGCGAGGAGCCTGCGTTCCGCCTCCTCGAAGCGTCCGCCCGCGAGGTCCGCACGGCTGATGTGCAGGGCCAGCACCGGATCGGCGCGCCCGTTCGACGGAGTCTTCTCGATGCTTCGCAGCGCCCGCGACGCGGTCGCGAGCGCGGCCGGCGTGTCGAGCAGGTCCAGTTCCATCGCGATCTTGTTGCCATAGGCGACCCTCAGAGCCTCGCCGGCGGGAAATCGCTCCAGGCGCTCGATCGCCCGCGCCTGCAGCACGGCCGCTTCGGCGTAGCGCTGCCGGTTGATGAGCGCGCCGGCTTCGCTCGTCTCCAGTTCCGCCAGGCCGAGGCTGTCGCCGATCATCTCCAAGGCGACGTGCGCCTGGGCGAAATCGGCGTCTGCCCCGGACCAGCGTCCGAGCATGGCGTTCACGACGGCGCGGCTTCGCAGCGCGGAGCCGTAGTTCTCCGCCGAACGTCCCTTCCTGGCCGCCTCGACGGCGTGGTCGAGCTGCTCCAGGGCCTCCGCGGGACGTCCGCTGTGGACGAGGGCCGCCCCCCAACCCTGCAGGACGCTCGAACGCAGGGAGAGGTCCATGTCCGTACCGGCCAGGGCTTCCAGCTCGGCTAGCGCCTCCGTCGTCCTGTCCTGCGCTAGCAGGACGTGGACGCCCATGAAGCGCACCTGCGGTGCATGGCGCAGCGCGGGCGGCACTTCGTCCAGGAGCTGCTGCGCGAGATCGAAGCGCTGGCTGGCGACGGCCGCGTTGATACGCAGCGCGATTTCGTCCTCGCCGGGCCGCTCCTCGCCGAGACGCCCGGTGACCGGTGCGCTGTTCATCATCACCAGCACGCGATCGGCCGCGTGGCGCGCCGTGGCCGTGGGCTCGCTCTCGTGCACCTCGATCTCGCGCGCCCCGTCCAGGCCGGTCAGGTCCAGCCGCAGGCGCCAGCCGTCACCGGTGCGCTGGATCGACGGCGCGACGACGATGGTCGCGCCGGTGGCCTCGCGGATTTCTTCCACGCTCGGAGAACTGTCGCCACGATCCCCCAACAGGGCCACGATGTTGTGCGCCGGGACGACGTGGACACCGCCCTCGACCAGGCGCGCGGCGAGCAGGTCCATCAACCCCAGCCGCAACCACGCCCACTGGCTATCCGACTCGGGATCCATCGCGACCGGCAGCACGGCCACCAGGGACGCCGTCGCCGGTGCGGCGGACGCAGTCGCCGGCTCCGCGTCCTTCGCCGCGGGCCGATGCCACCAATGCAGCGACCCCGCGGCCGCAGCCAGCACCAGCAGGACGAGAGCGCCGAGCACGAGCCGCGGGAGTCGGCGAGGCACCTTTCCGGCCGCCGGAATCGCGACGGTCCCGGTCGCGACTGGCGGCTCCTCGTCGGCGATCGCGGCCGGGACGGTGTCCGCGTCGCCGGGCGGCATCACCGGCTCGACGTCGGCGACCCAGCGGTAGCCGAAGCGCGGCACCGTGCGGATCACGGTGCGCTCGCTGCTGCTGTCGCCGAGCGCGCGCCGCAGTCCCCAGATCAGCTGGTCCAACTGCCCGTCGGTGAAATCCGCCGTGCCCCAGATCGCCGCGCCGAGTTCGTCGCGACCGACCGCGCGCTCACGATGCTCGAACAGCCACAACAAGGCGTCGAGTACCTTCGGCGCCAGCGCGACCAGACGCCCGTCCTCGTACAGCTCGCGCGCCTGCGGATCCAGCACGAAACGGCCGAAGCGGTACTGTTTCAATGACTGAGTCGCCATGCCTCCCGGTTTCCACGTGAAAGATGCCGGCTCCGCCGACCGAACCGACGATCCTTCCGCTGCCGCCTACTCGCCGCCGCCGTCGTCCACCCGTCCCAGCTCCGCCTTCGCTTCCGGCGTGAGCTTCAGGATGCCGTGGCGGATCTCGCGCGAGAGGATCACGCGCGCGTCCTTCGTGACGGTCTCCAGCCCGGCGTCGAAGACGAGCTTGCCGTCGCCGTCGGCCGAAACGACGCGGCGCTCGCGCAGCTTCTGGATGAAGCCGCGGAACAGGGCCTTGTCGAAGAACTCCGGTGCGTTCATCTCGTGCAGCAGCGACAGGCGCTGTGCCGTCTGGTGACAGAGGGTCTCCAGCTCGCCGGCGCTCAGCGCGTGCGGGCCGTTCTTCACCAGCAGGGCCAGGCCGATGTAGTAGCGCTCGATCGCGGGCATCAGCGTCTGTGCGAGCACGCGCAGGCGGAAGGCCGAATTGCTCTGGCCGGGACCGCGCTCGAGGATGCGGCCGTCGGTGCCCTCGACGGTCGAGAGCAGTCCGCGCGCCTGGAAGAACTCGATCGTCGCCTGGATGCGCTCGCCGAACTCGGCCTCGCTCCACGGCAGGAACAGCTCGGACTGGATGAATGGGTAGACCAGCCGGCCGAGGCGCAGGATCGAGGCGCGCGCGAGCCGGCGGTTGTTGTTGAAGCAGCAGGCGACCCACGAGGCCGTCGCGAACAGGTGCGCGATGTTGTTGCCGAAGTAGCTGAGCAGGATGCCGGGCTTCTCGTCCACCGTCAGGACGTCGCCGAGCGGGTGCGCGACGCGGCGGATCCACTGCATCTGTTCGCCGTAGGCGATGATCTCGGGCGCCGACAGCGTCGCCACCGTGACGCGATCGGAATACGGCACGTCGGTCAGCAAGGCCTTGCAGAGGTCGAGCTGGGCGACGAGGTCCGCTTCGGCGATCGCGTGCTTGGGCGTCGCCAGGATCGTCAGGGCGAGCAGGTTGATCGGGTTGGCGTGCGCGGCGCGGTTGATGTTGACGAGGATGCGCTCGCCGAGCGAGTCGACCGCGCTCTTGAGCCACTGCGGCTTGGCCTCGGGATCCGCGGTCGCCTCCCGCCAGTCCGGCGCGATCTCGTCGAGCAGCGGCGTCAGGAACAGCGCCTCGCCGAAATTGACCGTCACCGCGCCGTAGTTGCGGCGCAGCGCGCCGAGGCTGCGGATCAAGCCGCCCCAGGATTCCTTTTCCTTCGGCTTGCCGGAGAGTTCGCCCGCGTAGGACTCGCCCTCCATGATCTTCTCGTAGCCGATGTAGACCGGCTGGAACACGACGGGACGGTCGGGCTGGCGCAGGAAGCTGCGCAGCGTCATCGACAGCAGGCCGCCGCGCGAGTCGAGCATGCGGCCGGTACGCGAGCGGCCGCCTTCGATGAAGTACATCAGCGAAATGCCGCGCGAGATGAGCTGGCTCATGTACTCGCGGAACACCGTCGAATAGAACGGGTCGCTGAAGCTGCGGCGCAGGAAGAACGCGCCGCCGCGGCGCAGGATCGGTCCGATCAGCGGCAGGTTCAGGTTCACGCCGGCGGCGATGTGCGGCACCGGCAGGCCGTTGCGGTAGAGCAGGTACGGCAGCACCGCATCGTCGGTCGTGCTGCGGTGGCAGGGCACGAAGATTACTTCGTGGCCGGGAACCACTTCGCGCAGCTTGTCGAAATGGTTCATGCGGATGCCGCGGTAGATCTTTTCCCACAGCGCGGTCAGCAGGAACGAGGCGGAACGCACGACCAGGTGCGACTGGTCGGCCGCGATCTCCCACGCGAACCCGCGCGCCTTCGCGGTGGCCTTGTCGCGTGGAATGCCCTCCTTGTTCGCGTTGGCGTCGATCGCCTGCTGCACCGGCGCGGCGTTGACGACGCTGTCGATCAGCGTGCGGCGGTGCGAGAGGTCCGGACCGATCACCGCGGCGCGGATGCGGCGGAAGTGCACGCGCAGGATGCGCTGCAGCTTGCGCACGCCGCGCTCGCTGTCGGCCTCGGGCACGGCGAGTTCGCGCAGGGATACCGGCGCGGCGAACTGCACGACGGTGTCGCGCCCGTTCAGGAGCAAGGCGAGCAGGCGGCGGAAACGGCCGACGACGACCCAGTTCTCCGAGAACAGCACGCTGAACCAGCCCGACTCGCGCGCCGGCGCGCGGCCGACGAAGATGGAGACGGGAACGACGCGTACGTCGAGTTCCGCGTGCGCGCGCACCGCGTCGGCGAGATGGCTGAGGGTTTCCGAACGCGTCGGGCGCGTGCGCCGGAACAGGCGCGGGCGCGGCGACAGCGACACGATGGCATGGCGGCGCTTGATCGGCAGGCGGTCGGCGGCGGCCCAGGGCGAGGGCAGGCCGGCTTCGACGCAGGCACGCTCGAGGATCAGCGCATCGGACAGGCCGTGGCGCTCGATGACGTAGACGGTGGGACGGTCGTCGTCCGGCAGCAGCGCGTGCACGTCCTCGGGCACGCGGCGGAGGCGGATCCAGGGCCGCAGCAACGCACCGAACCAGCGGAATCCGGCCGGCGCGCCGGAGGCCGCGGGAGCGGCCGGGGAAATGTCGTTCATCTCCGGAGTTTAGAGCGTGTCGCGAACTTCAGGGGCGGGTACCCGCGCGGCGATGCGCGGCCGGTACGGACCACTCCCCGGAAACGAATGCGCCCGCGCAGGGGAGCGCGGGCGCACGGGTGGAGCGCTCGTTCCGCGCTGCGCACCGGCGAACCGGCGCGCAGGCGGGAAACGTCAATCCTTCTCCGGCGCGTCCGCCGGGGCCTCGGAAGCCGACGAATCCTCGGCGGCGGCGTCCTTCGCCTTTTCCAGCGCGTGCTTGCCGTACCAGCGGCCGTCGACGTTGACCATCTCGGTCTCGACGTTCATCGGCGTGTCGAACAGCGTGTAGCTGACCTTGACCTTGGCGGTCTTGCCGTCGTTGGAGAGCACTTCGGACTTGACCGAGTCCAGCGTCTGGTCGAGCGACAGGCCGTACACGGCGAGCGCGTCCTTCACGCCCTGGAAGCCGAGGTGCGCCTTCTCCATCGCCTGATCCCAGTTCAGGTCGTGCGCTTCGTCGGCGCTCTTGAGGTTCAGCGAGCGCGCCGTCTTGGAGGCGACCGCGATGACCTTCTTGACCGAATCCGGGTCGGTGAAGCGCGTCTTCTGCACCCAGCCGGCGAACGCGTTGATCGCGGCCAGCGCCTGCTGCTTCTCGGCGTCGGACATGTCCTTGTTCTGCTGCACGATGCCCTGCAGGTAGCCGCTGCCCATCGCGACGTACATCGGGATCTGCTGCTGGTACTGCGCGTCGAACGCCTTGAGCTGCGGCTCGATCTCGGCGTAGATCTTCGTCTCCGCGTCGGCCTCGGTCAGCTTGCCCATCGTCTCGGCGAACTTCTGGCGATCTTCGTCGGTGACCGGCTGCTTGTCCTTGCCCCAGTCGGCCTTGGCCTTGGCGTACTCGGCCGGCGGCATGGCGTGCTTCATCAGGCCGTCGAAGTCGCCGGCCTTGAACAGGACGACGGACTGCTGGATGGCGCCGTCCGGACCGTCGAACCTGGCGGCCGGCGCGGAAGCCGGAGCGCCCGCGGTTTCGGGCGGCTTGTCGCCGCAGGCGGCGAAGAAGAGGGCGAGCGACGCAGCGAGGGCGACGCGGACGAGTGGCTTGCGCATGTGGAAATCCCCGGTAATCGTGGTGGCAACGGAAAATCCGCGTTTCCCGGACGATGCGGCCGTCCCGGCGGAAGGGGCCGCCGGCGGGAAAGCCGGTCACTGTAGCAGTGCCCGGCTACCGGCGTCACCCGGGAAACACGAAACGCGGGCATCCCGGCGCCCTCCGTATGCCTGCGGTTCAGTCGCGGAGCCGTCGTCGGGCAAAGAAAAACCCGGCAGGAGGAGGCCTGGCCGGGTCAATCCGGCAACAGCCGGAGGGGGAAACCGGTATCTTCGTCGGACTGGCGGTGATCGGGGCGCGGCAGCCGTTCGTCGAATTTCTGGGCGCAGAGAGTACGTTAAAGACAACTCTTGCGCAACGCCTGAAGAATTGATCCATAACCTACTGTTTTATAAGAAATCATCAGTAGCGAAGCGCTTCGATCTTGGCCCGGCGGCGCGATTCCGCCGGCTCGGACCAGGCGTTGTTGAACAGCGCCGGCTCCCAGGAACCGTAGGTGGGGTTGGGCAGCACGAACCAGCGGTCGCCGACCCAGTCGAGATACGGCGCCACCGCCGCGCGGCGGCCGTCCGGCGTGTTCGCGAGCACGTCGACGAAGTCGCCGAGCTGGTCGCCGAACTGCATCAGGACACGATACTTGCGCCCGACCAGCTGGCGCCGGCAGCCCTTTTCGCTGCCGTTCTGCTCGCAGCCGTCGACGACCGTTCCGAGGCCGAGGAAGACCTCTTCGCCGGCGACCGGGAAGCCAGCTTCGCGCAGGTTCTCCAGCGTCGCGGCGTTGAGGTCCTGGGCGCGGTTGGACAGGTAGAACACGGTCACGCCGTGCCTGGCCGCCAGGCGCGTGAACTCCAGCGCGCCCGGCATCGGCTTGGCGGCCTTCTCACGGCACCAGGCCGCCCAGGTCGCCTCGTTGTAGCTGGCACCGTCACGCACCAGGCGCGCCTGGTAGGGCGAGTTGTCGAGCACGGTCTCGTCGATGTCGAGGATGACGGCCGGCTTCAGTCCCTTCAGCGGCTGCTGGCGGTCCTCCTTCGCCAGTGCGTCCCATTTCGGGCTCTTCATCGCGCCGGGAAGCTTCTCGCCGGCGACGCGGTACACCTCGCGGTAAATCAGGTCGTGCTCGACGGCGGTCTGCGTCCACGCGACGGCGTTCAGGTTGTCGTCCGGCGCGGGCCCGGCCGACGCGACCGGTGCCGGGACCTGGACCTGGGGGGCGGCGACGGGCGCCTCGCGTGTCTTCGGCGCACCGGCACAGCCGGCGAGCAGCGCGGTGACCAGGAGAAGGGGAACCGAAACCTTGGACATGGGAACTCCGATGGACAGCATAGGCAGGGGTGGATTCGCAGGCGCCGGATCTGAACGCGGGGATCCGCGGGTATTGGATTTGAAACAGGCCTACGCATACGATCCGGCAAGTTTATGACATGCCTTCGCGCGGGCCTCCGCGGTCGCCACGTCTCCCCCTCACCGCCGGGATCCCGATGGACTTGTCGTTCGACCAACGCCTGCGCATCGCCAGCCACCTACTGACCGCGCTGGCCCTGTTCCTCATGCTGTACCTGCACCTGCTGCCGGCCTTGCTCGCCGGCCTGCTGGTCTATGCGCTGGTCAATGCGCTGGCGCCGCCACTGCAGCGCCACCTGCCCGGCGCACGCGCGCACTGGCTGATCGTCGCCCTGCTCAGCGCCGTCGTGGTCGGCCTGCTGACGCTCGCGATCATCGCCGGCGTCGGCTTCCTGCGCAGCGAGCTCGGCAATCCGAGCGCGGTGTTCGAACGCCTGATGCCGCTGATCGACCGCGCGCGCGGGCAGTTGCCGCAGATCGTCGTCGACCACCTGCCGGACAGCATCGACGACTTCCGCGCGGTCGCCGTCGAGTGGGCGCGCGAGCACGCCTCGCAATTGCAGCTCGCCGGCAAGACCGCCGCCCGCGTGATCGTGCACCTGCTCATCGGCATGGTGCTGGGCGCGATGGTCGCGCTCTACAACGCGCGACCCAACGGGCGCGGCGGACCGCTGGCCGAGGACCTGACCTCGCGCTGCACGAACCTGGTCGGCTCCTTCCACGACATCGTGTTCGCGCAGGTGAAGATCTCGGCACTGAACACCTTCTTCACCGCGATCTTCCTCCTGGTGGTGCTGCCGCTGTTCGGCGTGAGCCTGCCGCTGGCCAAGACGCTCGTCGTCGCGACCTTCGTCGCCGGCCTGCTGCCGGTGGTCGGCAACCTGATCTCCAACACGCTGATCTTCATCGCCGGCCTGTCGGTCTCGCTCGGCGTCGCGATCGCCGCGCTGGTGTTCCTGATCGTGATCCACAAGCTGGAGTATTTCCTCAACGCGCGCATCGTCGGCACGCAGATCCGCGCACGCGCGTGGGAGCTGCTGATCGCGATGCTGCTGATGGAGTCGGCGTTCGGCGCCGCAGGCCTGATCGCCGCGCCGATCTACTACGCCTACCTGAAGCGCGAGCTGACGGCGGCGAAGCTGATCTAGGGCCCCGGGTCAGCCCTCCGCACGACGCAGGCTGAACGCGGTCCCCGCCGCCGCCACGACGATCGCGGCGATGGCCGACCACTGCAGCAGGCTCAGCCGCTCGTCGAGGAACGCCGCGCCAGCCAGCGCGGCGATCGCGGGTTCCAGGCTCAGCAGGGTCCCGAACGTGCGCGCGGGCAGGCGGGTCAGCGCGATCATCTCCAGCGTGTAGGGCAAGGCGGAGCTGAGCACCGCCACGCCGAGCGCGAACGGCAGCAGCGCCGGCGACAGCAGGGCGGAACCGGCGTGCGCGACCCCCACCGGGACCGCCAGCAAGGCACCGATGGAGGTCCCCAGCGTGACCGCGTCGACGCCGTACGCCGCACCGGCCTTCCGGCCGAGCACGATGTACAGCACCCAGCCGACGCCCGCCGCGAGCGCCCAGGCCACGCCGGCCGGATCCAGCGGCTGCGCCTGTTCGTGCAGCGGCAGCAGCAGGACAAGCCCGATCATCACCAGCGCGACCCAGACGAAATCGACCCAGCGGCGCGAGCCGAACAGCGCCAGTGCCAGCGGACCGGTGAATTCCAGCGCCACGGCGATGCCGAGCGGAATCGTGCGCAGGGACAGGTAGAACATCAGGTTCATCGCGCCGATGGCGAGGCCGTAGCCCCACAGCGCACGCAGGCCGCGGCGATCGTGCGCGCGCCGCCAGGGCCTGCGCCAGACCAGCAGGATCGCCGCCGCCAGACCCAATCGGTATGCCGTCGCTCCCTCCGCGCCGACCACCGGAAACAGGTGCTTGGCGAGCGCGGCACCGCACTGGTACGACAGCATGCCGACCAGCAGGGCGCCGATCGCGGCGAGGACGCGCGTGAAGTCCGGAGCGGAAGTCATGAAGGGGAAACCGGAAAGGGGTACCGCGATGATCCGCGCAGGCGCGGACGAGAGCCACCGTGCCGGACGTCCGATCCGGCATCCTGCTGACATCCGGTGTCAGCAGGCCCGCGTTCTCAGTCCGCCAGCAGGCTCGCCAGTCGCGCGATGTGCGAGGACGCGAGCTCCTCCTTGTGCGCGGCGTCCTGCTCGGCGTCGCGACCGGCCCAGTGCAGGTCGCTCGCGGGCAATTCCTTGAGGAACCGGCTCGGCTCGTTGACGAGGATCTCGCCGAAGCGCTTCTTGCGCTTCGCATAGCTCAGGCCGAGCAGTTCCTTCGCGCGCGTGATGCCGACGTACATGAGGCGGCGCTCCTCCTCGACGCGGCCCTCGGCGAGGCTGCCTTCATGCGGCAGCATGCCTTCCTCCAGGCCGACCATGAACACGAAGCGGAACTCGAGTCCCTTCGCCGAATGCAGCGTCATGAGCCGCGCCGCATTGCCCGGATCGTCGCGATCGCCGTGACTGAGCAGGGCGAGCTGCGCGGCGAGGTCGCCGGCGGCACCGTCCTTCTGCATCGCGCGGAACCATTCCGACAGTTCCTTGAGGTTCTCGAGCCGCCGCTCGCGCGCCGCGGGGTCCTTGACCTGCGCGGCGATGTGGTCGGCGTAGCCGATGCGGCGGACCAGTTCGTCGACCAGTTCCGCCGCCGGCACGCGTTCGGCGCGCGCGGCGAGGTCGCGCACCAGGCCCGTGAAGCCGACGAGCGACGACGCCGCGCGTCCGGCCAGCTGCCCGAGCACGGCATCGCTCTGTGCCGCGCGCAACAGCGAGACGTGGCGCGCGCCGGCCATCTCGCCGAGTTTCTCCAGCGTGGTCGCGCCGATGTCGCGGCGGGGCAGGTTGACCACGCGCAGGAACGCCGCGTCGTCGTCCGGGTTGTTGATCAGGCGCAGGTAGGCGAGCAGGTCCTTGACCTCGGAGCGGTCGAGGAACGCGGTGCCGCCGGTCACGTGGTACGGCACGCGCGCGAGACGCAGCGCCTTCTCCAGGATGCGCGACTGGTGGTTGCCGCGATACAGCACGGCGAACTCGTGCCACGGCGCCTTGTGCTTCTCGGCGAGGTGCGCGATGGCACCCGCGACGCACTCGGCCTCGTGCTCGTCGTCTCGGCATTCGACCACGCGGATCGGCGGCCCTTCGCCCTGCTCGCTCCACAGGCGCTTCTCGAACACGTGCTGGTTGTTCGCGATGACCGCGTTCGCCGCGCGCAGGATGCGTCGCGCGCAGCGGTAGTTCTGCTCCAGCTTGACCACGCGCAGCTTCGGATAGTCGCGCGAGAGCTCGGCGAGATTCTCCGGATTCGCGCCGCGCCAGGCGTAGATCGACTGGTCGTCGTCGCCGACCGCGGTGAATTGCCCGCGCTCGCCGGCCAGCACCTTCACGAGGCGGTACTGCGCGCTGTTGGTGTCCTGGTATTCGTCGACGAGCAGGTAGCGCAGGCGTTCGCGCCAGCCCTCGCGGGCCTCGGCGTCGCCTTCGAGCACGCCCAGCGGCAAGCGGATCAGGTCGTCGAAGTCGACCGCGTTGAACGCGGCGAGACGACGCTGGTACGCCTCGTAGATCTCCGCCGCCTCGCGCTCGCGTGCGCTGGTCGCGCGCTCGATCGCCTGCTCCGGCGTCAGGCCTTCGTTCTTCGCGCGCGAGACCAGCGACTGCAGCGCGAACAGCACGTCCGGCTTCGCGTTCTTCGGTGCGAGTTCCTTGACGATGCCCTGGGTGTCGTCGGCGTCGAGGATCGAGAACCCGCGGCGCAGGCCCGCGCGCGCGTGCTCGATCTGCAGGAACTTCAGCCCGAGCGCGTGGAACGTGCACACGGTCAGCCCTTCCGCGGCGCTGCCGGAGACGAGCTTGCCGACGCGTTCGCGCATCTCGCGCGCGGCTTTGTTGGTGAACGTGATCGCGGCGATCTTCGACGCCGACAGGTTCCTGCGACGGATCAGGTGCGCGATCTTCTCGGTGATCACGCGCGTCTTGCCCGAACCCGCACCGGCGAGCACGAGCAGGGGGCCGTCGCAGTACTCGACGGCGGCACGTTGTTGGGGGTTCATGCTCATCGCGGCGGCGATTGTGCCGCGCCGGCGCGCCTGCCGACAGCTTGACAGGCCCGCGTTGGGGTTTTGCGCACGCCGTTGCGTAGGAGCGTCGAGAACCTCCACCGGACCTCCCGCCATGGCCGCCCGTTTCCACAGCCCTCTTGCCGCGGCACTGCTGTTCGCCCTGGGCCGCGCCGGCGCCGTGGCCATCGACGTCGACACCGGCGGCGACGCGCCCGTCTCCGGCCGCTGCACGCTGCGCGACGCGATCGTCGCCTCGAATACGCACGCGACGCCGCCCGGCACGAATTGCGCGGCCGGAAGCAGCGGCGGCAATACGATCGCGATTCCGCCATCGCTGTCACCGATCGAGCTGACCGGCGTCGCGCTCGACATCGCCGACAGCGGCGGCACGACGACGGTCCGTTCGTCCGTCAGCGGGACGCCCGTCGCGGTGCGGCGCGTGTCCGGTTCCGGCGCGGTATTCAGCGCGAGCCAGCCGGTCCGGTTCGAGGACCTGTCGATCTCGGGCGGCCGCGGAGACATGACCGGCGGCGGCCTTTCCGCCGGCGCCACGGCGGTCACGCTGACGCGCTGTCGCGTGTCGGGCAACCGGTCGAACTACTTCGGCGGCGGCATCCTGGTTTCCGATGCCAGTTCGCTCACCTTGGTCGACAGCACGGTGTCGGACAACGCGACGGGGCCCCTGGGACTTGGCGGCGGGATCGCGTCGGATGACGGTTCCACGGTCGTGCTCGTCGACAGCACGGTATCCGGCAATTCGGCGGGCGACGGCGGCGGCCTCTTCCTCTGGAAGGGCCACCTCAACCTCAGGAACAGCACCGTGTCCGGCAATACGGCAGCGAGCGACGGCGGCGGCATCGGGACCTACCAGCTCGACTCGTTCGAACTGGTCCACGTCACGGTCACCGCCAACGCCGCACCGTACGGCGCGGGCGTGCGCCTGTACAGCCGCCCATCGGTCGGCACGGTGATGACCGCGCACAGCAGCCTGTTCTGGGGCAATACCGGCTCGCCCGACATCGAGCACCGGGGCGGTGCCGACGACATCCTCACCGGTACCCACAACCTGATCGGTCAGATCGGCGACCACATCTCGTACGCGCCCGGCGCGCTGCGCTGCGATCCGCAGCTGCGGCCGCTGGCCTGGAACGGCGGCCCGACGTGGACGCACGCGCTCGCCGCGGGATCGTGCGCGATCGACGCGGGCGGAACCTATCTCTGGATGGACACCGACCAGCGCGGCGCGGGCCATCCACGCTGGACGGGCACGCAGGTCGACATCGGCGCCTACGAATACGACCCGAACGACCACGCCATCTACGATCGCCTCTTCGCCGATGGATTCGACTGACGTCCGCCGGCAGGCTTGCCGGAAAACGGCCCGCCGGCACGATCCGGGGAATGGACCGCCCGCACATCGGCCGCGCAAGTCGAGGATTCGCCGGAAGCGGGTCCGGACCCGCGTCGCGAGCCCGCCGGTCGAGACGGCGCCCGCAGGAGCGGGCGCGAACGGCGCAGCCGGGCCGAAAGCCGAGCCGCGGGACGCGGCCAGCAATACGCTCTCGGCGTCCTGCTAGACCGCGTGCAGCGCGGTCGCGCAGTCCGCCTCGATCTTGAGCGTCAGCAGGTCGTCGGCGCGCGTGCGGCCGAGGTTGATCGCCGCGATCGGCTTGCCGAGCCGGGCGGCTTCGCGCGCGAAGCGGAAGCCGGAAAACACCATCAGCGAGGAGCCGACGACCAGCATCGCGTCGCTGGCGACGAGATGCGCCTGCGCGCGCTCGACGCGATCGCGCGGCACGTTCTCGCCGAAGAACACGACGTCGGGCTTCAACAGGCCGCCGCAGGCCGCGCAGGACGGCACGTCGAACGCCGCGAAGTCGAGGCCGTCGAGATCGGCGTCGCCATCCGGCGCGTCGACCGCGTCGAGCGAGACCCACGCCGGATTGCGCCGCTCCAGTTCGCGCTGGAACGCCTCGCGCGGAAGGCGCCGCTCGCAGCCGAGGCAGCGCACCTCGTCGAGCCGGCCGTGCAGGTCGATCACGGTGCGGCTGCCCGCCGCCTGGTGCAGGCCGTCGACATTCTGCGTCAGCAACGCCTCGATGCGACCGGCGGCCTCGAGGCGCGCCAGCGCGACGTGCGTCGCGTTCGGCCGCGCACTGCCGAAGCGGCGCCAGCCGACGAGGCTGCGCGCCCAATAGCGCGCGCGGGTTCTCGCGTCGCCGGTGAACGCCTGATAGGTCACCGGCGGCGGCCGCTTCCAGCCTCCCTCGAGGTCGCGGTAGTCGGGGATGCCCGATGCCGTGCTGCAGCCGGCGCCGGTCAGCACGAACAGCCGGGGATGGCGCGCGAGGAAGCCGGCGAGCGCGGCGGATTCCTCGCGCCGTGGCGCATCGACGGTCTCGGGGGCATGGAGGGACATCGGTATTGCAGCTTCCAAGGGGGCGATTCGCCCAGATGGGGGCGATCGCGGTACTGCGGAAGAGCGGCACCGCCCTCCGCAGGATCCGCACGCCACCGATGCCGCAGGCAGCCCGCGGCTGCAACGATGCGCGGCCCGGCCGTATCGTGCACACTGCCGCCGATGAACCTGTTGGGCGGTGAAGTCCCCGAATGCGATCCGGCGCGACGTCCGGCGCACGATGCGGGACCCGGACGAGGAGTGGAGAAACGATGAAAGCGAAATGTTTGGCGGGTGTTCTCGTGGCGGCGCTGTCCGCGTTGCCGTGCGGCGCGGTCCTGGCCAGCGGATACGACGACGCGATCATGACCAGCGAAGCCTATCGCTTCACCCATGCGGACCTGCGCTGGCGCTCCGCCGGCGAACAGGCCTACGCCGCGCGCGACATGCGCAACGCCTGGCAGAAGTTCGAGCGCGCCGCGCGCTACGCGGACAAGCCGTCGCAGGCGATGATCGCTTCCATGCTGTGGAACGGCGACGGCGTTCCGCAGGATCGGGCCTTGGCCTACGCCTGGATCGACCTGGCGGCGGAACGCGGCTATCCGCGTTTCCTCGCCACGCGCGAACAGTACTGGAACGCGCTGAGCGAACCGGAGCGCGCCCGCGCGATCGAAGTCGGCCAGGGGGTCTACGACGAGTTCGGCGACAAGGTCGCCAAGCCGCGCCTGGAGCAGGAGCTGATCACCGAGCGCCGCAAGAACACGACCGGCAGCCGCCTCGGCAACGCCGGCCCCGCGCAGATCAAGGTGTTCGACCAGGCCACGGGCAAGGTCCTCAACATTCCCGGCATGATCTACGGCGATCCGAAGTACTGGGATCCGGCCGCGCACTGGAGCGCGGTCGACGCGATGTGGAAGGGCCCGGAAGCCGCGGCGCGCTGATTGTGCCTCTCGCCGAGCCGCCGTACCGG
>DBMH01000208.1:2902-48457 GCA_002297645.1 Rhodanobacteraceae bacterium UBA703 | reverse complement strand
GCCGCAGGTCGTCGTCGCCGATGCGCAGGCTGCGCTGGGCGACGTCGCGCGGGCCGTGCGCCTGCGCAGCCGCGCGCGCGTGGTGGGCATCACCGGTTCCAACGGCAAGACGACCGTGAAGACGCTGCTGGCCTCGATCCTCGCAGGCCACGGCCGCACCCACGTCAATGCGGGCAACTACAACAACGAGATCGGCCTGCCCCTGACCTTGCTGGCGATGCCGGCGGGCAGCGAGTACGCGGTACTCGAGATGGGCGCCGGCAAGCCGGGCGACATCGCCTATCTCGCGCGCATCGCCCAGCCGGACGTCGCGCTGGTGAACAACGTCGCGCCGGCGCATCTCGAGCGCATGGGATCGCTGCAGGGCATCGCCGAGACCAAGGGGGCGATCTATCGTGCATTGCCGGCCGACGGCGTGGCCGTCATCAATGCCGACGATGCGTTCGCGGACTATTTCGCGCTGCTCGCCGCGCCGCGACGGGTGATCCGCTACGGGCTGCTGCGCCGTGCCGACGTCGGCGCGGCAATGGATACCGACGCGAAGTTCGACGGTCGCTTCCGGTTGCTCGCGCCGAGTGGCGGCATCGACGTCGTGCTGCCGCTTCCGGGGCGCCACAACGTCATGAACGCGCTCGCCGCCGCGTCGGCCGCGCTGGCGCTCGGCGTGCCGCTGGCGACGATCAAGGCCGGCCTCGAAACCGCGCCGAACGTCGCGGGCCGCCTGCTGCGTCGCGAACACGCTTCCGGCGCCGTCGTCATCGACGACAGCTACAACGCCAACCCCGGTTCGTTCGCAGCGGCGATCGCGATCCTTGCCGCTGGATCCGGTCCGCGCGTGCTGGTGATGGGCGACATGGGCGAGCTCGGCGCGGAGGCCGAGAAACTGCACGCCGAGGTCGGCGCGCTGGCCAAGCGCAACGGCATCGAGCGCCTGCTCGCGGTCGGTCGCCTCAGCCGTGCAGCGACGGCCGCATTCGGTGCCGGCGCGACGCACTTCGACGACCAGGCGGCCCTGATCGAAGCGCTGCGCGGCGAGCTGGGCGCCGGCGTCACCGCCCTGGTGAAGGGTTCACGCTCGTCGGCCATGGAGCGCGTCGTGCATGCGCTGTTCGACGACACCGGCGACCGAGGAGGAGCACGCCATGCTGCTTGAGCTTGCCGAGCTCCTGAAGGGCTACGTCAACGGGTTCCACGTTTTCCAGTACCTGACCTTCCGCGCGATCATGTCCGCGCTGACGGCGCTGGCGTTCTCGCTGCTCGCGGGGCCGGCCGTCATCCGCAAGCTCGCCGCCCTGAAGGCGGGGCAGGTCGTGCGCAGCGACGGTCCGCAGACGCATTTGTCGAAGGCCGGCACGCCGACGATGGGCGGTGCGCTGATCCTGTTCGCGGTCGGCATCGCCACGCTGCTGTGGATGGACCTCGCGAACCGCTATGTCTGGATCGTCCTGGGCGTGACGTTCGCGTTCGGCGCGATCGGTTTCTACGACGACTACAAGAAGATCGTGCTGAAGGACAGCCGCGGGCTGGCCGCGCGCTGGAAGTACCTGTGGCAGTCGGTCTTCTCGCTGATGGTCGCGATCGCGCTGTACAAGACCGCCCAGACGCCGGCCGAGACCGCGCTGTTCGTGCCGCTGTTCAAGCAGGTCGCGATCCCGCTCGGCGTGCTGTTCGTGCCGCTGGCGTACTTCATGATCGCCGGCTTCTCCAACGCGGTGAACCTGACCGACGGTCTCGACGGCCTCGCGATCATGCCGAGCGTGCTGGTGGTGACCGCGCTCGGCGCGTTCGCCTATCTTGCCGGCAACCGCGTGTTCTCCGAATACCTCGGCATCCCGTCGATCCCGGGAGCGGGCGAGCTCGCGATCTACTGCGGCGCGCTCGGCGGCGCCGGCCTCGGCTTCCTGTGGTTCAACGCGTACCCGGCGCAGGTCTTCATGGGCGACATCGGCGCGCTCGCCGTCGGCGCCGCGCTCGCGACCATCGCCGTGATCGTGCGCCAGGAAATCGTGCTGCTGATCATGGGCGGCGTGTTCGTCATGGAAACCGTGTCGGTCATGCTGCAGGTCGCCAGCTTCAAGCTGACCGGCAAGCGCATCTTCCGCATGGCGCCGATCCATCACCACTTCGAGCTCAAGGGCTGGCCCGAGCCTCGCGTGATCGTGCGCTTCTGGATCATCAGCGTCGTGCTGGTGCTGATCGGCCTCGCCACGCTGAAGGTCCGCTGAGATGCTGCTCTTCAACTACAACGCGGAGACCCAGGCGACCCGCCGCAGCGAGGCGAGGGGACAGTACGACCTCGGCCTCGTGCTCGCGGCCGTCGCGCTGGCGAGTCTCGGAGTGGTGATGGTCGCGTCGAGCTCGATCGCGATCGCCGACGGCCAGCACGTCGGTCCGTTCTACTACCTGACGCGCCACCTCGTGTTCCTCGCGCTCGGCCTGGCGGCCTGCGTCGTCGCCATGCGGACCGAGCTGGATTGGCTCGAACGCCATGCCGGCAAGCTGCTGCTGGTCGGCATCGCGCTGCTGCTGCTGGTGTTCGTGCCGATCATCGGCGTGCGCATCAACGGTGCGCGGCGCTGGGTGCGTCTCGGCATCCTCGGCTTCCAGTCGGTGGAGGCCGTGAAGATCTTCCTCGTCGTCTACATGGCGAGCTACCTGGTGCGCCATCGCGACAACCTGCAGTCGAGCTTCCTGGGCGTGATCAAGCCGCTGGCCATCGCCGGGCTTCTCGTGGTCCTGCTGCTGGCGCAGCCGGACTTCGGCTCGGCCACGCTGCTGATGGCCGTCACGCTCGGCATGATCTGGCTCGGCGGGGCGCAGATGCGCTATCTCGCCGTGCTCGGCATGGCGGCGGTGCCGGCACTGGCCTGGGTCGCGCTGAGCCAGGACTATCGCGTCAAGCGCCTGACCTCGTTCCTCGATCCCTGGGCCGATCCGTTCAAGGACGGCTTCCAGTTGACCCAGGCGCTCATTGCGATCGGTCGCGGCGAGTGGCTCGGCGTGGGCCTCGGCGGGTCGGTGCAGAAGCTGTTCTACCTGCCCGAGGCGCACACCGACTTCATCCTTGCGGTCATCGCCGAGGAGCTCGGCTTCGCCGGCATCGTGCTCGTGCTCGGCCTGTTCGCGTGGCTGGTCGGGCGCGGCTTCGCCATCGGCCTCAATGCGATCGAACGCAACATGCGCTTCGCCGGCTACGTCGCATTCGGACTCTCGCTGATGATCGCGCTGCAGGCCCTGGTGTCGATCGGCGTGAACCTCGGCGTACTGCCGACCAAGGGCCTGACCCTGCCCCTGATCAGCTCGGGCGGTTCGAGCGTGATGATGACCTGCGCGATGATCGGCCTGCTGATCCGCGTGAGCTACGAAGTCAGCCGCGCCGAGAACGCGATGATGCAGGCGATCGCCGAGCGCCAGCTCGTCGACGTGCGCACGCTGACGGGAGGTGCTCGATGACGGCTCCTCTCGCCCACACGGAGCGTCCGGTCCTGATCATGGCCGGCGGTACCGGCGGCCACATCTTCCCGGGACTCGCGGTCGCGGCCGAACTCGGTGCGCGCGATGTGCCCGTTCTGTGGCTCGGCGCGGACGGCGGCCTGGAGACGACCCTGGTACCGCAGCACGACATCGCGCTCGAAACGCTCAGCATCGGCGGCCTGCGCGGCAAGGGACTGGCGACGGCGCTGCGTACGCCGCTGCGCCTGTTCCGCGCGGTCCGTGCGGCGCGTGCCGTGCTGAGGCGCCACGCGCCTCGCAGCGTGCTGTCGATGGGCGGCTACGTCGCGGCGCCCGGCGGCATCGCCGCGCGGCTGGCGCGCATACCGCTGGTCGTGCACGAGCAGAACCGCGTTCCGGGCCTGACCAACCGATTGCTGGCACGCTTCGCGCGCCGCGTGCTCGTCGGCTTCGCCGATGCCTTCCCGGGGGCCGAGTGGGTGGGCAATCCGGTACGTGCCGCGATCGCGGCGCTGCCGCCGCCGTCCGCCCGCTATGCCGGGCGTACCGGTGCGCTGCGCCTGCTGGTGCTCGGCGGCAGCCAGGGGGCGCGGAGCCTCAACGAGGCGGTTCCCGAGATGCTGCGCGGCCTCGGCGCGAGCCTGCCGGTGCAGGTGCGCCACCAGTGCGGCGCGAAGCGCGTCGACGCGGCACAGGCCGCCTACCGCGCTGCCGGCATCGATGCCGAGGTCCTGCCGTTCATCGGGGACATGGCGGCTGCCTACGCGGACGCGGACCTCGTGATCTGCCGTGCCGGCGCGCTGACCCTGGCGGAACTCGCCGCGGCCGGCGTGCCTTCGATCCTCGTGCCCTATCCGCACGCGGTCGACGACCACCAGACGAAGAACGCGCGGGCCATGGTCGACGCCGGCGGTGGCGTGCTGGTGCCCGAAGGCGCGGATTTCGTGGAGCGCCTCGGTACCGCGCTCGGCGCCATGGGCGATCGTTCGCGACTGGTCCGGATGGCCGACGCCGCCCGCACGCTCGCACGGCCGGAAGCGACGCATCGCATCGCCGACGTCTGCCTGGAGGTCGCCGCATGACGCCGATCCGTCCGCAATCCGGCGACGATCGCCGGACCGACCTGTTCCAGCAGTTCCGCCGCGTGCACTTCGTGGGCATCGGCGGTGTCGGCATGAGCGGCATCGCCGAGGTGCTGTGCAACCTCGGTTATTCGGTGTCGGGCTCGGACAAGGCCGACAACGCGGCCACGCGCCGCCTCGCCGGGCTGGGGGCCCGCATCGACCGCGATCACGTGGCCGCCAATGTCGCCGACGCCGACGTCCTCGTCGTGTCGAGCGCGATCAAGCCGGACAATCCCGAGCTGGTCGCCGCGCGCGAGCGGCGCATCCCGATCGTCCCGCGCGCCGAGATGCTCGGCGAGCTGATGCGCTTCCGTCGCGGCATCGGCGTCGCCGGCACGCACGGCAAGACGACGACGACCAGCCTGACCGCGAGCGTCCTCGCCGAAGCCGGACTCGATCCGACCTTCGTGATCGGCGGCCAGCTGATCGCCGCCGGCGCCAATGCGCGCCTCGGTACCGGCGAGTACCTTGTCGCGGAAGCGGACGAATCGGACGGCTCGTTCCTGATGCTCTCGCCGATCATCGCGATCGTCACGAACATCGACATCGACCATCTCGAGAACTACGACGGCGACTTCGAGCGCGTCAAGAAGGCGTTCCACGACTTCCTGCATCGCCTGCCGTTCTACGGCGCGGCCGTGCTCTGCGTCGACGACCCCGAGGTCGCCGCGCTGGCGCGCGAGACCAATCGCCGCACGCTGACCTATGCGATCGACGCCGAAGCGGACGTGCGCGCGAGCGAATTGCGCCGCAACGGCCGCACCACTGAATTCCTGCTCCACCTGCCGGGCGGCGACGAGGCCGTGCCGGTCCTGCTGAACCTGCCGGGTCGCCACAACGTGCTGAACGCGCTCGCCGCCTGCGCGGTCGGCTGGCAGCTCGGCGTGGCGCCGGAAGCCATGCAGGCCGCGCTGGCGAAATTCCAGGGCGTGGGCCGGCGTTTCCAGATGCGCGGCGAGGTGCGACTCGACCACGGCACGGCGTTGCTGGTCGACGACTACGGCCACCATCCCCGCGAACTCGCCGCGGTGTTCGCGGCGGCCCGCGACGGCTGGCCCGAGCGCCGGCTCGTCGTCGCGTTCCAGCCGCACCGCTATTCGCGCACGCGCGACCTGCTCGACGACTTCGCCAACGTGCTCGCCGAGGTCGACGTGCTGGTGCTGACCGAGGTCTATCCGGCCGGTGAGATGCCGATCGCCAACGCCGACGGCCGCGCGCTCGCGCGTGCGGTACGCGCGCGCGGCAAGGTCGATCCGGTACTGGTCGAGCATCCGCGCGATCTCGTCGCGACGTTGCCGCCGCTGCTCGCCGACGGCGACCTGCTGCTGCTCGCCGGCGCCGGGGACATCGGCGCGGCCGCCACCGAACTGGCCGCGCTCGGCCACCTGAGAACGAAAGGGGCCGCATGATGCCGGCTTTCACGAATCACCCGTCCCGAATCACGAATCCCGGAGCCTTCGGTCGCGTCGCGGTCGTCATGGGCGGTCGGTCGGCCGAGCGCGAGGTCTCGCTGAACTCCGGTCGCAACGTGCTCGAAGCGTTGCGGGCGAAGGGCGTCGACGCGCACGCCGTCGACGGCATACCGGCACTGCTCGACGCCTTGCGCGCCGGCCACTACGCCCGCGTGTTCAACATCCTGCACGGCGGCGCCGGCGAGAACGGCGAGCTGCAGGGTGCGCTGGAGTCGCTGCGCGTGCCGTACACGGGTTCGGGCGTGCTCGGCTCCGCGCTGGCGATGGACAAGGTGCGCGCCAAGCTCGTGTGGCAGTCGCTCGGCCTGCCGACGCCACGCTTCCTGGCGCTCCCGCGAGGGGCCGACGTCGCATCGGCCGCGCACGAGATCGGCTACCCGCTGATCGTGAAACCCGCTCTGGAAGGTTCCAGCGTCGGCATCACGCGCGTGTTCGAGCCGGAGGATCTTTCCGCCGCCGTCGCGCTGGCGAGCCGCTACCACGGCGACCTGCTGATGGAAACGCTGATCGAGGGCGGCGAGTACACCGTCGGCATCCTCGACGGCGCGGCCCTGCCGACGATCCGCATCGTGCCGAAGGGCGAGTACTACGACTACAACGCCAAATACGTCGCCGAGGACACGCAATACATCTGTCCCGGGCTCGACGGGGCGGCCGAGGAGGAGATGCGGGCGCTCGCGCTGGCCGCGTTCGTCGCCCTCGACTGCTCGGGTTGGGGGCGGGTGGACGTCATGCGTGACCGCGACGGCCGCAATTTCCTGCTGGAGGCGAACACCGCGCCCGGCATGACCAGCCACTCGCTGGTGCCGAAGGCCGCGCGCCAGATCGGCATGGACTTCGAGACCCTGTGCTGGCGCGTGCTCGAGACGAGCCTCGATCGCGAGGAGCGCGTGACGTGAACGTCGCCAAGCTGCTCGCCTGGGGCATCGCCTTGACGCTGGTCGCATTGCCGATCGTCGGCGTGCTGAACGGCTGGTTCGCGAGCGAGCGCTGGCCGGTCGATCGCCTCACGGTGCGCGCCGAGTTCAATCACGTCAGCGCCGAGCAGATCCGTGCCGCGACGCAGCCTCTGCTCGGCAAGGGCTTCTTCGCGATCGATCTCGACCAGATCCGCGCCGCGGTGGCGCGGCTGCCGTGGGTCGAGCGCGTCGAGGCGCGCAAGCAATGGCCTGACGTGGTCGACCTCGTCGTCTACGAGCAGCAGCCGTATGCGCACTGGGGGACCGAGCGCCTGATCAGCCGCAACGGAAAGATCTTCTCGGTCGCAGGCGCCGAGGGCGTGCAGGGGCTGCCCCGCCTGTCCGGGCCGGACGAGCGCGTCGCCGACGTCCTGCAGTTCTACGCCGACAGCCTCAAGGAATTTTCCGGCAGCGGCCTTGCCATCGCCGGCGTGGTCCTGTCGCCACGAGGCGGGTGGAAGCTCGAACTCGCGTCCGGCGCGGTGGTCGAGATCGGCCGCGACGACACCCATCGCCGCGTGCAGCGCTTCCTCGACGTGTGGCCGCGCCTGGCCGGTTCGAAACCGACGCCGCCGAACTACATCGACCTGCGCTACGAGAACGGTTTCGTGGTGCGCTGGACGCCGGAGAACGCTGCCGGGGGAGCGGCCGGGCAGGACCTCCGCAAGGAGCCGCCGCCGGCCGGCGGCGGCGCGGCCCCCGGCCTCGACGCCTTGGCGGCGCACCCCGAATCCCGGCCATCCCGATTCTCGAACCCTGAATTCCGAATCCCGGCTCCCCCATGAACCGCAAGACCGAAAAGAACCTCATCGTCGGGCTCGACGTCGGCACCTCGAAGATCGTCTCGGTCGTCGGCGAGCACACGCCGGGCGAACCGGTCGAGATCATCGGCATCGGTTCCCATCCGGCGCACGGCCTCAAGCGGGGCGTCGTGGTCGACATCGACTCGACCGTGCATTCGATCCAGCGCGCGATCGAGGAAGCCGAACTGATGGCGGGCTGCCAGATCCGCTCGGTCTACGCCTCGATCGCCGGCAGCCACATCAAGGACGAGAACTCGCACGGCACCGCGCCGATCCGTGATCGCGAGGTCAGCGGCGGCGACCTCGACGCGGTGCTGAACTCGGCCTGCGCGATCGCGATTCCGGCCGACCGCAGCGTGCTGTACCGCGAACCCCAGGAATACCTGATCGACGGCCAGGAGGGTATCCGCCATCCGGTCGGGATGTCGGGCGTGCGCCTCGAAGCCAACGTGCACCTCGTCACCGGCGCGGCCAGCGCGATCCAGAACATCACCAAGTGCATCAACCGCTGCGGCCTGCAGGTCGACGAACTGCTGCCGGCAGCGGTCGCTTCGGCGCGCGCCGTGCTGACCGACGACGAGCGCGAGCTCGGCGTGTGCCTGGTCGACATCGGTGCCGGCACCACGGACATCGCGATCTACACCGGTGGCGCTCTGCGCCACACGACCTCGCTGGCGATCGGCGGCGATCAGGTGACCTCCGACATCGCCCACCTGATGCGCACCCCGACCGCGCATGCGGAGGAATTGAAGGTGCGCTACGCGTGCGCATTGGCGCAACTGGCGCATGCGGAGGAAACGATCCAGGTGCCGAGCGTCGGCGATCGGCCGCCGCGCCGGCTGGCGCGGCAGAACCTCGCCGAGGCGGTGCAGCCGCGCTACGAGGAGATCTTCGAGATGGTGCAGGCCGATCTGCGCCGCAGCGGCCGGGAGGAACTGGTGCGTGCCGGCATCGTGCTGACCGGTGGCGCCGCGCGCATGGAAGGGGCGCTCGATCTCGCCGAGGAGCTGTTCCACATGCCGGTGCGTCTCGGTACGCCCCAGCACGTCACCGGCCTCGCCGACGTCGTCGCCAGCCCGATGCAGTCGACCGGCGTCGGACTCCTTATTTATGGCAGCCGCCGCGAGGGGGCTGCGCGCAGCGTGCCGTCGGGCGTCTCGGCGGTCGGGGGCCTGTGGAATCGCGTATCGAACTGGTTCAAGGGCGAGTTTTGAGAGGTTCTCCCCTCTCCCGCTCGCGGGAGAGGGGGGCTGAGGGAGTTCGGAGTCGGGCGCTTCACTCCGGTTCTCCCTCATCCGGCCCTTCGGGCCACCTTCTCCCGCTGGCGGGAGAAGGAACGGTACCGGGCAGTACGGCGGCGCAGGACGTGCCGCGAGGCGACCGAAACGGTCGCGGGGATGCCGGCACGCCAGCCGGCGTCGGACGGAACGGGCCTTGGACGGCCACGGCTCCGGGAAAGAAAAGAACTCTAGGCGGTACTTACTTGCGGAGGATGGGAAAATGGCTTTCGAATTCGTTGAGAAACTGGCACCGAATGCGGTCATCAAGGTCGTCGGCGTCGGCGGCGGCGGCGGCAACGCGGTCAGCCACATGGTGCAGGCCGGCGTGGACGGCGTGGATTTCGTCTGCGCCAATACCGACTCCCAGGCGTTGAAGTCGAGCGGCGCGAAGTTCACGCTGCAGCTCGGCAGCAACGTGACCAAGGGGCTCGGCGCGGGCGCGAACCCGGAGGTCGGCCGTCAGGCCGCGCTGGAGGATCGCGAGCGCATCGTCGAGCTGCTGCAGGGTGCCGACATGGCGTTCATCACCGCCGGCATGGGCGGCGGCACCGGTACGGGCGCGGCGCCCGTGGTGGCGCAGCTCGCCAAGGAAATGGGCATCCTGACCGTCGCCGTGGTGACCAAGCCGTTCCCGTTCGAGGGACGCCGGCGCATGCAGGTGGCGCTGAAGGGCATCGAGGACCTCGGCCAGTACTGCGATTCTCTGATCACGGTGCCGAACGAGAAGCTGCTGACCGTGCTCGGCCGCGACGTGACGCTGCTGAGCGCATTCAAGCAGGCCAACGACGTGCTGCTCGGCGCGGTGCAGGGCATCGCCGACCTGATCACGCGCCCGGGCCTGATCAACGTCGACTTCGCCGACGTGCGCACGGTCATGTCGGAGATGGGCATGGCGATGATGGGGTCGGGCACGGCCAAGGGCGACGATCGCGCCATCGCGGCGGCCGAGGCGGCGATCAACAATCCGCTGCTCGACGACGTCAATCTCGCCGGCGCCTGCGGCATCCTGGTCAACGTCACGGCCGGCTCGAACCTCACGATGCGCGAATTCGACGACATCGGCCAGGTCATCCACGAGTTCGCCAGCGAAGACGCCACCGTCGTGGTCGGTACGGCGCTCGATCCGGAGCTCAAGGACGAGGTGCGCGTGACCGTCGTGGCGACCGGACTGAACCGCGCGGTNNCCAGCCGGTACGCGAGCCGCGCGAGCGCGAGGTCGCGGTGGCGCGTCCGGCGATGCGTGTGGTCAAGCGCGACGGCACGACCGGGCTGCCGGTGGACGACTACCTCGGCATCCCGGGGCAGCCGATGCGCACGGCGGCGTTCGACGCCACGCCGGCGCCGGCCGCCGCGGAAGCGCCGAGCGACTACCTCGACATTCCGGCATTCCTGCGCCGTCAGGCGGACTGAAGCCGCATCGCGGCTTCCTTCCCATCCTGGCGCGCGCCGGTTTCCCGGCTCGTCGATGCGTGAGGGCGACGCGCGGAAAGCATGTCGCCCGGAGCGGATTCCGCCGTCGCGTGGCGTCGCGGCGAAGGTTCATCGACGTCAAGGGAAAGTGAGGATTTCGCGCGAAGCGGACCGGCAGAATGTTGCGTAAAAGCGACATTCTGTCGGTTCCATACATCGCTTAACTTTTCTCCACAAGTTCCGTGTGCTAGTCTCGCCGCGTTTTGTCAGCCCTGCCCCAGGGGTTTACGCATAAAAATGATCAGACAGCGCACGCTCAAGAATGTCATCCGGGCGACGGGCGTAGGTCTTCATACGGGTGAAAAGGTCTATATGACCTTGCGCCCTGCCGCGGTGGACACGGGTATCGTGTTCCGCCGCGTGGACCTTCCCGAACCCGTCGAAATCCGCTCCAGTTGCGAAAATGTCGGCGACACGCGCCTCTCGACCACGCTGGTCAAGGGCGACGTCCGCATCGCAACCGTCGAGCACCTGCTCTCCGCGATGGCCGGTCTCGGCATCGACAACGCCTACGTCGACCTGTCGGCGCCGGAAGTGCCGATCATGGACGGCAGTTCCGGCCCGTTCGTGTTCCTGCTGCAGTCGGCAGGAATCGAGGAGCAGGCCAAGGCCAAGCGTTTCATCCGCATCAAGAAGTCGATCACCGTCCGCGACGGCGACAAGTGGGCCCGCTTCGAGCCGTTCGACGGCTTCAAGGTCGGCTTCTCGATCGACTTCAACCATCCGATGTTCACCAAGCGCTCCTCGACCAGCGAGATCGATTTCTCGACGACCTCGTTCGTCAAGGAAGTCTCGCGTGCGCGCACGTTCGGCTTCATGCGCGACATCGAGATGCTGCGCGAGAAGAACCTCGCGCTCGGCGGCTCGATGGACAATGCCATCGTGCTCGACGACTACCGCGTGCTGAACGAGGACGGCCTGCGCTACGAGGACGAGTTCGTCAAGCACAAGATCCTCGACGCGATCGGCGATCTCTACCTGCTCGGCCACAGCCTCATCGGTGCGTTCTACGGCTACAAGTCGGGACACGAGCTGAACAACAAGCTGTTGCGTACCCTGCTGGCCGACGAGGCGACCTGGGAAGAGGTCAGCTTCGAGGACGAGCGCAAGGCGCCGATTTCCTACGCCCATCCGGCGCAGGCGATCTAGGCGGGTTGGAAAGACGGCGCGGCCTCGGTCGCGCCGTTCGTCTGTCGGGCGGGCGGGGGCTCTCCCGGCCGGCTTTCGAGAAGAATTCCCCGGCACGGGATTTGAGCCGGGTTTCCGCGAACGGCAACGTACGCGGCGGCTGGAACGCAAAGCGTCCACCGACAGGCCCCGGCACGACGCCCGGCCCAGAAGAAGAAGAACCGGCTTCCGCCTGGAAGCTCGTTGCGGGGGACCCGGGGCTATTCCGGCTCCTGGAGGGAATCATCGCTGGCGAAGGACGCCAGTTTCAGATAAAGGGCTCGGATTTCCGGGTCGGAGATGGTTTTCGCCGCGGCCTGCAGATGTCTGGCCGTGGCGGCAGAAAGCGGTTTCGGCTTTGCCGGCTCCGGTGGAACGGCCGGCAAAGGCGCCACTTTCACGGCGAAACGTTCGACGGTACCGCCGAGGGCGGTACGGGCTTCGGCCAGCAGGGCTGCCTGATACAGCCTGATGCGGCTCGCCCAGGTCGGACTGGACGCCAGAAAGACGAGGCGCCCGTTGCGTACGTCGGCGAGACGAGTCTCGCGGGCGACCGCGGCGGGCATGAGGGCACGCAGCCTCTCGTCCAGCGCATCCAGCGCGCGCGCGCGATCCGCGAGCGCGTCGAGTGCGACGCATTCCAGCGCAGGCTTCGGGCCGGCGGTGGAGGCGCGGAGAGGATTGCGGCGTGGCGACATGACGAACACGAACTCGGCATCTGCATCTATGAACATCATTATCGTCGGCAATGCGCACTCGGCACCACGTCGGATCGACCTCGGCAGCCGGCGCATCCGCCTTTTCGCGCTCGCGGCCGGGGGCGCCTGCGCGCTCGGCCTGGTGGCGCTCGGGGTGGGCGCCACGATGCTCCTCGGCGGCTCCCGCTGGAAAGGCGAGAGCGACCTTGCGGAGCTGCGGGCGACGCTCGCGCAGCAGCGCGAGGAGATCGCCGGCATCGACAGCGATTCGCAGCGCAATCTCGACGCCCTGGCCATCCAGCTCGGCCGCCTGCAGGCCCAGGCGACGCGTCTGAATGCATTGGGCGAGCGGCTCGCCGAGGTCGGCAAGCTCGACGACGGCGAGTTCGACTTCAGCAGCGCCCCGTCGCTGGGCGGCCCGGAGGAGTCCACGGCGGCGGTGGTCGTGACGGCGCTGCCGCTGCAGGACGGGGTGGAAAACCTGCGTGCCGAATTCGACCGCCAGGAAGCCCAGTTGCAGGTGCTCGAGAACCTGCTGCGTGACCGCAAGATCGACAACGCGCTGCTGCCGAGCGGCATGCCGGTCGCACAGGGCTACATCTCCTCGGGCTTCGGTGCCCGCACCGATCCGCTCGACGGCCACGCCGCGCGGCACCTCGGCATCGACTTCGACGCGCCGCTGGGCTCGCCGGTCACCGCAGCGGCCGATGGCGTCGTGACGTGGTCGGGCCAGCGCAGCGGCTACGGCAACGTCGTCGAGATCGACCACGGCAACGGGTACATGACGCGCTACGCGCACAACTCGCAGAACGTCGCCGAAATCGGCACGCGCGTGCATGCGGGCCAGACGATCGCCAAGGTCGGTTCCACCGGACGTTCGACCGGCCCGCATTGCCATTTCGAGGTCTGGCTCAACGGCCGCCCGGTCAATCCGACGGCCTACGTGAAGTCGCAGCGCGCGCCGCGCGCCTGAGCGCCCCGCATTTCCGGGGTGGCCGCAAGGCCGCTCCGGCCCTTGAAAGCCCGTCCGGCCGCACAAAGCTGGTTTTGTATTGGGCCGGCCACGCCGTATCATTGCCGGTTCGTCACCTTTTCGGCGACAACAGCAGCGCGCGGCGTCATCGGTGCGCCTCCCGGACTTCAGCCAAAGACCTTCCATGCTCAACAGACTTCTGACGCGCCTTTTCGGCAGCAGCAACGAACGCGTGCTGCGCCGGCTCGGCAAGACCGTTGCCCAGATCAATGCGCTCGAGCCGGCGATGCAGGCGCTGTCGGACGACGAGCTGCGCGGCAAGACCGATGAATTCAAGAAGCGCCTCGCAGGCGGCGAGGCCCTCGACGGACTGTTGCCGGAGGCGTTCGCGGTCGTGCGCGAGGCGGCGCGCCGCGTGCTGGGCCTGCGCCACTACGACGTGCAGCTGATCGGCGGCATGGTGTTGCATCTCGGCAAGATCGCCGAGATGCGCACGGGCGAGGGCAAGACGCTCGTGGCGACGCTGCCGGTGTACCTCAATGCGCTGGAAGGCAAGGGCGTCCACGTCGTCACCGTGAACGACTACCTCGCCAAGCGCGACGCGGCGACGATGGGCAAGCTCTACAACTTCCTCGGCCTGACCGTCGGCGTCGTCTATCCGAACATGGATCACGGCGACAAGCGCGGTGCCTACGCGGCCGACATCACGTACGGCACCAACAACGAATTCGGCTTCGACTACCTTCGCGACAACATGGCGCTGTCGGCGGACCAGCGCTACCAGCGCGGCCTGAACTTCGCGATCGTCGACGAAGTCGACTCGATCCTGATCGACGAGGCGCGTACCCCGCTGATCATCTCCGGTCCGTCCGACGAATCGCCGCAGCTCTACGTCAAGGTCAACCGCATCGTGCCGCAACTGACGCGGCAGGCGAAGGAGAGCAAGCCGGGCGAACCGCCGGAGCCGGGCGACTACTACGTCGACGAGAAGCAGAAGCAGGTGCACCTGTCCGAGGAGGGCATGGAGCACGCCGAGCAACTGCTGCGCGAGGCCGGCATCATCGGCGAAGGCGAAGGCCTTTACGACTCGCAGCACATCGCGGTCGTGCATCACCTGAACGCCGCGCTGCGCGCCCAGGCACTGTACCAGCGCGACGTCGACTACATCGTGCGCGACGGCGAGGTCATCATCGTCGACGAGTTCACCGGTCGCACGCTGCAGGGCCGGCGCTGGTCCGACGGCCTGCACCAGGCGGTGGAGGCCAAGGAGGGCGTGCCGATCCAGCGCGAGAACCAGACGCTGGCGTCGATCACGTTCCAGAACCTGTTCCGCATGTACAAGAAGCTGGCCGGCATGACCGGTACGGCCGACACCGAGGCGACGGAGTTCCACCAGATCTACGGACTCGAAGTCGTGGTCATCCCGACCCATCGTCCGATGATCCGCAAGGACGAGGCCGACGTCGTGTTCCTCAAGCAGGGGCCGAAGTTCGACGCCATCGCCGAGGACATCAAGGAATGTTACGGTCGCGGCCAGCCGGTGCTGGTCGGTACCGCCTCGATCGAAATGTCCGAGCTGATCTCGGACCTGCTGAAGAAGCAGGGCGTGCCGCACGAGGTGCTGAACGCGAAGCAGCACGAGCGCGAGGCGCACATCGTCGCCCAGGCCGGTCGGCCGAAGGCGATCACGATCGCCACCAACATGGCCGGCCGCGGTACCGACATCGTGCTCGGCGGCAGCCTCGAGGCCGAACTGGCCGCCTTGCCGGAAGACGCGCCTCAGAGCGAGCGCGAGCGCATCAAGGCCGAATGGCAGCAGCGCCACGACGAGGTCATCTCGCTCGGCGGTCTGCACATCGTCGGCACCGAGCGCCACGAGTCGCGTCGCATCGACAACCAGCTGCGCGGCCGTTCCGGGCGCCAGGGTGACCCGGGCTCCAGCCGCTTCTACCTGTCGCTGGAGGACAACCTCATCCGCATCTTCATGGGCGAGGGGGTCGCGCGCATGATGCGCATGTTCGGCATGAAGGAGGACGACGCGATCCAGGATCGCATGGTCAGCCGCCAGATCGAGAAAGCGCAACGCAAGGTCGAGGCGCACAACTTCGACATCCGCAAGCACCTGCTCGAGTTCGACGACACCGCCAACGACCAGCGCAAGGTCATCTACCAGCAGCGCAACGAGCTACTGGACAGCGAGCACGTCGGCGAGACCATCGGCGACGTCCGCCAGGACGTCTTCACCGACCTCGTGCGTCGCTACGTGCCGCCGCACTCGGTCGACGAGCAGTGGAACATCGCGGGCCTGGAGAACGAGCTGAATTCCGAGTTCGGGCTCGACACGAACCTCCACGCCTGGCTCGAGGAGCAGCGCGAGGTCGATTCCGAAGGCGTGCTCGAGTACGTGCTGCAGGCAGCCGATCGCCTCTTCCGCGAGAAGGAGGCCATGCTCGGCTCCGAGGTCATGCGCGGACTCGAGAAGCACGTGATGCTGTCGGTGCTCGACAACTGCTGGAAGGAGCACCTCGCCAGCATGGACTACCTGCGCCAGGGCATCTATCTGCGCGGCTACGCGCAAAAGCAGCCGAAGCAGGAGTTCAAGCGCGAGGCATTCGAGCTGTTCGAGGCCATGCTCGGCCGCATCAAGCACGAAATCGTGCAGCTCATCGCGCGGGTCCGCATCCGCAGCGAGGACGAGGTCGAGGCGCTCGAGCGCCAGCAGCGTGCGCAGGCCGAAGCCCAGGCGCGCGCCATGCAGTTCCAGCATGCCGACGCCGCGAGCCTTCCCATGGGGGAGATGCAGGCAGCGGATGGCGAGGCGGACGGATTCGCGCAGCCGATGCCGGTGGAAACCTTCCATCGCGATGCGCCGAAGGTCGGGCGCAACGATCCCTGTCCCTGCGGCTCGGGCAAGAAGTACAAGCAGTGCCACGGTAAGCTGTCCTGATATCGCGTTTCCGTGCGCCGGCTGGGCAAGGCCGCCGCGACGCATGGAGCGAGGGGGAAGAGGGGCGTGACAGAATGAGCTCGTCCACCGGTCCTGGCTCCGGCACCTGTTCCTGCAGGGCAGGTGCGCCGGGCATGTCCGCCATCCGTCGCGATCGTGCCTGACCGTCTCCGTGTCGTCGCCGGCGTCCTGCGCGACAGTCACGGGCGCGTCCTGATCGCCCAGCGCCCGGACGGCAAGCATCTAGCAGGCTTGTGGGAATTCCCCGGCGGCAAGTGCGAAGAAGACGAACTGCCGATCGACGCGCTCGCGCGCGAGCTGCGCGAGGAACTCGGCATCGTCGTCGAGTCGGCCCGGCCGCTGATCGCCATCCCTCACGACTACGCCGACACGCGCATCATGCTCGATGTCTGGCAGGTCTCCGCCTATTCCGGGATCGTGCTCGCGCGCGAGCATCAGCGCCTCGCCTGGGCGGAAATCGCCGAACTGCACCGGATCGAGATGCCGGACGCCGATCGTCCGGCGGTAGCGGCACTGCGCCTGCCGGACCGCTATCTGATCACGCCGCCTCTGGCTCCGGAAGACACCGATACCGTGGTGCGTGGCATCGAGCGCGCATGCCGCAAGGGCGTGCGCCTGATCCAGCTGCGCCTGCCGGGGTGGCCCGGCGATCGTCTCGCGCGTGTCGCGCGGACGGCGCGCAACCTCTGCCGCGACTACGGGGCACGGCTGCTGCTGAACGCCGACTGGAAGCTGGCCGCCGTGCTCGGTCTCGACGGCGTGCACCTGCCGGCGTCCGTCGCCACCTCCTTGACGCAGCGGCCATTGTCGCCGGAAAGCTGGGTCGGCGTGTCGTGCCACGATGCCGCGGAGCTCGCGCATGCCGCGCGCATCGGCGCCGACTTCGCTACGCTCGGGCCCGTCTTCCCGACACCCAGCCACGAGGACGCGCCGACGCTCGGTTGGGAAGGCTTCGCCGATCTCGTGGCCGCGACAGCGCTGCCGACCTACGCGTTGGGCGGGATGGAGGTCGACGACATCGATGCCGCCCAGGTCAGCGGTGCGCAGGGAGTGGCGGCCATTCGCGCGCTGTGGGGCGCGTAGCGGGCGAGAGCTTCGACGCGTCCGAGCGGCGTGTCGCCAATGGCTAGCAGGGATCTCCATCGGTCGGGACGCCGGTCGATGTGTCCGATTTCGTCGTTCCGGCACGACCGGATGCGGGGCGCTTCGGAACTGCCTTACCGACCGGCTTCGGCGGCCTTCGCGCGTGCGAGATCGAGATAGCGCCGATGCAGGACGGCCGTTGCCGTGCCGAGGTCCTCCAGCGTTCCGCTGTTGTCGATCACATCGTCGGCGATCGCCAGGCGCTGCTCGCGGCTCGCCTGTGCGTCGAGCATGGCGTCGGCCAAGTCCGGGGGAATTCCGTCGCGAGCGACGAGGCGTGCGTGCTGCACCTCGCGTGGCACGTCGACGACGAGCACGCGATCGACCCAATCGTAGCCTCGGCCTTCGGCCAGCAGTGGAATCGCGAGCACCACGTAGGGTGCCACGCTGGCGTTCGACCGATCGCGCAGCGTCGCGCGCACGCGTGGATGCAGGATCGCTTCCAGCATGTGCCGCGAGCCGGGGTCACCGAATACGCGCGTACGCATCGCCCGGCGATCGAGCGCACCCTCTGCGTCGAGCACCTCGGGGCCGAAGGCCGCCACGATCTCCGTGAGCGCCGGTTGCCCCGGCGCGACCAGTTCGCGTGCCACGATATCGGCGTCCACCAGTTCCGCGCCGAGCCCGGCGAGGTGTCCGGCGACAGTCGACTTGCCGCTGGCGATGCCGCCGGTCAGGGCGACGACGAAAGGTCGTGCGGGCATGGCAGGAGTGTAGGACGGTTCGCCCTCGTCTTCTCGTGGGCGGGGTGAAGGGCGATTCACTGCAATCCGAAGAGCCCTGCGTAGAAGGCTCCGAGGCGATCCCCGAACACGAACCATACCCAGCCGGCCGCAGCGATGAACGGGCCGAACGGGATCGGCGTATTGCGGTCCTGGCCCCGAAGGATCAGCACCGCGCTGCCAACAAGCGCGCCGATCAGCGAGGACAGCAGCACGATCGGCAGCAGGCTCGTCGCACCCATCCAGGCGCCGAGCGCACCGAGCAGCTTGAAGTCGCCATAGCCCATGCCTTCCTTGCCGGTCGCCAGCTTGAACAGCCAGAACACCGACCAGAGGCTCAGGTAGCCGACGGCGGCTCCGAGGATCGCCGTCGTAGGTTCGATGAAGACCGGCACCAGGGACAGCAGCAGGCCCAGCCAGAGCAAGGGCAGTGTGAGCTGATCCGGCAGCAGCTGCGTGCGTGCGTCGATTCCTGACGCGGCGATCAGGATCCACGTGAAGACGAGCCCGGCCGCGAGCGGCCAGCCGAACCCGAACTTCCAGGCGACTGCGGCCGATGCGAGTGCGGTCAACAACTCGACCAGAGGGTATTGCCAGGAGATCGCTGTCCGGCAATAGCGGCAACGACCACGCAGGAATAGCCAGCTCAGCAGCGGAACATTGTCGAGCGGGGACAGCGCGTGCTTGCACTGCGGACAGTGCGAGCCGGTGAAGACGAGGTCGGGCGGCGTGCCTCCCGCCTCGGCTTCGAGGCCGAGCAGCTCATGGGCCTGCAGGCGCCACTCGTGTTCGAGCCGTCGCGGCAGGCGCAGGATCACCACGTTGAGGAAGCTGCCGACCAGAAGGCCAAGCAGTCCCGCCAATGGAGCCAGGAAAGCCGTGTCGTGCAGCCAGGAAATCTCGGGCACGCGCGTTCAGCCGACGACCGCACCAAGCTTGAAGATCGGCAGGTACATGCCGACGACCATGCCGCCGACGACCACGCCGATGATGACCATGATGAACGGTTCGAGCAGGCTCGACAGCGCGTCGACCGCGTTGTTGACCTCGGTCTCGAAGAACTCGGCGACCTTGAAGAGCATGGTGTCCAGTGCACCGGCTTCTTCGCCGATCGCGACCATCTGCACGACCATGTTCGGGAACAGGTTGGTCTGTGCCATCGCGAGTTGCAGTTGATGGCCGACCGATACGTCCTCGCGAATACGCTTGACGGCGTCGTTGTAGACGACGCTGCCGGTCGCGTTCGATACGGAATCCAAGGCCTCGACCAGCGGCACGCCGGCCTTGAAGGTCACTCCCAGCGTACGAGCGTAGCGGGCAATTGCAGACTGGCGCAGGATCTGCCCGATGACCGGAAGTTTGAGCATGCCGCGTCCGACGAGGTGCTGGAACTTCTCCGAGCGCTTGTACAGGAAGACGAGGCCGACGATGGTGCCAACCAACCACAATAACATCAGCCACCAGTAGGCCACCATGAAGCGCGACATGTTGACCAGCATCTGGGTGAAGGCCGGCAGCTCCGCACCGAAGTTCTTGAACACGGATTCGAACTGGGGGATCACGAAGATCAGCAGTATCGAGGCGACGATCACGGCGACGGCCAGCACTGCAGCCGGATAGAACATCGCTTTCTTGATCTTGCCCTTGATGTTCTCGATGTTTTCCTTGTACGTCGCGATCGTGTCGAGGACGGTGTCGAGCACGCCGGCCGACTCGCCGGCCTTGACGAGATTGACGTAGAGTTCGTCGAACTGCACCGGATACTTGCCCAATGCTTCGTTCAGCGCGGCGCCACCCTCGATGTCCTGCTTGATGTCCGTGAGCATGTCCTTCATGCGTGGATTGCTCTGGCCGCCGGCGACGATGTCGAAGCCCTGCACCATCGGGACGCCGGCCGCCATCATCGTGGCGAGCTGGCGACTGAAGATCGCAATGTCGCGCCCCTTGATCGCCGATCCGGTCTTGCCGAACAGCGGTTTCGCCTTGGCCTTGACGACCTGCGGGTTGATGCCGTTCTTGCGCAGGTCGGCCTTGACGAGGTTCGCATTCTTGCTCTGTTGTTCACCCTTGATCTTGACGCCGCGCTTGTCGATGCCGACCCATGTGAAGGTCTGCAATTCGCTGATTTTCGCGCGTTCCCTGCCACGCTGGGAGGCGGCAGCCTTGGTCTTCAGGGCGGTAGCGGTTGCCATGGGCTCTAATCCTTGGTGACGCGGTTGATTTCGGCGAGGCTGACCACGCCCTGCTTGACCTTCCACAGGGCAGAGGCGCGCAGGTCGCGGATGCCGTCGAGCTTGGCGCGTTCGGCGATCTGCAGGGCGCTGCCACCGGCGAGAATGATCTTCTGGATCTCCTCGTTCATTGGCATGACCTGATAGATGCCCGTGCGGCCTTTGTACCCTTCGTTGCAGCCGGAACAGCCGACTGCGTCGAAGATCTGCAGGCCACCGTCGATCTCCTTTTGCGTGAAGCCCTCGGCGAGCAGGGCCGAAGGGGGTAGAGACAGGGGTTGCTTGCAGTCGTGCAGGCGGCGCGCGAGTCGCTGCGCGATCACGAGGGTCACGGACGAGGTGATGTTGTAGGGGGCGATGCCCATGTTCATCAGACGCGAAATCGTCTGCGACGCGTCGTTCGTGTGCAGCGTGGACAGCACCATGTGGCCGGTCTGCGCTGCCTTGATCGCGATCTCGGCGGTTTCGAGGTCGCGGATCTCGCCGACCATGATCACGTCCGGATCCTGGCGCAGGAAAGAGCGCAGTGCCGCGGCGAACGTCATGCCGCGCTTGTTGTTCTGCTGGACCTGGTTCACGCCCGGCAAACGGATTTCGACCGGGTCTTCCACCGTCGAGATGTTGCGCCCCTCGGTGTTCAGGATGTTCAACGCCGTATACAGCGACACGGTCTTGCCGGAGCCGGTCGGTCCCGTCACCAGCACCATTCCGTAAGGCTTCTGGATGGCGTCGAGGAACAACTGCTTCTGGTCGTCTTCGTAGCCGAGCTTCTCGATGCCCATCTTGGCGGCGGAGCCGTCGAGGATGCGCAGCACGATCTTCTCGCCGAACAGGGTCGGGCAGGTGCTGACGCGGAAGTCGACCGCCTTGGATTTGGACAGGTTCAGCTTGATGCGGCCGTCCTGCGGCACGCGGCGTTCGGCGATGTCGAGCCCGCTCATGACCTTCAGGCGCGAAGCGATGCGCGCGTTGAGCTTGGACGGAGGGGCGGCCACGGCACGCAGCATGCCGTCCATGCGAAAGCGCACGCGATAGGCGGTTTCGTACGGTTCGAAGTGGATGTCCGAGGCGCCACGCTTGATCGCGTCGACCAGGACCTTGTTGACGAACTTGACGACCGGAGCATCGTCGTTGCTGTTGGCATCGACGCCGGTCGAGTCGCCATCCTCGCTGACCGAGCCCAAGTCGAGATTCTCGAGCCCTTCCGCATCCTCCAAGCCGCTGATCGACGGGCCAGTGGCATTGAGTGCCTGCTCGATCGAGCGCTCGAGCTGCTCGCTGTCGACGAGGATGGGCTCGATGAGGTGGTTGGATTGAAACTTGATTTCGTCCAGTGCACGCAGGTTGGTCGGATCCGCGATGCCGACGAACAGGCGGTTGCCGCGCTTGAAGAGAGGCAGCGCCTTGTGTCGCGTGACCAGATCCTCGCGTACCACGCTCATCGGCAGTTGAGCCGGATCCAGTGAATCCAGGTCGAGCAGCGGCATCCCGAATTCCGTGGACGACGCCAAAGCGACCTGGCGGCTGGGAACCAGCCCGTTCTCGATCAGCCATGCGCCGAGCGGAATCTTCTGTCGGGTCGCTTCTTCCACGGCCTTGCGGGCGTCGACCTCGGTCAACAAACCATCCACAACCAACCGGCGCGCGACACCGGATAGGCCTGCAAGTGGAGGCGTATTCATCTGCGTGGCCATAGGAACTGCGTGCAAACCCCTGAAGTCGCAGCGAATGTAACGCAATTTGAACGCGCTGAACATGACGTCCGCCACGGACTGGGCGTGCCGATACCCATCCGCCTACTCCTGTCGGCACAGGAAGCAAACCACCCGGAGGCACCGCATCTGTCCCGATACTCGGTAGGCATTGGGCGATGCATCTGCATCCCCTCATGTGGGCCAATTGTGCAGCGCGCAGCACGGTTGGCCGCTAGAAGTGCCGAGCCGACGGGGGCGGCAGGCTATGGAGTTGATCTCCGTGTTCCGTCGTTGTAGCGCGCTATGATCTCGGAGCCACCTAAGGGAACATCATGTCGAGCTTGAGCATCGTCCTGCCCGCAAAGAACGAATCCAACGGATTGTCCGCCCTGCTGCCTCGATTGAAGGCGGCACAGCCCGCGGCACAGATCATCGTCGTCGACGACGGCTCCTCCGACGACACGGCGGCTCTTTGCGCTGCGCACGGTGTGACGGTGCTCAGAAATCCCTATTCCATGGGGAATGGCGCGGCGATCAAACGGGGAGCCCGGGCGGCGGCCGGGGACGTGATCGTCTTCATGGATGCTGATGGCCAGCACGATCCTGCGCTGATCCAGCGCCTTCTCGATCGGCTCGACGAAGGATACGACATGGTCGTCGGTGCTCGTGGCGCGGATGGACAGGCGAGCTTCCAACGCGGTATGGCCAACATGTTCTACAACTGGCTTGCCAGTCGCATGACCGGGTTCAATGTGAAGGATCTCACTTCGGGTTTCCGGGCTGTACGGTCGGAAAGGTTCAAGGAGTTCCTGCATCTGCTCCCGAACGGGTTTTCCTACCCGACGACGTGCACAATGGCGTTCTTCCGCAGCGCGTATGCAGTGGCATACGAGCCGGTTCCCATCTACAGACGCGTCGGTACCGCGAGCCATATCCGTCCGGTCAAGGATGGCGTCCGTTTCCTCCTGATCATCTTCAAGATCGCCACGTTGTATTCCCCGTTGAAGCTCTTTCTACCGACCAGCGGAGCGTTCTTCCTCCTCGGTTCCGGTTACTACGCCTACACCTACCTTGCCCATCATCGCTTCACCAACATGAGCGCATTGCTGTTCAGCGCGGCAGTGATCGTTTTTCTGATCGGCTTGATTTCAGAGCAGATCACCAGCCTGACATATCGTCGCGATTCCTGATGCCCGATACCTCGGGCCACAAGCGGGCACACACGTGAGAATGCCGGCATCACGAGGAGGACTTCTCGGCATTGTTGCTCCTGACGTCGGCTGGGTTCCTCCTTTGCGCTACCTGTTGCGGCGCGCGCGCGTCCTGTCGGCCCTGGACGAAGTGCCAGCCACTCGGGTGCTCGAGGTGGGGTGTGGCGCAGGGGCGTTGCTCTGCGAACTTGCCGCGCGCGGGTTGGACGTCGTCGGTCTGGAGACTTCGGCCCAGGCGGCAGCCCTGGCGAGGCGTCTGGCGTTGCATTGTGGGAGTGCGCATCAGGTGACTTCCGATTCAGACGCTTCATGGTGCCGGAGGTTCGACGTGGTCTGCTCCTTCGACGTACTGGAGCATATCGAGGACGATGCGGCCGCTTTACGGGAGTGGCACGGATGGTTGGGTGAGGGGGGCGTGCTTCTTCTGTCCGTTCCCGCACACCAGAAACGCTGGGGGAGTGGAGATGTCTGGGCGGGCCATTGGCGGCGATACGATCGATCCTTCCTTGTGAGGCGCGTGGAAGAGGCAGGATTCCGCGTGGATCGAATCGAGTGTTACGGGTTTCCATTGGCCAATTTGACGGAATGGGTCGGCAACTTCGTTTATCGCCGCATGCTGATTCGCGACGGCGCCGCCCCACGGGACGCGGCAACTGCGAAGAGCGGCATCGATCGCCGTCACTACCTTCGTCTTGGCGGGCTTCTGAACTCGCTCCCGGGAAGGGCGATGCTGTGTAGTGCGTTGACGCTGCAATATTGGGCGCGGAATACCGACTGGGGCAGTGGATACTTGGTGCTGGCGCGAAAGGCATGAGCAGATCTTGGCGTGCCTTGTCGATGATTGCGGCGCTGGGGCTGGCTGGCTACTTCCTCTGGTACGCCGCGTCGCGGTTCGATTTGGCTACGGCAGGAGATGCCCTGCGTCGGCCCGAAGTGCTGGTTGCGACGTTTCTTGCAATCGCTGGCTACGTATTGATCTATCCCTTCACCGGAGCCGCCTGGAGCGTGCTGTTGCGACGCCAGGCCGTATACCGATCAACGGGAGAGCTGACGCAACTGCTTTCATTCACCCAGGTATCCAGATACGTCCCGGGGAACGTCGCGCAACACGTCAGTCGTGCGCTGTTGGGAATCAGACGCGGCATTCCCCCGAGGGCTTATGTGGTCTGCATACTGCAGGAGACGGGCTTGACCGTCTGTGCGAGCGTCGTCACAGGGGCCGTCATGCTGGCGGTCAGCGGGGCGCCGCTGGCTAAGGGAGGACTTGCCGTGCATTGGCTCGTCTACTTCAGTGCAATGGTCTGTGCCGCTTGTGTATTGCTCGCCTGCCTGGACATCCGGCCCGGAGGAGAGCGGAGGAGTGGCCTATGGGGGCGATTGGTGGAATGGTCAGGGGGAACGCCGGGTTTTCGAGCCACCTGTCAGGCCATGCCTTACTACATCGGTAACTATCTCGTAGTTGGGGCAGGTCTTTGGATGATCGCTCGTGCGCTCGGCATAGGGCACGAAGTCGGCTTTGCGCTCGCCACGGCGGTTTTCTCGCTTTCGTGGATACTGGGATTCCTCGTGCCAGGTGCGCCTGCAGGGCTGGGGGCTCGGGAAGGACTCATGGTGCTGATGCTGCAAGGGCACGGTGCCGACGAACAGGTGCTTCTTCTCACGTTGCTGGTGCGTGTGGTCAGCATCGCCGGCGACGCTCTGGCTTTTCTTGCATCACTGTGCTTCATGGGCGGAACAACGCGCAGCGGAGGAGACGCTGCATGAGTTCACCCCGGATTCGTTTGTTCGTCGCTGGAATGGGAATGCGTGGCGACGGCTACCCAAATGCAACCAATACACTCAGGATCCTTCGCGAGCGGTTGAACGTGGACGTGCGCGAATACGGCGGTTGGATGCCGGAAGGATTCCATCTCTGGACGGCGGTGCGTCGGCCGCGCGCGCGAGCCCTGATGGGATTGCTGCGCCTGTGCCTCGGGAATCTGATATCCGCCGTGCGGCTGCTCGCAGTCGCTCGGCGGAACGATCTCGTTTACGTGCCGTATCCGTCGATGTTCTTGCTGTGGCAGCTGTCCTGGGTTCCGCGACGCTGGCGTCCTCGATGTCTCTGCGATGCCTACATAACTGTCTGGGATACGCTTTTTCAGGATCGACGCGTGGGATGTGCTGCCGGCGCGATTTCGCGCGGGTTGCGGCGAGTCGAGGCTCGTGCATTGCGTGCAGCCTACAAGGTCGTGGTGGATACTTCGGCGAATGCCGACCACGTGGCTTCGACCTACGGTGTACCGCGTACTTCGATTCTGGCTTTTCCGTTGGCAATCGACGAGCGCGTGTTTGGCCATTTCCCCGCTGGCACCCAGGGGGAGTCGAGTACTCCATTGCGCGTCCTCTTCATCGGGACCTTCGTTCCATTGCAAGGGACGAGCATCATCGCCAATGCGATTCACCGGTTGCGAGACCGGGACGATCTGGAATTCGTGTTGATCGGCGATGGCCAGCAAGCCGATGAGGCCGCGCCGCTGCTCGACGGGAATCCGAGGGTGCGCTGGATTCGTGGCTGGATTCCCGCGTCGGCGTTGGCGGGAGAATTATCTCGGGCCGACATTTGCCTCGGTGTATTCGGTGGCGACGGAAAAGCGGCGCGAGTGCTCGCCTTCAAGCTCTACTTGGCATTGGCCACCGGCAAGGCAGTCATCACGCAGCGGCCCTTCGGTCTTCCAGAATCGGTGCCACCGTTACCGGTGCTGGCTATCGTACCGAGCGCAGACTCTCTGGCAGATGCAATTACCGCCTTGGCTGCAGAGGATGGCAAGCGCCAAATGCTGGCTCGTGCGGCTCGTGACTACTATTCGCAGCATTTGGGAGGCGAGAGACTGGCGGACATCTGGAAACTGCATCTCGGCCTTTGGTCTTCGCCTGAGCAAGATAGTGATCCGGAATGAGCAACTGCACAGTACGCCGACTTCGGCGTTTGTTCCCGGGGGCGTCATCTTTCGAACGACTTCTTCAGGAGGGAAGTCGCGAGCGGCGAGTCTCAGGGGACGTCCCGAGGGCCAAGGTACCGATCACGCATCAGCTGGGGCGCGTGTCATCCCGTCGGTACTTTCGGGGTTAGTCACGCCCCTCTCGGGCTTCGATGAGACGCCGCAGTTCGGTCAGCTCGGCGTCAATACGTCCCAGGCGGTTAAGGCTCCGCAATGCGTCGAGTTGCTCTCGGGCCTTCGCCATATTGCCGAGCGCGATGTTCATGCGTGCCAGCGTGATGCGGGCGTCGGCGTCGTTCGGGCGCGCATCGACGGCGGTGCTGGCGTAGTGTTCGCCCTTAGTACGGTCGCCAAGCACGTTCCACGCCCAGTCGCCATGAATGGTCAGCAGTTTGGCATTCTTGCGAGGGTGGGCGCCGGCTGCATCAAATGCGGACTGCATCGCGTCATGGGGCAGGTCGCAATGGCCATTGCGCGCGCACCGGGTCAGGGCGCCCAGTGCATCGACGTTTTCGCTGCTGGGCGCCTTGGCGGCGAGCTTGGTAATCAGGCTGGCCCACCAGCGTTGCTCCACTGGTTGATGCGTCAGGCTGTGGATGAGGATCAACGTTTGTTCGGGAAGTGCTGAGGAGCCGGGAATGGAACCCGCATGCTCCAATGCGGCTACGGCCAGCATGAACTGCGGTGAAGCGGGGTCATAGTCGCTGCCCGCAAGCAGCGCTTTGCCGTATCCGAATTGTGCACGAGGTGATTCAGGGGCGCGGATGGCGAGTTCGTGCGCCAATCGCAGGGGATCGCCCCATGCATGGGCCGTCCAGGCCGTGAGGCTGCCCCACCACAGCATCAGTATTCCCAGCAGGAGATGACGTATCCGGGCATACGCGGCGTCGGGAGCGATCAACCATGGAACAAGCGCCAGCAGCAGGCCGAGGCTGGCGAAATAGTTGCGATGCTCGAAGACCAGCTCCAGAGGAAGAACTGTGCCGGTAAGCGTGTGCGCTCCGAGGAACCATGCGATCCCGAGCGCGGTCAGGGGCTGGCGCCGTGCAAGCCAGGGCAGGATGGCGACGAGCACGATCAGTGTGATCATGCTGGCGAGTGTCGTCCAGGGAGACAGCAGTCCTTGCGATACGACGAAGTCGTCGTGATAGAACGAAAGTGACTGCGGCAGTGGCAGCAGGCACCAGCCGACGTAGTCCAGGACGATGCGCGCCTCGCTGAGCAGGCGCGTCGATAGCGTGAAATCGCGCGTGGCCCATGTTTCGGGCTTGAGGAGCCCTGGCAGCAACCAAGCCAAGCCGACGATCGCGGGAAGTACGAGCATTGCGGCGAACAGCATCGAAATGCGACGGTCGATACGACTTGTAGGGGTGCGGAACCGGAACAGTGCCCATTCGGCCAGTGCCGCGTACAGAGGCAGCATGACCGCTGTTTCCTTGGCCAGCGCGCCGAGTGTGGTGGGCACCATCAGACTGGCCAGACACTGCGCGAAGCCACTGCCGTCCGTCAGCATTCGCCGTCTTCCGAGCAGATAGCCGATCAGGCCGGCCAACACGAAGAGATTGGCGAGGCTCTCCATGCGTTGTACCACCATCAGGACCGGAGTCAGGTTGATCGGCAGCAGCAACCATCCGAGTGCGATCAACGCTGCGGTCAATACGGGACGATTGACCGCTTGCCGGCGTGATGCTTCCAGCAGCAGGATGCGGGAGAGCAAGAACACCAAGCAGCCATTGACGAGATGGAGGGCGAGGTTTGTGGCTTTCCAGCCAAATGGGGCCATGCCGTTGACGGCATGGTTCGCAACGAAGCTCAGCGAGGCCAGAGGGCGGCCAATGTCGCTGGCCGGTGAGGAGGCGGCCGCTGTGAGCAACTCGGCGGCACCCAGGCGGACCGGCTGCACGTCCGGGTTGTCCACGATGTTCGGGTAGTCGTCGAAGAACCAGCCACCGGATAGGCCGGGGTAGTAGACGAGGACAGTCAGGAGCAGTGCGACAGCCACCACCGCGCTGCTGTATCGCCGCGAAACGAACGAAGTCATCTACGCAGCCTAGGGGGCAGTGTCGACAAGTGCAATCGGCGGACGGTGCGGCAGTCCCGACTGCAATGTGATCCTTGCGAGCAGCGCCGATCGTTCAAGTTCCGAGGCGGTTCGTCAGCGACACTCGGCCGGCAAGTACTTGGGGGGTAGGGTACCGGTGGTGTAAAGCATCTGACGATAGTCCGCGACGGCATGGGAGGCGGATGCACATGCCCAATCCGTTCGGCCAGTTTCATTGTCGTCAAGGGCGACGAAACCATTCGCGGTCGACAACTGGGGCGTCAGTGTGAATGTACCGCCATTGAGACCGGTCGGGATGCCGTTGGTGGCGTTAGCGGCGATGACGGCGGTGATGATGCCTTCTTCGTTGACTTCGATGAATTGCACGTACTTGCTGCTGGTACTGTTGTTGCCGTTGAGGTAGCTGTCTGCGATCCGCGCAACACCCGCGGTTCCGCCACTGGCAAAGGCGCTTCCCACATCCGCCTTCACGCCCATCACCTGGTTGAAGGCTTCCGTCAGTTTCGCGCGTACGACATAGTCCTGATACGCTGGAACGGCGATGGCGGCGAGTATCGCGATGATCGCGATCACGATCATCAACTCGATCAACGTAAAGCCCTGATACTTGTTCATGCGCATGGCAGCCCCCTGTCGATCGGCATGACAAATGAGTGAAGAGCGCAGGTTGTCCAGATGGTTCTCGGCGCCCGTATCTTCTTCTGAAAAAGAAGCCCCGCAATGCGGGGCTTCTCGATTCACATCACGCCGGTCGTGTTCGCCCGGCTATGACTCGAATCAGCGGCACTCGGCCGGAGCATACTTCGGCGGCAGGTTGCCGACTTCGAGGCCCGCGAAGCCACGATCCTGGGCGATCTGGTTGGTGGTCGACGAGCAACCCCAGTCGACCGCGCCGGTAGCGGTATCGCTCAGCACTTCATAGGTACCACTGCCCTTGGTGTTCGGCGTCAGGGTCAGTTTGTTGGTGTCGAGGGTGGTGGGGATGCCGTTGTCGGCATTGGCACGGATGTTCACGGTGATGATGCCGGTATCCTCGGCAACGCTGATGACGTTGACGTACTTCGAGCTCGTCGACGTGTTGTTGACTCCGTACTCGGCCGCAGCAGCCTTCACTCCGGCCATGCCGCCACTCTGGAACGCTTCGGCGACCGAAACCTTCGCAGCGCTGGCGCCGACGAGACCTTCAGAGATCTTCGAACGGACGGTGTAGTCCTGATAGGCGGGCAGCGCGATCGCCGCCAGGATGGCAATGATCGCGATGACGATCATCAGTTCGATCAGCGTGAAGCCCTTCTGGATCATCTTCATGATGTTGATTCCTTAATGGATGAGAGAAACATTGCTTAGAGCCGCCAACCTTGCCGGGCGAGCCCGCTTCCGTGATCGCCTTGTCGGAGGACGATCGACGGCTCGCCCTTGAGGTGGAGCAGCTTCCGTGCCAACCGAATTCCTGCGGCATGGATCACGGTTGTGGGAGGTGAAATTGCCGTGATGAGACGTAGCTCTCATGAGGGGCGGGATCTTCCGCACAAATTGTCATCTTATGACGCATTGTGTCGTTTTGGTCTTCGGATCGGACATCTCAACGAGATATGTCTGATATCTGCTGGCGCGCATAGTTGCGCATCCAGGTTCGGTACCAGATGTGCGGTTCATCCGAACGGATGTCGCGTCCCCATGTTTGTTCGATCCGCTCGACTTCGGCGAAGTTGCCGGCGTCGATGGCTCCGAGCATCGCCGAGCGCATCAGCCAGTCCCGAAGTGTGGGTGAGCGTACGGCATCGCTGCTGGCCAGCAGGGCGGTTGCATACTTCTGGAGTGCATTGCCGTCCCGGCGTGCGAGTGCGGAGATCGTGTCCAGCGCGAAGCGTACGCTTTCGGATCGAGCCTCGCAGCGGATCCAGGGCGGGCTGACCCAAAGGGCTTCCCTTCTCTCCTGATCGAGATACGGGATGGTGTGGTTCGCGAGCGTAACCAGTGCGTTGAGCACGGGGGCTGGCTCCTTCCCATTGCAGCTCCCCACGGAGGCGCGCACAAGGGCGACCAGCGAAGCATCTTCCCGTGCTGCCTCAATCGGTGCTGTGCCGTCAAGGGCAGCGGCTATCCGCTCTGCGCGATGCACCAATCTGGTATAGCCGTAGCTCGTACTTTCGCGGATTTCATCAGCTTTAGGAGGCGCTTGCCCACCGATGATCTCCCTGTAGGGAAGATCCGTCGCTGGAAGGTTGAAGGTGCCTGTGGCGGTCTGGTTGGTAAAACGTGATCGTGGCGTTTCAAGCGAAAGAATCGGGTAGTAGTCCGAGTTGACACGTCGTGAGAACGCTTGGAACAAGGGAGCAAGGGTCCGACGGTCTCCGATGCGGTGAGCGAGTATTTCGGGTGCGGTCGAAATTCTCTGGCGTGCCAGTTCGCCCTTCAGTTCGGGTGGAAGAGAGAGGTCGGCAGCAATGTCGGACACGGGGCCGTCTGCGCGCGCGACAATCAACATGTCCGTGTCGTAGCCGAAATAGATGCGGTAGTCGCTAAATTTCTCCGACAGGGCGTGTAGCACGGTCGCTACCAGCTCATCATTGGTCTCATAGAGTTGGACCCATTGCACCAACAGGCCTCCTGGGGTGAGATGGCGTGGAACGAAATCGTAGAACTCGCGACTGAACAGGCTGGAGACCCCGGAGACCCACGGATTCGATGGTTCCGACACGATGACGTCGTAGCGCAGCCGATTGGCGGCAAAGAAGGTACGCGCGTCTTCAATGTGCAGGCGGGATCGAGGGTCGTTGTACGCCCGTTCGACGTGCCTGCCGAAAAGACGTGCCCCTTCAACCATTGCCGGTTCGATCTCGATCGTGTCGACTCTTTCGAGGTGCGGATCACCGAGCAGGGTATGTGTTGTCAGTCCGGAACCGAAGCCAATTACTGCCGCCGTTCGTGGATTGGGATGGTGTAGCAATGGCAGGAGTCCTGCCATGACCATCGTTATTTCATCTGGCGCCGGATTTCCCTCCTCCCCGACGTGGATGCTGGCGTCGGTCTTTCCGTTCGTGGATATCCATCTCGAGCCGGTCGTGTCCTCGCCTATCGATACGCTGGCCGTCTTGCCGTCCCGATAGAAGATGACCTGACGCCCCGAGGCTGCCGTCATTCGAGCAACTGAGGTGCGGTAGACGCCAGCCGCCATAGCTGCGGGGTCAAAATGCGCGGCAAGCAGTGTTACGGCCAATGCGCACGCGCTCAGCGCCAGCGCACCGGCGTACGGGGCTGTGGCTTCCCTTCTGAGGGGCAGTTCTCGTCGCAGCAGAACCAATCCGAGAGCGAGGTCGCCGGCTGCCGCCGCAACCATCGCCAATTTGAGGCCGAGCACCGGCATTAGGAAATGCACGGCGGCAAATACACCAAAGATAGCGCCGATGGTGTTGGCGGCGTAGATCCGGCCAATGGCAGCCTCACCGCTGCCAGCGCGGATGAGTGCCAGCGTGAACAGCGGCAGGGTCATGCCCGCGAAGAAGGCCGCGGGCGCCATCATCAATATGGACATGATGGCCGTGACCACATTGTAGAGGTCATAGCCGCCGTCCGACCGGGACAGGGCATGCATGAACCACGCGACCCAGTCGAAGGCTCGATCGTAGAGGATCAGGCTGATCAGGGCTGCCAGACCCATCAGTATCTGCACCCAACCCCCGATGCGCAAAGGCGACGCGTAGCCGTCGATGCGACGACGGATCCACAGACCGCCGAAGGCGAGGCCACCGATGAAAGCAGCCAGCATCAACTCGAACGCGTGGACGGTGCTGCCGAACACGAGACTGAGCATGCGTACCCAGCCGATCTCGTAGACGAAGGAGGTGGCGCCGGTAATGAAGGCCGCGCCGAGCAGCAGACGTACCCCCTCCACGTGCTTTCTGGCTGTCGTCAATGTGTCGACGCGCGGTTGCTCGGGGGGGCGCGACATCAGGAAGGCGAACAGGGCGACGAGAACATTGATGATCGCGCCAAAACGCATCGCGCCGGGCAAGCCGATGGCAGGTAGAAGCACGAACGTGGCGAGCAGGGCTCCTGCGGCCGCGCCGATGCTATTGGCGAAGTAGAGGCCTCCGAGCGTGGCGCCGTCGCTGCCGGGCATGCGGCGCATTAAGCCGCTGCTCATCAGGGGGAAGGTCATGCCAAGCAGGATCGATTGCGGCAGGATCAGCAACGCGCCGCTGCCCCATTTGAACGCCTGTACGGCCGTACTGCCGGGGAGGTTCGGGAAGGCGGTTTCGTACGCGAAGCCCGTCAAGCCGACATATGCAGGATGAAACAATGCGCCTGCAATGCCAATGACCAATTCAATGACGGCATAGGCACGCAACAGGTTGCGCCAGCGCAGGCTGCTGCGGCTAGCCCACCAGGCGCCGACCGCCATGCCTCCCATGAAAATGGCGAGCACCAGGCTCTGCGCGTAGGCGGCATGTCCAAGATACAGTCCAAGGTAGTGTGACCATATCGATTGGTAAATCAGGCCGGAGCAGCCGGACAGGGCGAACACCAGTAGCGCGGCCCACTGCAGTGGGCGCGACGCCCGTATCTCGTTCGTCATGAAGTCCCTTCCCCTCCAGAAGTCGCTGGAGCATAGCGGAAGCAACTGTGGGATCGCGCTGTAGGTCGAGTTCTGTCTGATAACGCGCTACCAAGGCTCGATCGGAAGTACGTCGAGAATGCGGCCATTCTTGCGATCGAGCAGGAGCGTGAAGTCGCCACCACGCCCAACCAATGGTAGCCATACGACATCGGCAATCTGTCGATTGCGAGCCGACCATCTGTCGACGAGAAACGAGGCGCCGGGGCGCTCACGAAGCGAACCCAGGGGGCGTGCGCGCTCCAGAAGTGGCGAGACGTGTGTAGCGTAGTCGACGTAGTGCTTCGGAAACTTCTCGATGTCCTTGCCTTCGATGCCGCTGAACAGCAGGTCGCTGCGCTCCGTCGAGTTCTCGGGTCGTAGTGCGTTGACGATGTAGGGGCCGGTCCAGGAGCGGTGGCGGTATTCAGGCTGCTTTGCATCGGCGAGATCCCTGTCGTCCAGTGCGTCGGCGGAGACGATGACGAAGCGATCGATCGCTCCGACAATGAAAACTGGCCGCGATCCGGCGACGACCGAAACACCGTAAACGAGTGCCGAGAACTGCAGGATGGCGATCACCGCAAGATCAAAGCGCATGCCGCGCTTGCCGTGCTTGTAGACCAGCAGGGTCAGCAGGGGGCCCAGCACCAGATCCACACCGAGCATGACCAGGATCAGCTTTTCGCCTCCGGCGGCTTGGCTGAACGGCGGCGGATACCAGACGCCGAAGATGACGGCTGCGGCGATCAGGCCGATCAATAGGCTCAGGGAAAGGTGGATTGAGGCTGCTTTCCAGCGGGACATATGAACTCCGGGGGCTCCAGCGCGCCGGAATATAGAAAATCCGAAGATCGCTGCGCATCTCCGACGACCGGTTCCGTGCGCGAAGGCACGGAAGTCCTGATGGGCGGAAGCGAAAAACGCCCGGCGTTCCCCTCGACGCCGGCGTTCGCCGGACGGAGCCTCACTCGATCCCGAGCTTCTCCAGCCGGTAGCGCAGCTGGCGCAACGTCAAGCCGAGGTGCTTGGCCGCGGCCGTGCGGTTCCAGCGCGTGGCTTCGAGCGCCTTCATGATCGCTGCACGCTCGGTTTCGGCGACGGCGGCGGCGAGATCGTTGGCGTAGCCGCGGGACGGTGCCTCGTCGAGCGCGGGTTGCGTGCCGTATGGAGCGGGCGGATCGGCAACGAGGGGCGACGGCTGGAACGACGGCGTGTTGGCCCAGGTTTCGGCGGCTTCGGCGGCGCCGCGCTCGCGCAACTGCAGGCGCAGGTCGTCCACGCCGATGCGCTGGTTCTCGCACAGCGCGACGGCGCGTTCGAGGATGTTCTCCAGTTCGCGCACGTTGCCGGGGAAGTCGTAGCGGAGCAGGGCTTGAAGGGCGTCCGGAGCGAGCCGCGCGGGATCGCCCCCGCCGTTGTCGCGGGCGAGTCGATCGAGTACTCGGGCGGTGAGCTGGGGAATGTCCTCGCGGCGTTCGCGCAGCGGCGGCACGCGCAGCTCGATGACATTGATGCGGTAGAACAGGTCCTGCCGGAACGCCCCGAGTTCGACCAGGCGTGCGAGGTTCTTGTGTGTGGCGGACAGGATGCGGACGTCGATCCCGATCTCGGCGCGTGCGCCGATCGGGCGCACGGCCTTCTCCTGGATCACGCGCAGCAGCTTCACCTGCATGTGCATCGGCAGTTCCGCGACTTCGTCGAGGAACAGCGTGCCGCCCTGCGCGGCATGGAACAGGCCGTCCTTGTCGGCATGGGCGCCGGTGAAACTGCCCTTCCTGTGGCCGAAAAACTCGCTCTCCATCAACTCCGACGGGATCGCGCCGCAGTTGACGGGAACGAACGGCGCCATCGCGCGTGGTCCGAGCTCGTGGATGAGCCGCGCGACCAGTTCCTTGCCGGTACCCGATTCACCGGCGATGTAGACCGGTGCCTGGCTGCGCGCGACCTTGGCGATGGTCGTGCGCAGTTCGTTCATCGCCGCCGAGTCGCCGACCAGCCGGGCGCTGCTCGCGGTCTGTTCGCTGCGCTTCTCCTCGGACAGCTTCAGTGCGGTCTGCACGAGGCGGCGCAGCACATTGATGTCGACCGGCTTGGAGACGAAATCGAAGGCGCCGGCCTTGAGCGCGTTGACGGCCGCATCGACGTTGCCGTATGCGGTGATCATCGCGATCGGCGTTTCCGGGTACTGCGCGGCGATCAGGGAGACGATTTCCTGGCCGGAACCGTCGGGCAGGCGCATGTCGGTGAAGCACAGGGCGTAGGCGCGCTCGGCCAGTCGCTGGCGTGCCTCCGACACCGTGGCGGCGGTGTCGACGATCAGGTCCATGCGGCCCAGAGTCAACGTCAGCAACTCGCGGATGTCGCGTTCGTCGTCGATGACGAGGGCGTAGTGCTTGCTCATGCCGGCGATTCGGGGCTCACGATGGGACGCAAGCGTAGAGCCAGAGGCACGTCAACGCAAAGGCGGTCGGACCATGGCGAGGAGTCATCCGGCGGCTCGGCTGCCCATGGCCAGCCCCGCCGCCACGAGGGTGATGCGGAAGCAGGCGCCGCCGCCGGCGACCGGGACGTACTCGAGCGTGGCCTGGCTGGATTCGCACATGGTCTTGGCGAGGTACAGGCCGAGGCCGGTGCCGTATTCGTGCGTGGTGTAGAACGGCTCGAAAATGCGTGCGGCGACCTTCGGCGGGATGCCCGGGCCGCGGTCGAGGATCTCGATCAGCGGCGGTCCCTTGTCGGTCGCGAGGCGGGCGACGACGCTCACGCGCGCCGGCTCGTTCGGCTGGCGGCCGTAGCGCAGCGCGTTCTGGACGAGGTTCCACACCACCTGCTGCAGGTGCTGGGGATCGACCATCGCTTCGATGCGGCGGTTCTGCGTCGCCGCCCGCAGGTGGTCGCCGCCGAGGTCGTTGGCCTGCCTGTAGTCCTCGACGAAAGCGAGGATCCAGGCGTTGAGGTCGATCGCTTCGGGGCGCGAGCGTTCGCGCCTCGACAGCTGGAGAATGTTTTCGACGACGTCGTTGGCGCGCGTGCAGTGGTTGTTGATGATCTCGACGAGGCGAGCGTCTTCCGTCGTCAGCTTGGGCGATTCGGCCAGGAGTTGCGCCGAGTAGCGGATGGCCGCGAGCGGGTTGCGGATCTCGTGCGCGATCGACGCGGACAGGCGTCCGAGGGAGCTGAGTGTCAGCTCCTCGGCACGGCGCGACAGCAGCGACGTGTCGTCGAGGAAGATCAGCACGTGGGCGTCGTCGTTCGGCGTGAGCCGCGTGAAGCGTGGAATGACCTCGGGCATGTCGGTCGCGAGCGATACGGCCGTGTGCTCGATCTTGCCCGCATGGCGCCAGTGGTAGAGCCGGCGCGACAGTTCCGGGGCGACGCTGCCGAGTTCGCGCTGTCCCGGTGGCGGGTTGCCGATCAGCAGCCAGGCCGATTCGTTGATGCGCAGGATCGTGTTGCTGGCGTCGACCAGCAGGACTCCGGTACGCATGCGCTGGATGATCAGTTCGTTGACCTGCTCGAGGTTGAGCAGGTCGACGCCGCGCCGTTCGGCCAGCTCCTCGGTGGCGCGCATGTGCAGGCCGACATGGCGCAGCAGGCCGGCGACGAGGGAGTAGGCCGCGGCCATCGCCACGGTCTCGTTGATCGAGCGGGCCGGTGCGGCGCTCAGCCAGTGTGCCCAAGCGTAGGGCAGCAGCAGCCCGGCGGTGGCGAGTGCGGCGAACAGGAAGGCACGGCGCGGCAGCAGCAGCGAGGCGATGCCGACGTTGACCAGCAGCATCAGCGAGATCGATTCGTAGCCGGTGATCGAGACGAGCACCAGCGACGCGGCGAGGATATCGGCGATCAGCGCCAGGCTGAGGGCGTCGGCGAGCCGGCCGCGCACGCGGTCCGTGGCGACCAGCAGGAACAGCGAGACGACGAGGTAGGCGCCGGCGACGGATTGGCCGAGCAGCGGGTGCGTGACCTTGACCCATTCGATCGCGTACGGGCTGTAGACGAGCACGACGTAGATCACCGCCTCGAGCAGGCGGTACAGATTGAAGAAGTAGAGCTCGCGCCGGGTGATGTCGCCCGGGGCGTCGGCTTGGCTGCGCGCTCGGCGGTCTGCGTTCATGGAATCCCCAACGCGCCGGAGTATAGCGAGTGTGCCGACTTCGCCGGGGCTGGGCGGCCTTCGATGCCAAGCGCCGCACACTTTTTGATTTCAAGCGGGCGTTACAGGAAAATAGGCGACCGATTCGCGGCCGGACCTCTTCCCGACCGTTCCCCGGATGGCGCTTCCGCGGCGCGCTGCTAGCGTCGCCTTGGCGTGTCCCACTCTCAAGGTGCCCGCATGAATTTCCACGAATACCAAGCCAAGGAACTGTTCGCCGCCTACGGCATCCCCGTGCCGCCGGGCAAGGTCGCCAACTCGCCGGACGCGGCCGTCGATGCCGCCAAGGCGCTCGGCGGCGCGCAGTGGATGGTCAAGGCCCAGATCCACGCCGGAGGCCGCGGAAAGGCCGGCGGCGTGAAGTTCTGCAAGTCGCTCGACGACGTGAAGGCCGCCGCGGCCGGCATGCTCGGCCGCAACATGGAAACCTATCAGTCCGCCGGTCGTGCGCTGCCGGTGAACCTGGTGCTGGTCACCGACGCCACCGATATCGCCAAGGAACTGTATCTGTCGGTCCTCGTCGACCGCGACAGCAAGACGATCTCGTTCATCGCCTCCAAGCACGGCGGCGTCGACATCGAGCAGGTCGCGAAGGACACGCCCGAGGACATCCACACCATCACGGTGGACTTCGTTGAGGGCCTGCAGCCGTACCAGTGCCGCCAACTCGGCTTCGCGATGGACCTCAACGCCAAGCAGGTCGGCCAGCTGACGAAGATCATGCTGGGCCTGTACCGGCTGTTCAATGAGAAGGACCTGTCGCTGGTCGAGCTGAACCCGCTGGCGATCCTCGAGGACGGCAACCTTGCCGCGCTCGACGGCAAGGTCAATTCTGACGACAACGCCGAGTTCCGCCACGCCGATCTCGCCGCGATGCGCGACCTCACGCAGGAAGACGCCGCCGAGGCGGCCGCGGTCCAGCACAACCTCAACTACGTCACGATGGACGGCTCGATCGGCTGCATGGTCAACGGCGCCGGACTTGCGATGGCGACGATGGACGTGATCAAGCTGGCGGGCGGCGAACCGGCCAACTTCCTCGACGTCGGCGGCGGCGCGACCAAGGAGCGCGTGACCGAGGCGTTCAAGCTGATCCTGTCGTCGGACAAGGTGAAGGCGATCCTGGTCAACATCTTCGGCGGCATCGTGCGTTGCGACCTGATCGCCGAGGGCATCATCGCCGCGGTCAAGGAAGTCGGCCTGAAGATTCCGGTCGTCGTGCGCCTGCAGGGCACGAACGTGGAGCAGGGCCGTGCGCTGCTGGCCAATTCGGGCCTGGCGATCACGCCGGCCGACGATCTCAACGACGCGGCGCAGAAGGCCGTCGCCGCCGCCAAATAACGACTCCAAGCTCCCTCTCCCGCTTGCGGGAGAGGGTTGGGGTGAGGGAAGGCCGCAACGACGTTGCAAGACCCCTCATCCGCCTTCGGCACCTTCTCCCGCGAGCGGGAGAAGGGAAAGCACAGTATCAAGGACATTCCCATGAGCGTTTTGGTCAACAAGAACACCAAGGTGATCGTGCAGGGCTTCACCGGCCAGCAGGGCACCTTCCACGCGCAGCAGGCGCTGGACTACGGCACCAAGGTCGTCGGCGGCGTCACGCCGGGCAAGGGCGGCAGCGAGCACATCGGCCTGCCTGTGTTCAACAGCGTCGCCCAAGCCGTCAACGAGACCGGCGCCGATGCCTCGGTCATCTTCGTGCCGCCGCCGTTCGCGGCGGACTCGATCCTCGAGGCGATCGACGCGGGCATCAAGGTCATCGTCGCCATCACGGAGGGCATTCCGGTGCTGGACATGCTGCGCGTCAAGAACGTGCTGAAGTCGCATCCGGACACCGTGCTGATCGGCCCGAACTGCCCGGGCATCATCACGCCGGGTGAATGCAAGATCGGCATCATGCCGGGCCACATCCACCAGCCGGGCAAGGTCGGCATCGTGTCGCGTTCCGGCACACTGACGTACGAGGCCGTGTTCCAGACGACGAACGAAGGCCTCGGCCAGTCGACCTGCATCGGCATCGGCGGCGACCCGATCAACGGCCTCAACTTCATCGACTGTCTGAAACTGTTCCAGGACGATCCGCAGACCGAGGGCATCATCATGGTCGGCGAGATCGGGGGCAGCGCCGAGGAAGACGCGGCCGAGTTCATCGGCGAGTACGTGAAGAAGCCGGTCGTCTCCTTCATCGCCGGTGCCTCGGCCCCTCCGGGCAAGCGCATGGGCCACGCCGGCGCGATCATCTCGGGCGGCAAGGGCACGGCCGCGGCGAAGTTCGCCGCGCTGGAGAAGGCCGGCGTGACGACGGTCAAGTCGCCGGCGGATCTCGGCAAGACGCTCGCGGCGAAGATGAAGAAGTAAGCCGTCGCCGAACGGAACCGAACCGAAGGCCGCGGAGTGATCCGCGGCCTTTTGTTTGTGGTCCGTCCGGGATCTGCCTGATCCCCTTGCAGGATGGCTGGACGGGCAGGAATACGGATGACGTCGGCCGCGACCTTTCTCGACGCGTCCTGGCGTTCGTGGCCGGACAGGCGGTGCGGATGGATCCGTTCGCGAGGCTCCACTTCGGCGGGCTTGCCGCGGCACCCTCCGTGGACGCGCCGTTCGCCTCGACTTTCCCCACGTGAGCGGCCGCAGGAGGTGTCCTGCAGCCCCTTCCCATGGCATCGGAGGCGGGGAATCCAGATTCGTGCCGTCGCGGACGCAGGAGCCGGCCCCGGCGCCGCATCGGTGTGGTCATCCTGGGATCCGCAGCGCGCGCTCGGGGTGCAAGGCCTCGGCGGCTGCCTCGCGCAGGGCATGGCCGATCCGCTGCAGCGTGCTCGAACGCACTGCGGCGTGCTGCCAGTACAGCGGCACGTCCAGCCGGCGTTCGGGATCGACGATCGCAATCGTGCCGGCCTGCAGTGCCGGTGCGATCAACGATTCGGGGGCGAGGCACCAGCCGAGGCCTCGCGCGGCCGCTTCCACGAAGCCGGTGGCCGAGGGCAGATAGTGCACGGGTGGCGCCAGTCGCGCCCGCGTGACGCGCCGCACGTAGCGCCATTGCAGCGCGTCCTTGCGGTTGAACACGATCATCGGCGCGCGCGAGAGAGCGGCGGCATCGACGCCGGCGGCGAAATGGCGCGCGGCAAACTCCGGCGAGGCGATCGCGCGGTAGCGCATCGTACCGAGCGCGTGCACGTCGCATCCCTGCAGCGGCGAAGCCTCGGACGTCACCGCGCCGAGCACGGATCCGTCGCGCAGCAGGTCGAGCGTATGGTCCTGGTCGTCCACGCGCACGTCGAACAGATAGCCGTATTGCCGATGCAGTCGCGACAGTGCGGCGACGAACCAGGTCTCCAGCGAGTCATCATTGACGGCGAGCGCTATCGAGCGGGCACTCGGCGTCGTGCCGTCCTCCGGCAGGAAGTCGGCCAACGCTTCGGCTTCGAGCGCCTGCATCGGCCGGACACGCTGCAACAGCCGTTCGCCGGCCGGTGTCGGGCGGCACGGCACCCGGCGCACGACGAGCACCTGTCCGAGTCGGTCTTCGAGCGCCTTGATCCGCTGCGAGATGGCCGACGGCGTGACCGAGAGCCGTCGTGCAGCGGCTTCGAAACTGCCCTCCTGGAGTATGGCGGCGAAGGCGGCGAGCTGCGGATGGATGAGGTCCACGATTGGTGGCTCCGAATCAGTTTTTCTTCATGGGCTGAAGGAAAAGCAGTTTGTCTTAATGGGAACGCTGCGTCAGGCTGCGGCGGATTCTTGCATCGGACCCCTCCACCATGCTCCTTCCAGCAGCCGGTGCCGGCTTCGCCGCCGGCGCCGGCCTCATCGTCGCCATCGGTGCGCAGAACGCCTTCGTCCTGCGTCAGGGCCTTCAGCGCCGTCACGTCGGCCTCGTGGTCGCGATCTGCATGCTCGGCGACATCGTACTGATCGTCTGCGGCGTCGCGGGTATCGGCACGCTGGTCCGGCAATGGCCCGGACTGCTGCAGGTCCTGCGTTACGGGGGAGCGACTTTCCTCGGCGTCTACGGTCTGATGGCGGCGCTCCGGGCCTGGCGTGGCTCCGGCGCACTGGCGCCGGGGAGCGGCGGCGAGGTGGAATGGCGTCGCGTGTTGCTGGCCTGCCTCGCGTTCACCTTCCTCAATCCGCACGTCTATCTCGACACGATGGTGCTGCTCGGCAGTCTGTCCACGCGGTATCCGGGAGCGACGCGATGGGCCTTCGCCTTCGGCGCTTGCATCGCGAGCGCGGTGTGGTTCTCTGCGCTCGGCTACGGCGCGCGACTGCTGCTGCCGGTATTTCGCAATCCGTTCGCATGGCGCGTGCTGGACGCGTCGATGGCGGCATTCATGCTGGGGTTGTGCCTGCTGCTGTTGCTGCAACCGCTCGATTGAGCATGCGGCGGGGCGCCATCCGTGGAGGCCGGAGCGGCGGCAAGCCCGCGGCCGCGGCTATCATTCCACCTCCTCCCTCGCGTCGCATGCCATGAGCGCCATCCGCATCGCCCTCGCCCAGTTCGACTTTCCGGTCGGTGCCGTCGCGCGCAACGAGGCGCGCATCGCCGCGGCGATCGTGGAGGCGCGCGACGTGCATCGGGCGGACGTCGTGCTGTTTCCGGAGCTGGCGCTCAGCGGCTATCCGCCCGAGGACCTGCTGCTGCGGCCGGGATTCCTCGCCGAATGCGCCGCTGCGATCGCGCGCGTCGCGGCCGGGGTACACGGCATCGTCGCCGTCGTCGGCTGGCCGGAGTCGGATGGCGCGGTCGTCTACAACGCCGCCAGCGTGCTGCGCGACGGGGCCATCGCGGTGACGTACCGGAAGCGCGAGCTGCCCAACTACGCGGTGTTCGACGAGCGCCGCTATTTCGAAGTGGACCCGGATGGAGCGAGTTGCATCTTCGAGGTCGAGGGCACCCGTCTCGGGCTGGTCATCTGCGAGGATCTCTGGTTCGCCGAGCCGGCGGCCGCTGCCGCGCGGGCGGGGGCGGAGCTGCTGCTGGTGCCGAACGCCTCGCCGTTCGAGCGCGACAAGCATGCGCAGCGCGATGCATTGCTCGCCTCGCGCGTGGCCGAAACCGGCATGGCGGTGGCCTATCTCAATCTCGTCGGCGGACAGGATGCGCTGGTGTTCGACGGCGCTTCCGTGCTGGCGGACGGCGACGGCACGATCCATCCTGCCGCGCGCGCCTTCGAGGAACGCTGGCTGGTCGCGGATTTCGACGCCGCGACGCGCAAGTTCGTGCCGGTGTCGTGGCCCGTCGAGGAGGACGAGGGCCGCGATGCCCTGGCCTGGCGGGCGATCGTGCGCGGCACGCGCGACTACTGCGCGAAAAACGGTTTCGACAAGGTCTGGATCGGCCTGTCCGGTGGCATCGACTCGGCGCTCGTGCTGGCGATCGCGGTCGATGCGCTCGGCGCGGAGGCCGTGACCGGCGTCCGCCTGCCGTCGCGCTACACCTCAGGCCTCAGCAACGACCTCGCCGACGAACAGGCGCGCTCGCTCGGGGTGGAGACGCTGACCGTCCCGATCGAGGCGCCGTTCGCGGGATTCCTGGACGCGCTGGCGCCGGCCTTCGGCGGGACGGCGCCCGACGTGACCGAGGAGAACCTGCAGTCGCGCTGCCGCGGCGCGATCCTGATGGCGTTGGCGAACAAGTTCGGCGGTCTCGTGCTGACCACCGGCAACAAGAGCGAATATGCGGTGGGCTACGCGACGATCTACGGCGACATGTGCGGTGGCTACGCGCCGATCAAGGACCTCTACAAGACCGAGGTGTTCGCGCTGGCGCAGTGGCGCAACGCGATCGCCGGCGCGCCGGTCATTCCGCCCGCCGTGATCTCGCGCCCGCCGTCGGCCGAGCTGCGCGAGAACCAGACCGACCAGGATTCGCTGCCCCCGTACGACGTGCTCGACGCGATCCTGCTGCGCCACGTCGACCAGGAGCAGTCGCGCGACGAGATCGTGCGCGCCGGCTTCGCCCCGGAGGTCGTCGACCGCGTATTGCGCCTCGTGCGCATCGCGGAATGGAAGCGGCAGCAGGCCGCTCCCGGGCCGAAGGTATCGCGCCGCGCGTTCGGGCGCGAGCGGCGCTATCCGATCACGTCCGGCTGGCGCTGAGGTCGCGCGGACGACGGCGGCCGAACCGGCCCGGGCAGTGGTTCGGCTCCCCCGGAAATCCGTCCCCAGAAAAAAGGCCGGAAGCGAGGGCTCCGGCCTTTTTCGTCGTGATTCCCGTCCGTGTCGGGGTTGTATGCGTCAGCCGCGATTCATCAGCGGGATGAACTTCCACCAGTTCGACGGATAGCGCGGCCAGTGCCCGCGGAAGTACGGGTGGTCCGGGTAGTTCAGCTTGAGCACGCTTTCGGCGTCGGTGGCGAGTTTTTCCTGGCCGAGCTGGCGGTAGCTTTCGACCATGATCGCCAGGGCGTCGGCGGCCTGAGGTGTCTGCGGATAGGTTTCGAGGATCGACTTGCCGCGGTTCGCGGCGGCGACGTAGGCATGGCGCTTGAGGTAGTACAGTGCGATGTGCAGTTCGGCCTGGGCCATGCCGTTGCGCAGGTAGATCATGCGCTGGCGGCTGTCTTCGACGTAGCGGCTGCGCGGGTAGCGCGTGATCAAGGCGCTGAAATCCTCGAACGACTGGTGCTGGAACGCCTGCTCGCGCCGCGTCATGTCCTGTCCCGCATGGCGCTCGAGGAACCCGGCGGAGCGGTTGAAGTTGATCAGGCCGCGAAGGTAGTAGGCGTAGTCGATGTGCTTGTTGGTCGGATAGGTCTTGATGAAGCGGTTGACCGACGAGTATGCGTCTTCCGGTTTGTTGGCCTTGTACTGCACATAGGCCAGATTCAGCTGCGACTGCTCGGTGTAGGGACCGAACGGAAAACGCGAGATCAGGCGCTGGAACGCGCTCGCTGCGCCGTCGTAGTTGCCGCCCTCGAGCAGGTTGACGCCACGCTGGTAGACCTCTTCGACCGGCAGGCTGTCGGCTTCGCTGCCCTTCTTGTTGCGATTGAACCAGGAGCAGCCTGCCAGCAGGGCGAACAACACGACCAGGGCGAGGCGCAAGGCGAAACGGAGATGTCGGGAAACTCGCATGCGGGCGGCAGGCTCTGCGATGATGGAAGAAGGATTGGACCGGTCGCGACGCGCGGCGCGCGGCATCGGCCGTACGCGAAACGAGCCATCGAACCGCCGGGCGCGAGGCGCCGGCTCCAAACGACGATCATAACCCGAACGCCGTTCGCGCTGGAAACGCGCCTGCGGTCAGGAATTCTCCGATGAACGACCCCGAATCCCGCCTGAACGCGACTGTGCCGTTCGAACTGGCCGGCCGCCGTTTCGACCAGGTTCTGGCCGAGCTGTTCCCCGACTACTCGCGTTCGCGCCTCACCGCGTGGATCAAGTCCGGCGATGCCCGCCTGGACGGCGATACCGTGCCGCCGCGCCAGCTCGTGCGCGGCGGCGAACAGATCGCGGTCGACGTGCGGCTGGAGCGCGAGATCGGCGCCGAGCCCGAGGCGATCGAGCTGGACATCCGGCACGAGGATGCCGACGTGCTCGTCATCAACAAGCCGGCCGGCCTGGTCGTGCATCCCGGCGCCGGGAATCCCGCCGGTACGCTGCAGAACGCGTTGCTGCACTACGACCCACGGCTTGCCGAGATCCCGCGCGGCGGCATCGTACATCGCCTCGACAAGGACACCTCCGGCCTGATGGTCGTCGCGCGCACCCTGCGCGCGCACACCTCGCTGGTCGAGCAGTTGTCCGAACGCGACGTGCATCGCCAGTACGCCGCGATCGTCTACGGCGCGATGATCGCCGGCGGCAAGGTCGACGCTCCGCTCGGCCGTCACCCGCACGACCGCCTGAAGCAGGCCGTGCGCGAGGACGGCCGCGAAGCCGTCACGCACTACCGCGTGCGCGAGCGCTTCCGTGCGATGACCCTGATCGAATGCCGCCTCGAAACCGGCCGTACGCACCAGATCCGCGTGCACATGGCCCACGTGCGCCACCCGCTGGTCGGCGACCCGCAGTACGGCGGCCTGCTGAAACTGCCGAAGGGAGCGACGCCGGATCTGGTCGAGGCGCTGCGCGGCTTCCGGCGCCAGGCCCTGCACGCCGAACGGCTGGAGTTCCAGCACCCCAAGACCGGCAAGACGATCGCGGTGGAGGCCGAGCGTCCGGCCGACATGGAAAACCTGCTGCTGGCGCTGCGCGCGGACACGCGCGCCCATGCGGGCTGAGCCGCCCGTCGTGGCCGCTACCGGGCAGGATTGGATCGAGCCGGACTGGCCGGCGCCGCCGGGCGTCCGCGCCGTCGTGACGACACGCCGCCTGCCGGGGCGCTCGCTGCCGCCTTACGACCGCTTCAATCTCGGCGCGCGCTGTGGCGACGCGGCGGAC
>DBMH01000208.1:591-2894 GCA_002297645.1 Rhodanobacteraceae bacterium UBA703 | reverse complement strand
TTTCTCGCCCTTCCAGCCGCTCCTCTTTGGCTGCAGCAGGTCCACGGCGCCGACGTGGTCGACGCCGACGTGCAGGCAGCCGATACGGAATGGGTGGCCGATGCCGCCGTCGCGCGCACCGCGAACGCGGCGCTGGCGATCCTGACCGCCGACTGCCTGCCGGTGCTGTTCGCCAGCGACGACGGGGCTGCGATCGGCGCCGCGCACGCGGGTTGGCGCGGGCTTTCCGGCGGCGTAGTCGAGGCGACCGTGGCCCGGCTGGGCGTGTCGGCGGACCGTGTGATGGCGTGGCTCGGGCCGGCCATCGGCGCCCGCTCCTACGAGGTCGGCGAAGACGTGCGGAGCGCGTTCGTCGAGGTCGATCCGGTGGCGGCGGAGGCGTTCGTGCCGACGCGGCCGCGGCACTGGTCCTGCGACCTGTCTGCGCTGGCGCGGCGCCGGCTGGCGCATTGCGGCGTCTCGCGGGTGTACGGCGGAGGTTTCGACACGCTCGCCGACCCGCGCTTCTACTCGTATCGCCGCGATCGTGACACCGGCCGCTTCGCGACCCTGATCTGGCGCGCGAAAACCTAGGGCCGAATGCGTGCGGAAGCGCCGGCCGCGGGGCGGCCGGCTTCCGCGGTCGTCGTCGGCGCTGCGGCGAAGTGCCCGCCGAAATGATGCGCCACGCAATGCCCGAGCACGAGCACGGATGCCAGCAGCAATCCCCACCTCAGCCAGTAGCTCCGCGGAAGCGCGGTCGCGTCGTGCCGGCGTGCCCGCGGCGAGGTGGCACTCTCCAGGGAAGGAAAGCGCACGAGATAGCCGGCGACCGCCGTCGGTACGCTGACCGGCAGGCGCCCGCCGGGCGTCAGGTGGCCGATCAGGGCCGGGAGCAGGGTCGCCGCGGCGTTCGCCACGATTGCCACCGGGGCGTTCAGGCGGCCCGCCAGCAGGGGAAGCGTTTCGGGGCCGAGGGCGCCGTCGAGCACGCGCGGATCCACCGCGGCGGCTTGCGGATTGCCGACCCACCCGGTCGTCGCCTCGCTGCCGCCGTGCTGGCGGATCTTCGCGAGCAGTCCGGCGATGCCTCCCAGGCGCTCGTCGAAGACGATCGCCAGCAGGGCGGCGAGCAGTTCGGCGGTCTTGTCGCCGAGCCCGGAGCGTTCGCCGACCTCGTGGATCAACCCATCGAACACGCGCTTCCGCCGCTCCGCATCGCCGCAATTCCCGGTGAGTGTAGGAAACCGCCGACCTTCCGATTGCGAAGATTTGGGTCGTACCCGGGGCCGCGTCGCCTTGAAGGCGGTCCGCTTGAAACCTACTTGTGTGGCATCCCGCCGGAAACGGGCCGGCGACCACGAGAGATTTCCGCGCATGCGAATGGACAAACTCACTTCGCGTTTCCAGCAGGCGTTGGCCGACGCGCAGTCGCTGGCGGTAGGCCGCGACAACAACATGATGGAACCGGCGCACCTGATGGCCGCGCTGCTCGACCAGCAGGGCGGCTCGACCGTGCCGTTGCTGGCGCAGGCCGGCGTCAACGTGCCGGCCCTGCGCACGCGCGTCGGACAACTGCTGGAACGCCTGCCGAAGGTGGCCGGGCAGGAGGGCCACATCAACGTCTCGAACGACCTCAACCGGCTGCTCAACCTGACCGACAAGCTCGCCCAGCAGCGCGGTGACGCGTTCATCGCGTCGGAGCTGTTCGTGCTCGCCGCACTCGACGACAAGGCCGAACTCGGCGCCGTGCTGAAGGCGGCCGGCGCGACCAAGGCCGGTATCGAGGCGGCGATCGAGAAGATGCGCGGAGGCGAGAAGGTGCAATCCGAAAACGCGGAAGAGCAGCGCCAGGCGCTCGAGAAGTACACGATCGACCTGACCGCGCGCTCGGAGGGCGGCAAGCTCGACCCGGTCGTCGGCCGCGACGAGGAGATCCGGCGCGTGATCCAGGTCCTGCAACGGCGCACAAAGAACAACCCGGTGCTGATCGGCGAACCCGGCGTCGGCAAGACCGCGATCGTCGAGGGTCTCGCGCAGCGCATCGTCAACGGCGAAGTGCCGGAAGGCCTGCGCGACAAGCGCGTGCTGTCGCTCGACATGGGCGCGCTGATCGCCGGCGCGAAGTTCCGCGGCGAGTTCGAGGAGCGCCTGAAGGGCGTGCTGAACGATCTCGCCAAACAAGAAGGGCGCGTGATCCTGTTCATCGACGAGCTGCACACGATGGTCGGCGCCGGCAAGGCCGAGGGCGCGATGGACGCCGGCAACATGCTCAAGCCCGCGCTCGCGCGCGGCGAGCTGCATTGCATCGGCGCGACCACGCT
>DBMH01000208.1:0-449 GCA_002297645.1 Rhodanobacteraceae bacterium UBA703 | reverse complement strand
TCGACCTCATGGACGAGGCCGCCTCGCGCATCCGCATGGAGATTGATTCCAAGCCGGAGGAACTCGACCGCAAGGAACGTCGCCTGATCCAGCTCAAGATCCAGCGCGAGGCGCTGAAGAAGGAGAAGGATTCCGAGTCGAAGCAGCGCCTGGCCGATCTGGAGAAGGAGATCGGCTCGCTGGAGCGCGAGTATTCGGATCTCGAAGAGATCTGGAAATCCGAGAAGGCGACGCTGCAGGGGGCGACGAAGATCAAGGAGCAGATCGAGCAGGCGAGGCTCGATCTCGAGGCGGCGCAGCGTCGGCAGGACTACGCCAAGATGAGCGAGATCCAGTACGGCCGGATCCCGGAACTGGAAAAGCAGCTCAAGGCCGCCCAGGAAGCCGAGAAGAAGGGTTTCACGCTGCTGCAGGACAAGGTCACGGCCGAGGAGATCGCCGAGGTCGTC
>DBMH01000168.1 GCA_002297645.1 Rhodanobacteraceae bacterium UBA703 | reverse complement strand
CGACTGGAGCGCAGGGACGGCGGCGGCGAACCGGCACATGCCGGCGATGGTGCGCTCCCTCGCCCCGCCCGCGGCCGATGCGCCGTTCGGCGTGCGCGCGGAGCGCGACCCGTCGGTCCCGTCCGCTCTTCCCGCGGTCGGAGTACCCGGTGGCGGTCATGCCGCGCTGGCGTTGTGGGGCTTCGACATCGACGGCGGCTATCTGGTCGCCTCCGACCCCGCCGCGCCCGGCTACGTCGGCAACGCCGCGATCAAGGCGTCCATCGGCGCGCGCCTGATCACCGGCGCGGATTTCCTCGACGACGATTTCGGCGCGTTGTACGCGCTCGACAGCGAGCGCCGGCAACTGCTGCGCTACGCCCCCATCGACCCGGCCGGCGGCGTCTACGCGAACGAGCAGATCGTCGGCCGCATCGACGGCCTGCCGGTCGGCAGCATCGCCAGCGGCCTGAAGCAGGATCCGACCAGCGGCGCCGTGTACCTGGTGACGGCGGACGGTCAGGCGAGCCGGCTGTGGCGGATCGATCCGGTCACCGCAGCGGTCTGGCCGATCGGCGACATCGACGCCGCCCCCGGCCTGATCAGCCTGGAGTTCGACAACGACGGCAATCTCTACGGTGTCGACGTGATCCTCAATGCGCTGATCGCGATCGACAAGTCGAGCGGACACGCCGCGGCGCTCGGGCCGCTCGGTTTCGACACCGGCGGCCGCTTCTCGGCGCTGGCGTTCGATCCGCCCACCGACACGCTGTATCTGGCCACGCTGGTGCAGGAGGGCAGCGCGTTCCCGGTCGGCTCCGCGATGTTCTCCCTCGATCGACGAACCGGCGCCGCCACCTGGGCCGCACCGATCGCCGGGCTCTCCAGCGATGCCCAGTTCAGCGCACTGGCGTTCGCGCATCGCGGCGTGGCGTGCACGCAGGCGGCCGACATCCCGTGGCTTTCCTTGAGCACGAGCGGCGGCACGATCGCCGCCGGTGCACCGGCGACGCTGCTGACGCTGACCTTCGATGCCGGCCAGGTGGCCGACGGCGTCCACCGCGCGAACCTGTGCATCCGCAGCAACGATCCGTTGCACTTGCGCACGGCGCTGCCGCTCTCGTTCCAGGTCGGGGCGGGCGATCACGTGTTCGCCGACGGTTTCGACGGAGCGCGGCCATGAACCCGCCCATCGTCGTGCGATCCCCGGCAGCGCCGGCGAGAACCCCGCAGACATCGACCGCCGTTCGAGGAAATCCGTCCATGAATCACGCTGTAGTGAAGGCGTTGCCAAGCCTCGCGCTGTTGCTCCTGCTGGTCCTGCTCGCCGTGCCGTCGTCGGCGCAGAACGTGCGCGATGGTTTCGCGCCGAGCCTCGATCTGTCCGCGCGCATCGTGTTGCAGCAGGCCGACGGCCAGTTGCTGATCGCCGGCGACTTCACCCAGGTCGGCGGTGTCGCGCGCAACCAGCTGGCGCGCCTGCGCATCGACGGCTCGCTCGACGCGAGCTTCGACGCCGCGCTGGACGGTGTGGTCGAAAGTCTCGTCGCGCAGCCCGACGGCCGCCTGCTGGTCGGCGGCAGCTTCGCCCAGGCCGGCGGCGCCGGGCAGCCATCGCTGGCGCGGCTGGAGGCTTCCGGCGCGATCGACGCCTCGTTCCGGCCCGTGCTCGACGCGCCCGCATCGACGCTCGCGCTGCAGGCCGACGGCAAGGTCCTGCTCGGCGGATGGTTCACCGAGGTCGGCGGCCAGCCGCGTGAATACTTCGCGCGGCTGAACGTCGACGGCACATTGGACACGACGTTCCTTGCGCCGTCGTTCGACGCACCGGTCGAGCGCATCGCGGTACAGGCGGACGGAAAGATCCTCGTCGGCGGCAATTTCTCGCTGGTCGGCGGTGCCGAGCATCTCGGCCTCGTGCGCCTCGATGCGGACGGCTCGCTCGATGCCACGTTCGTTCCACCCGTTACCGGCCCGGTCGGAGGGATCGTCCCGCAGCCCGACGGCAAGACCGTCGTCGCCGGCGTGTTCCTTTCGCCGACGGCGGGCCTCGTGCGCCTGAACGCGAATGGTTCGCGCGACGCCGGTTTCAGTGCCGCGGTCGAGGGGCTCGTCTCCACGGTGCACATGCAGGCCGACGGCCGGCTGCTGGTCACCGGCGCGTTCAGCGTGGCGGGCGGCGCGCCGACGAACTACGTGGCGCGCTTGAACCCGGACGGCAGTCTCGACCCGACCTTCGATCCGCGCCCGAACAACGAAGTCCTTGCCGTGCTGCAGCAGTACGACGGCAAGGTCGTGCTCGGCGGCGGCTTCACGACGATCCGCGGCAAGGCGCAGAAGTATCTCGCGCGCCTCAACGCCGACGGCAGCCCCGATGTCGATTTCTTCGCCGGCGGCGATCCGGTCTATCCCGGCGTGGTCGGCGACATCCACACCGTGGCGACGCAACCGGACGGCAAGATCCTGCTCGGCGGAAACATGGATTTCATCGGCAGCACGCCGGGCGGTCGCCATACCGCGCTGGTGCGCCTGAATGCGGACGGGTCGATCGATCCGTCGTTCCACGTCGCCGACTTCAGCGTCGCCGGCAATCCGCCTGCCGGAACCTGGGTCAAGAGCATCGCCATCCGGCCCGACGGCAAGATCCTCGCCGGCGGTTCCTTCGATCTCGTCGACGGGGAAGTCCGGACCGGATTGGCCCTGTTCGCGGCAGACGGCACGCTCGATGCGGATTTCTCGTTCGAGATACTCGAGGACTTCTCCGGTCCCGGCATGGTCTACGGCGTCCATCAGGAAGGGGCCGGCGCGCTGCTGATCGCCGGCCGCTTCCACCGGATCGACGGCGTGCGCCGCACCGGCATCGCCCGGCTGCGCGCCGACGGCAGCGTCGATCCGTCGTTCGACACCAGCGCGCTCGGCAATGCCGGCCTGTACGGTGCGACGGTGCTGCCCGACGGCCGCGTGCTGACCAACGGCTGGCAAGGCGTCGACTACGTCAACGAGCTGCGCCTGCTCGACACCGACGGCTCGATGGACACGACGTTCTGGCCGCTGATGGATGCCCGCATCGCTTCGTTCTCGTGGCAGCCCGACGGCCGCATCCTGGTCAGTGGCGAATTCAGCCGGATCAACGGAGCGTCGGCGCGGTATTTCGCGCGACTGCTGCCGGACGGTACGCGCGACACCGGTTTCGCCGCGGCGGTCGTGAACGGCGTGATGGACACCTTCGCCGAGCAGATCGACGGCTCCTTGCTCGTCGGCGGTCGCTTCAGCAGCGTCGACGGCCAGGCGCGCAACGCGATCGCACGGCTCGACCGCAAAGGATCGGTGGATGCCGGCTACGACCCGAACATCGGCACCTTCGGCTCGCCGACGGGCGGCGCACGTGTCGGCGGCCTCGTGCTGCAAGCCGACGGCAAGGTCATCGCGTACGGCGAATTCACGGGCGTGGGCGGTCTCGAGCGCACCAACGTCACGCGGCTGTCGAGCGCGCAGGCGGTGGTGCAGCGGCTCGACCTCGTCGATGACGGCGCCGGCATCCGCTGGCTGCGCAGCGGTGCCGGTGCGGCGCTGGCGCGCGTCGAGTTCGAATGGTCGGCGGACCGCCGATCATGGCAGCCGCTCGGCGCCGGGCACGCCGTCGAAGGTGGCTGGGGCATCGACGGCGTCGCGCTGCCGCACGGTCGCAACCTGTGGGTGCGTGCACTCGGCTATCCGAAGCACACGCCGGCCTACTGGATGTCGATGGCGTCCGAATCGGCGCACGAGTCCGTGCGCCTGGTGTACCTGCCCGGCACGGCGACGTTCCGCGTGACGCCGAGCGCCGGCAGCGGCGGCCGCATTGATCCGGCTGTCGCGCAGGTCGTGGAACAGGGGGCGGCCGTCGCCTTCACGCTGACGCCGGACGCGGGCTATCGCATCGGCGCGGTGTCCGGCTGCGGCGGCCAGTCGAGCGGCAGCACGTACACCACCGCACCGGTCGCGGCGGACTGCGAGGTCGTGGCGAGCTTCGTCGCCGACGGCGGCGACCGCATCTTCGACGACGGATTCGAACTCCCGGCGCGCTGAACGTGGCAACCGGGACGCGCGCGGCCNNGCGATCCGCGCCGCGACCGCGAAACCCGTTTCGACAGGACTTCCGATGCGCAAAGGATTCTTCGGCAGCGCCGGCCTGCTGTTGCCGATCGCGGCGGCACGGGCCGCCTTCGTGCCGCTCGACCTGCCCGGCAGCCAGCTGATCGCG
>DBMH01000153.1:18886-20748 GCA_002297645.1 Rhodanobacteraceae bacterium UBA703 | reverse complement strand
CGCCGCGCGCGTCGCGCTCGCCGATGCGGCGGCGATCCGTCGCGCGATCGCCGCCTGCGCGGACGCCGCCGCACCGATGCGCAAGCTGCCGCCGTATGCGCGGCAGGCGGTCCTGGAGCACTGCATCGCGCGCTTCCGCGAGCGCTTCGACGAGCTCGCCCTCGCCCTGTGCATCGAGGCCGGCAAGCCGATCAAGGATGCCGAGGGCGAAGTCACGCGCCTGATCGACACGTTCAAGGTCGCGGCCGAGGAAGCCGTGCGCATCGACGGCGAGATCCTGAACCTGGAAATCTCCAAGCGCGCCGACGGCTATCGCGGCTTCGTGCAGCGCGTGCCGCTGGGGCCGTGCTCGTTCATCACGCCGTTCAACTTCCCGCTCAACCTCGTCGCGCACAAGGTCGCGCCGGCGATNNTCGTGCTGAAGCCGTCGGAGAAGACGCCGATCGGCGCCCTGATCATCGGCGAGATCCTCGCCGAGACCGATCTTCCGAAAGGCGCGTTCTCCGTGCTGCCCTGCCGCGTCGAGGACGCCGATCCGTTCGTCAGCGACGAGCGCCTGAAGCTGCTCTCGTTCACGGGCGGACAGGTCGGCTGGCAGCTCAAGGCGAAGGCCGGGCGCAAGAAGGTGGTGCTGGAGCTCGGCGGCAACGCGGCGGCGATCGTCGATGCGGACCAGCGCGCCCACCTCGACCACGTCGTCGAGCGGCTGATCTTCGGCGCGTTCTATCAATCCGGACAGAGCTGCATCAAGGTGCAGCGCATCCATGTGCACGAATCGCTGTATCCCGAACTGCGCCGGCGCTTCGTCGCCGCGACGAGGGCGCTCAAGGGCGGCGACCCGAAACGGCGCGACACGTTCCTCGGTCCGCTGATCGACGAAGCCGCCGCCGAACGCCTCGAACAATGGATCGGCGAAGCACGGCGTGGCGGCGCGAAACTGCTGTGCGGCGGCGGCCGCGAACGCAACCGGCTCGAGGCCAGCGTGCTGGAAGGCGTGCCGACCGACGCGAAGCTCAACCGGCTCGAGGCCTTCGGTCCGGTCGTCACGCTCGCTCCGTTCGCCGATTTCGACGACGCGCTCGCGCTCGTGAACGACTCCGACTACGGCCTGCAGGCGGGCGTGTTCACGAACGACCTCGCGCATGCGATGCGCGCATGGGACACGCTCGATTGCGGCGGTATCGTCGTCAACGACGTGCCGAGCTTCCGCGTCGACAACATGCCGTACGGAGGAACGAAGCTTTCCGGCCTGGGTCGCGAAGGCGTGCGCTACGCGATCGAGGACATGACCGAGCGCCGCCTGATGGTACTGCGCGGCGCGTGAGGTCACGCGCCGCGCGGGTCACGCCCGGCGTCTCAGGCGAACGGATCGCGCAGCACGATATTGGCGTCGCGATCCGGTCCGGTACTGACGATCGCCAGCGGGCAGCCGGCCAGCTCCTCGAGCGCACGCAGGTACGCGCGCGCGGCCGGCGGCAGCCGGTCCCATTCGGTGATGCCGTGGGTCGATTCCTGCCAGCCAGGGAACTCGAGATAGACCGGCGTGCACTCTTCCCAGCCGGCCGCGTCGAGCGGCGCGTACTCGGTGCGCTTGCCGCGGTACTCGTAGGCGATGCAGATCTTGAGCTTGTCCATCCCGTCGAGGATGTCGAGCTTGGTGATGCACAGGCCGCTGATGCCGTTGATCGCGACCGCTCGCTTCAGCGCGACGATGTCCATCCAGCCGCAGCGGCGCGGACGCCCCGTCGAAGCGCCGTACTCCTGGCCGCGGTCGCGGATGCCCTGGCCGATCTCGTCGTGCAGTTCGGTCGGGAACGGGCCGCCGCCGACGCGCGTCGCGTAGGCCTTGGCGATGCCGAGCA
>DBMH01000153.1:18658-18865 GCA_002297645.1 Rhodanobacteraceae bacterium UBA703 | reverse complement strand
GGTGCCGTGGTCGATGTCGAGCAGTGCGCCTTGCGCGCCCTCGAACAGCACGCGCTTGCCCTGCTTGCGCAGGTCGTGCAGCAGGCCGGCGACGTCCGACTTCATCGGCTCGACGTATTCGCCGAACGCCAGCGCTTCGTCGTAGGTCTGCTGGAAGTCAATCGCCTCGGCGCCGAGGTACTTCGTCAGCACGAAGTTGTGGTAGTC
>DBMH01000153.1:18421-18617 GCA_002297645.1 Rhodanobacteraceae bacterium UBA703 | reverse complement strand
TGCCGCGGCCGGTGGTGCCGATCGCCTTGCCGCCGGCGGCCTTCTCGCGCGCCTGATCGAGCGCGATGTGGTACGGCATGATCAGCGGCGTGGCCGGGCTGATCTTCAGGCGCGAGCGCACTTCGACGCCGCTGGCCTCGAGTTCCTCGATCTCCTTGCGCAGCGCCGCCGGCGACAGCACCACGCCGTTGCCGAT
>DBMH01000153.1:0-18312 GCA_002297645.1 Rhodanobacteraceae bacterium UBA703 | reverse complement strand
TTCGTCGCCCCACTGGGCTCCGAGAATGACTACTGACTTGCCCATGATGTTCCTGCTTCGTTAGTGACTGCCGACTCGACCACGACATCCCCGACGGGAAACGCCGCGAGCCTCCGGTCGGCTTCCGGGAACCGGCGCGTGCGCACCCGTTCCTGCCTCATCAATGCACGATGCGGAGCGCCACCAGGCCCACCGCAATCATCACGCCACCGACCACGCGCAGCGAACGCGCGTCGAGCCGGCGCAGTTCTTCCGCCATGCGCTTCCACGCGTGCGGTATCGAGAACAGGAGCAGTCCCTCGATCACCAGCACCAGGCAGAGCGCCGCGGACAGATCCCTCACTTGCTTTCTTGCAGGTAGCGCAGGAATTCGTTTTTCGGGTCGAGGACGAGCAGCCCGTTCGGCGTCGCGAGCGATCCGCGGTAGGCCTCGAGGCTGCGATAGAACGAATAGAACTCCGCGTCGCGTCCGTAGGCGGCCGCGTAGGTCTGCGCCGCGGCGGCGTCGCCTTCGCCGCGCGTCTTCTCGGCGTCGCGGTAAGCCTCGGCCTTGATGACCTGCGCCTGGCGGTCGGCATCGGCCTGGATCGTGCGCGAGACCTCCTCGCCTTCCGCGCGCAACTGGCTGGCGACCTTCTTGCGCTCGGAGCGCATGCGCTCGTAGACCGAGTTGATGACGGTGCCGTCCTCGGGAAGGTCGATGCGCTTGATGCGCAGGTCGATGACTTCGATGCCCAGCCCCTCGATGGCGCGATTGGCTTCGGCGATCAGTCCCTGGGTCACGTCGGCGCGACCGCCGGACACCAGCTCCGTCAGCGTCTTCGAGTTGACCGCCGTGCGCAGTCCGTCGCGGATGCGCGGTGCGACGCGGCTCTGCGCGATCGTTTCGTCGCCGCCGACCGAGACGTAGTAGCGCGCCGGATCGGAAATGCGCCACTTCACGAAGAAGTCGATGTTCACGTCCTTCTTCTCGGACGTGAGCGTGCGTTCCGGCGGCGACTCCAGGGTCAGGATGCGCCGGTCGAAGCGCTGCACCTGCTGCAGCAGCGGAATCTTGAAGTGCAGGCCGGGCTCGTAGCCGCTCTTCACGATGCGCCCGAACTGCAGCAGGATCGCGGTCTGGTCCGCCCGGACGACGAAGGCGGAACTCGCGATGACGATCAGCGCGACGAGCGCGACGACGATCGAACCGACACGCATCAGCGACCTCCCCTGGCTTCCGGAGTGACGACTGCCGCGGCGGGCGCGCTCGCGCGCGGCTCCTGTGTCCCCGGCAGATTGAGGATGTTCTTGCCGCCCGAGAAGTCGATGACCTTCGGCGCGCGCGTCATGACGTCCTGCATGGTCTCGAGATACATGCGCTTGCGCGTGACCTCCGGTGCGGCGCGGTACTGCGACTGGATCAGATTGAAGCGCTGCGCGTCGCCCTCGGCGCGCGCGACGCGTTCGCTCTTGTAGCCCTCGGCTTCCGCCCGCGTGGTCGCGGCGTCGCCGCGCGCCTCGGGGACGACCTTGCTGGCGTACGCCTTCGCTTCCTCTTCAAGGCGCTGCTTGTCCTGCAGCGCTCGGCTGGCGTCGTCGAACGCGTCCTTGACCTCCTGCGGCGGGCGCACGTTCTGGAAGTTCAGCGCGTTCACGGTCAGGCCCGTGTTGTACTGGTCCAGCGTCGTCTGCAGCTGCTGCTTCGCGTTGGCGATCAGCTCGGCGCGCTGGCCGGACAGGATCGTGTCCATGTTGCTGCCGCCGATGACCGAACGCACCGCGCTTTCGGCGGCCTGGCCGAGCGTCCCGTCGGGATCGCGCACGTTGAACAGCACCTTCTGCGGATCGGTGACGAGATACTGCACGTTGAAGTCGATCAGCACGATGTTCTCGTCGCGCGTCAGCATGCGCACCTGCGCATTGGTGGTGCGCAAGGCGCCGACGTTGACCTTGTAGAGCGTCTCGATCGGCCGCGGCAGCTTGAAGTTGATGCCCGGCGGCATCAGGCGCTCGACCTGCCCGAAACGCAGCACGACGCCGGACTCGCCGGCCTTGATCAGCGCGACGCTGTCGAAAGCGAGCCAGACCAGCAGTATCGCGACGATGGCGATGCCCGGACCGCCGCCCCTGCCGCCGAACAGGCGATTGAAGAACTCGCGCAGGCGCCGCACGAGCGCGTCCATGTCGGGGCCGGGGCCGTTGCCGCCGCCATTGTCACGCCAGGGATCGCGCTGCTTGCCGCTGCCGGGTTCGTTCCACGCCATTGTTCAACACCTCGCTGACGGCAACCTTGCCGGCACTGTGGGATTGCACTGAAAGGTGCGGCCATGGTCGGCCGCTTCTGGGCTTCAGCGGAATTCGCAGCATCCGGGTGTTTGCCCAGCCATCCGAAGCAGCGATCGAGGACGATCGCACAAGTCACGTTCGATCGCGCATGCCATGCTGGACTGCAGCAGGATTGTAGGTAGGGTGCCCGGTGGCGGCAAGCAAATGCTCGCCGAGCTGCCCGCGCAGCCATTCGCCGTCGCCATGCGGCAGCCCGAACAGCGGTTCGACCAATGCACGGGGGGCGTCGATGCGGACGCGCCAGCCGCCTTCGTCGGCCTCCTCCTCCGCCACCAGTCCCTGCGCATGCAGGCGCGCACGCAGGCGTCCGGCCTCCGCCGGCAGCGCCAGCTCGGCGCGAATCCGGTCGTTGCCGAGACGCTCGGCAACGGCGCGGCGCAGGCCGTCGAGCCCGGCGCCCGTTCGGGCCGAGACCCACGCGCGCGGCTGCTCACCGCCGTCGATGTAGTCGAGCCGGTACGCCTCTCCGGACGGAGCGTCGGCTGATCGGCCGATGCCGTCGACGCAGGCCGTGTCCTGATCCCCGTCCGCCGGGGAGGCGGCATCCAGCAGGTCGATCTTGTTGTAGACGAGGACCTGCGGCAATTCGTCCGCGCCGATCTCGGCCAGCACGGACTCGACGTCGCGGATGCGCTCGTCGCGCTCGGGATCGGACGCGTCGACGACGTGCAGCAACAGGTCCGCATCGCGCGCCTCGGCCAGGGTCGAGCGGAACGCGGCGACGAGATCGTGCGGCAGGTCGCGGATGAAACCGACCGTATCGGCGAGCAGGATCGGACCGCAGTCGAGGCCGTCGAGGCGGCGCAGGGTCGGATCCAGCGTCGCGAACAGCTGGTCGGCGGCGTAGACGCCGGAACCGGTCAGCGTATTGAACAGGGTCGACTTGCCGGCGTTCGTGTAGCCGACCAGGGCGACGACCGGCAACGCGTTGCGCTGGCGCGAGCGGCGCGCCGTCGCGCGCTGCGACTCCACTTTCTCCATGCGCTTCTGCAACTGCTTGACGCGCTCGCCGAGCAGGCGGCGGTCGAGTTCGAGCTGCGTCTCGCCGGGACCGCGCAGGCCGATCGCGCCGCCGCGCTGGCGCTCGAGGTGCGTCCAGCCGCGCACGAGGCGCGTGGACATGTGCTTCAACTGCGCCAGCTCGACCTGCAGCTTGCCCTCGTGCGAGCGGGCGCGCTGCGCGAAGATGTCGAGGATGAGGCCGGTGCGGTCGACGACGCGGCACTCGGTCAGCTTTTCGAGGTTGCGCTCCTGCACCGGGCTGAGCGCGTGATTGACGAGGATCAGGTCCGCGTCGAGCGATTGCCGGTGCGCCCTCAGCTCCTCGGCCTTGCCCTCGCCGACGAAGTAGCGCGGATTCGGACGCTCGACGCGGGCACTGAGCGTACCGACGACGGTGGCGCCGGCGGAACGCGCGAGTTCGCCGAACTCCTCCAGCGCGAGCGGATCGTTGCGTCCCGGGGCCTGCGGCTGCAGCAGCAGCGCCCGCTCACCTTTTCTGGATCGTTCGAACAGAGCAAGTCACCCGTTGCGGAAGAGACAGCTTCTATGCGTCCTTCGCGGACGCTTTCAAGCCGCTCGCCCGGCGCCGCCGACTCAGGCGACGCCGTCGTCCGCGACCTCGACCGGAACGGAGTGCCCGGAACCGATGTCCTGGGCCGGTCCGCCGACGCGCACGTTGCGCGACGGAACCACGGTGGAGATCGCGTGCTTGTAGACCATCTGACTGACCGTATTGCGCAGCAGCACGACGAACTGGTCGAACGACTCGACGGTTCCCTGCAGCTTGATGCCGTTGACCAGATAGATCGACACCGGCACGCGCTCGCGGCGCAACGCGTTCAAAAAGGGATCCTGCAACGACTGCCCCTTGGACATGGTCTTATTCTCCTGATGACGAAATACGCGAACCGGCAAAAGTCACGCGGCGCATCAAAGGAAACTCCCCCGCGCAACGCCCGATTCAACCCGTGTTCAGCCGCGACCGCATCTTAACGATTTGTCCAGACAAATAAAACGCCGGCCCCGTCTCAGGAAATGCGCGCGGGCAGGAAGTCGGCCACCGCCTTGGCGGCATCGTCGGCCAAACTTCCATGATCGGCGGCGAAAACGCGCGCATCCAGCTCGCTACGCAACCAGGTGACCTGCCGCTTCGCGAGTTGCCGCGTCGCAAAAATCGCCTGCTGGACGAAGGTTTCCCGGTCGATTTCGCCCGCGAGATGCGGCCAGGCCTGGCGATAGCCGACGGCCCGCATCGCCGGCAGGTCGAAGTTCGGACCGACCGTGTCCAGCAGGCGGCGGGCCTCGTCGAGGAAGCCGTCGCGCAGCATCGCCTCGAAACGCGCCGCGATGGCGGCGTGCAGTGACGCACGCTGTGCCGGCAGCAATGCCAGCTTCAGGATGCGCCACGGCAGGCGCCCTCGCCCCCCGCCCTGCTGCTCGCTGAGACGCCGGCCGGTCAGCTCGATGACCTCCAGCGCCCGCTGGATACGCTGCGCGTCGGCGGGCCGGATGCGCGCCGCGGACGGCGGATCGAGCCCGGCCAGCCGTTGGTGCAGCGCGGGCCAACCGACGCTGGCCGCCTCCGCCGACAGGCGCGCGCGCACGCCGGCGTCCGCCTCCGGCAGGTCGGACAAGCCGTGCTCGAGCGCGCGGAAGTACAAGCCGGTGCCGCCGACCAGCAGCGGCACGCCCCCTTCGTGCGCGATGTCGTTCATCGCCGCCAGCGCATCGGCGCGGAAGTCCGCGGCCGAATAGGGCTGCACCGGATCCCGGATGTCGATCAGCCGGTGCGGCCAGCGAGCGAGCGTCGCCGCGTCCGGTTTCGCCGCGCCGATGTCCAGCCCGCGATAGACGAGAGCGGAATCCACGCTGACCAGCCGTACGGGAAAACGATCGGCCAGCGCGCAGGCGAGCGCCGTCTTGCCCGACGCAGTGGGGCCCATCAGGAAGATTGCGACCGGTCGATCGTCGGCATGGCTCATCGCGCTATTGCAGACGACTCCGCCTCTCACGTCTAGACCGTCGCGCCTGCGACGCGCCGATCCCGCTCCACATTCCGACGGCGCTGCGGAAAGAGGGCACGCGACGACCTGGAAGGGTCGCAACCGGAATCGGGCAACACGGGAACGGATCACCGCAGCCGTCCGCGAGGACCGCCCGTACTCGTCGTCGTCGACGCCTCATCACCCGTCGTGGTTGGCAGGCGGCTCGCTATAATCGCGGGATTCGCCCACGGGCACCCCGCGAGTCCTCCCATGACGCAGATGATGAAAGCCTTGGTCAAGCGCGAAGCCGCGCGCGGAATCTGGATGGAGGAGGTGCCCGTTCCGGAGATCGGCCCCAACGACGTGCTGGTCAAGCTCGAGAAGACCGCCATCTGCGGTACCGACCTGCACATCTACAAGTGGGACGAGTGGTCGCAACGCGTGATCAAGCCGGGCCTCGTCATCGGCCACGAGTTCGTCGGCCGCATCGTCGACATGGGCGCCGGCGTGCGCGGCTACACGCTCGGCCAGCGCGTCTCGGCCGAGGGTCACATCGTCTGCGGCGTGTGCCGCAACTGCCGCGCCGGCAAGCAGCACCTCTGTCCGAATACCGTCGGCATCGGCGTCAACCGCAACGGCGCGTTCGCCGAATACGTCGCCGTGCCGGCGTCGAACCTGTGGCCGATTCCGGACCAGATCCCGAGCGAGCTGGCCGCGTTCTTCGATCCGTACGGCAATGCCGCGCACTGCGCGCTCGAGTTCGACGTGATCGGCGAGGACGTGCTGATCACCGGAGCCGGCCCGATCGGCATCATCGCCGCCGGCATCTGCAAGCACGTCGGCGCGCGCAACGTCGTCGTCACCGACGTCAACGACTACCGACTGAAGCTCGCCGCCGACATGGGCGCGACCCGCGTAGTCAACGTCTCCAAGCAGTCGCTGAAGGAGGTCGTGAAGGACCTGCACATGGAAGGCTTCGACGTGGCGCTGGAGATGAGCGGCAACCCGCGCGCGTTCAGCGACATGCTCGACTGCATGTACCACGGCGGCAAGGTCGCCCTGCTCGGCATCCTGCCGAACGGCGCCGGCATCGACTGGGACAAGGTCATCTTCAAGGGACTCACGCTGCACGGCATCTACGGCCGCCGCATGTACGAGACCTGGTACAAGATGACGCAGATGGTGCTGACCGGCTTCCCGCTGCAGAAGGTGCTGACGCACCAGATCCACATCGACGAGTTCCAGAAGGGCTTCGACCTGATGGACTCGGGCAATTGCGGCAAGGTCGTCTGCTCGTGGAATTGAGCGCACGTCGCGCGAGCGGACCGCGGGGTCGGATGTCGTGAATCGACCGCCGCCCGGCGACGGCGGCGACGTCTCGGCATTCCCGGCGCGCCGCTGGTCCCATCGGGAGCTGCCCCACCTCGCCGAGGCGGCGACCCCGGTCTTCTCCGTGCCTCGGCATCCTCCTGGTTCCGGCGATCCGCGAACGGAACCCGCGTCGGGAGGAATGCCGCAATGAAGGAGATGACCACCGCATCGCCGGCGGAAGAGCGGCCGTGCCCCCGTACGTCGGGTTGGGGTGGCCCGTCCGCTATTGCCACGTCGACGCCGGCGTCCATGGAATTCGCGCAGGGGCAGCAGTCGACGCGCCGCCGCTGCGGCCGTCAGCGGCTGCTTTGCGCGGACGCCGGCTCGGTCGTGTAGTTGCCTGCGGCAGGGAAAGCCCCGTCGGGGCATTGGTACTGGCAGATGCCGAGCATCGAGGAAAGGATGCCCCTCGACGAACTCGACGCCGGACGAGCGGAATTCCTCGCTCCACCGGACCGCTGGAACGGTCGCGCTCCGGCACGGTGCGCAGGCGCATCGACGAGCTTCCGGGCGAAGCGATGCACCGAGCATCCCCACGCATTCCGAAACCAACGAACCAACGACACTCCCAGGTACGATCTTCCGACGATGCCGACCCGCCGTATCCATGACCTGATCGAGTCGACGCTCGCCGCGCTCCCGGCCGGCCCGTTGCTGGTCGCCTTCAGCGGCGGCCTGGACTCGACGGTGCTGCTGCACGTACTGGCGCAGTCGCAGACCGCGCGGTCGCGCGGCCTGCGCGCGGTGCACGTCGACCACGGCCTGCACGGCGACAGCACCAGCTGGTCGCGCCACTGTGCCGAGACGGCCGAATCGCTCGGCGTGGACCTGGTGATGCGGACGGTCGACGTCGACCGCGCGCCGGGACTCGGCCTCGAGGCCAGCGCACGGCGCGCGCGCTACGGCGCGATCGAGGCGCTGCTGGCTCCCTGCGAGATCGTCGCGCTTGCGCACCATCGCGGCGACCAGGCCGAGACGGTGCTGCTCAAGCTGCTGCGAGGCGCCGGCCCGGAAGGCCTCGGGGCGATGCGGACGCTGCGCCCGTTCGGCCGCGGCTTCGCCTGGCGCCCGCTGTTGACGATGCCGCGGGCGGCCTTGCGCGAGTATGCAGATGTCCACCGGCTCGCCTGGATCAACGATCCGAGCAATGCCGATCCGACCATAGACCGCAACTACCTGCGCCTGCAGGTGCTGCCGGTCATGCTGCGGCGCTGGCCGGAAGCCGAGGCGAGCATGGCGCAGAGCGCGATCTGGGCACGCGACGCCGCCGACTTCATCGACGCCGAAGCAGAACGCGCACTGGCGCGCGTGCAGGGACTCGACCCGGCCACGCTGCGCCACAGCGCGTGGATGACGTTGCCGAACGCGTTGCGCGACCCGGTGCTGCGGCGCTGGCTGCGCTCCCTCGGCCTGCCGGAACCCACGCACTACCAGGTCGCGGAACTCGTGCGCCAGCTCGCCGAAGCCGGCGAGGACCGCCAGCCCTGCGTGCGCTGGCCCGGCATCGAGCTGCGCCGCTACCGCGACCTCCTGTACGCGCTCGCTCCCCTGCAGTTGCCGGCCGCCGACTGGAATGCCGCGTTCGACGGCGACGCGGTCGACCTGCCGGGCGGCCTGGGCAGGCTGCGCCTCGTCGACGACGGCGGCAGGCCGGTGCGGCTCGACGCACCGCTCTCGATCCGCTTCCGCCGCGGCGGCGAAAGCCTGCGCCTCGCCACCGGCGGCCCGACGCACGAACTGCGCGACCTCCTCCAGGAAGCGGGCATCCCGCCGTGGCAGCGCGGGCGGCTGCCGCTGCTGCTGGACCGCGGGGAACGCGTGCTCGCGGTCGGCGACCTGTGGCTCAGTGACGCAGGTGCGGCACGTTTCGCCGAGATCGGCGCGCGGCTCGAATGGACGCGTGCCCGACCTGCGTGCTAGCGTGCACGGCCATGCAGCAAACCTCTCCGGAAACCTCGCAGATCGCGCGCTTCGAGCAGTCGCTGGACGAGCTCGAGCAGCTCGTCGTACGCATGGAACAGGGCGAACTCAGCCTCGACGATTCACTGCAATCGTTCGAGCGCGGCATCGCGCTGTACCGCAATTGCCAGAACGCGCTCGAGCAGGCCGAGTTGCGCGTGAACCAGCTTCTGGATCCGAACCTGCCGGAAACGTCGAGGCCATTCGATCCTGACGTGCCGTAGCACGCGATACGCCGCTCCGGCGAGCGCCCCGGACGCCGCTCCGGCCTGCATGCTGCACGGGTAGAACGTGCGCACCGGAGAACCCGGAAGCCCCCCTTCGCCATTGCGCTTTTCAACGCGGCTTCTGCGATCATCCGCGATCGCCGTCCCGGGCGATGCGAGGGCGCCGGCACGCCTGCATCCTCCGCGAACCCGGAAGCACCCCTCCGTGGCCGCACTTTCCAGCAAGAGCATCGATCTTCCGCGTGAGTGAACTGACACCTGCACTGATCGCGCTGTCCGCACGCGCCGACGAAGCGCTCGAACGCGTGTTGCCCCCCGACGAGCAGCCGCCCGTCGAACTGCATCGCGCGATGCGCTACGCCGTACTCGGCGGCGGCAAGCGCCTTCGCCCGCTGCTCGTCCACGCCGCGGGCGCCGCGTTCGGCGCACCGCCGGAAAGGCTCGATGCGCCAGCGGCAGCGGTGGAGATCATCCACGCCTATTCGCTCGTGCACGACGACCTGCCGGCGATGGACGACGATTCGCTGCGCCGCGGCCGCCCGACCTGCCACGTCGTGTTCGGCGAGGCGATGGCGATCCTCGCCGGCGACGCCCTGCAGGCACTGGCGTTCGAGGTGCTCGCCGACGACGCCCTGCTCGACGTCGACGCCGCCACGCGGCTGGACATGCTGCGCACGCTCGCCGCCGCGTGCGGCTCGCAAGGCATGGCCGGCGGCCAGGCATTCGACCTCGCCGCGGTCGGACACCGGCTGACGCCAGCCGAACTCGAGCGCATGCACGTGCACAAGACCGGCGCGCTGATCCGTGCGTCGGTCCGCCTCGGCGCGCTCGCCGCCGGCTGCACCGACGCCGATGCGCTCGCCGCGCTCGAGACCTACGGCCATTGCATCGGCCTCGCGTTCCAGGTGCGCGACGACCTGCTCGACATCGAAGCCGGCACCGAACAGTTGGGCAAGACCGCGGGCAAGGACGTCGCCGCGAACAAGCCGACGTATCCGTCGATCCTCGGCGTCGAGGCGTCGCGCGAGGCACTCGCCGCATTGACCGCCCATGCGCTGGCGTCGATCGCCCCCCTCGGCCTCCGCGCAGAGCCGCTGCGCGACCTCGCCCGCTTCGTCGCCGACCGCAGCAACTGACCGGACCCGCTTCTGCCGTCGCGGCGACGCGGAATCCGCCGCCGCGACACGTCCCTCGATCGAGGCATCCGGCGACGCGCACGGCGGCGGCGCACGCGTCGGGCGACTTGCACTGCCGCCTGGCGGCAGTCCCGCGGGCAACGACGATCGGTTAGGCTTGGTCTTTCGCCTCACGATTCCCTGCGATGTCCACGACCGCCGAACCGGCCGCCATCGAAGCGCGCGTTCCGCGCCAGATTCCCTACATCATCGGCAACGAAGCCTGCGAACGCTTCGGCTTCTACGGGATGCGCAACATCCTGACGCCGTTCCTGATCGGCACGTTGCTGCTGTACGCGCCCGAAGCCGAGCGCGCCGGCATCGCCAAGGACGTGTTCCACACCTTCGTCATCGGCGTGTACTTCTTCCCGCTGCTCGGCGGCTGGCTGTCGGACCGCTTCTTCGGCAAGTACCGCACGACGCTGTGGCTGTCGCTGGTCTACTGCCTGGGTTTCGTCTGCCTCTCGCTGAGTACCGATAGCCGAACGGGTTTCTACACCGGCCTGTTCCTGATCGCGCTCGGTTCCGGCGGCATCAAGCCGCTGGTCTCGGCCTTCGTCGGCGACCAGTTCGACCAGACCAACAAGCATCTGGCGAAGGTCGTCTACGACGCGTTTTACTGGACGATCAATTTCGGCTCGTTCTTCGCCTCGCTGCTGATGCCGATCCTGCTGCGAAAGTACGGCCCGGCGATCGCCTTCGGCGTCCCGGGCGCACTGATGTTCATCGCGACGCTGATCTTCTGGCTCGGCCGCCGTCGGTACGTCATGGTGCCGCCGTCACCGCCGAACCCGCATTCGTTCCTGCGCGTCGTGCGTACCGCCCTGCTCGCGCACGAGCCCGGCCAGGCCCGGCCCGGCCTCGCCATCGCCGGCATCGGCGGCCTGTTCGCCCTCGCCTCACTGACCTGGCTGCTGGCTCATTCGGACTTCGTGATCGCGGTGCTGGTCGCGCTCGGCCTGCTCATCGCCTTCGGCGGCGTCGGCACGTCGCTGCAGCTCGAACGCGCACGCGGCGCGCATCCGGACGAAGCCATCGACGGCGTTCGCGCGGTGCTGCGCATCCTGATCGTGTTCGCGATCATCACGCCCTTCTGGTCGCTGTTCGACCAGAAGGCCTCGACCTGGGTCATCCAGGGCAACGCGATGCACATGCCCCTGGAACAATGGTGGTGGCCGAGCGGACTGGTGGCATCGCCGGCGCAGATGCAGGCGTTGAACCCGATCTTCGTGATGCTGATGATCCCGTTCAACAACCTCGTGCTGTATCCGCTGCTGCGGCGCCGGGGCATCGAGGTGACCGCGCTGCGCCGCATGGGCGTCGGCCTCGCCTTCGCCGGCATCGCGTGGATCGTCGCCGGCCTGCTGCAGCTCGGTCTCGACGGCGGCGACGCGGTATCGATCGCGTGGCAGATCCTTCCCTACGCCCTGCTGACCTTCGCCGAAGTGCTGGTCTCGGCGACCGGGCTCGAGTTCGCCTACAGCCAGGCGCCGCCGTCGATGAAGGGCACGATCATGAGCTTCTGGCTGCTCTCGGTGTCCTACGGCAACCTCTGGGTGCTGGTCACGAATGCGGCCGTGCGCAACGACGCGGTCACGGCCCGGATCGCGCAGACCGGCCTCGGCGAGAACGCGTTCCTGATGTTCTTCTTCGCCGGCTTCGCGTTCCTCGCTGCCCTGGCGTTCGCGCTGTACGCGCGCCGCTACCCGATGCAGGACCACTACCGCGCGGCCTGAGCCGCGCGGCAGGGAACGAAGCGGCTACTTCACCAGCCGCAGGGTGAACGGATAGCGGTAGGCGACGCCCTCGCTCGCACGGATGGCGGCGACGATCGGCAAGGCCACCCAGGCGATGAACAGCGCAACGCCGGCGGGCCACGTGAGAATGACGCCGATGCCCAGGGTCATGATCGTGAACGCCACCAGCGCGACGAACGCGATCGCCACGGTGATGTTGAAGTTCAACGCTTCCTTCGCGTGCTCCGCCACGAACGGCGACTGCTCGCGCTTGACCAGCCAGACGATCAGCGGACCGAGAATGAAGCCGATGACGCTGAAGAAGAAGCTGAACGTGGAAAGATGCGCCAGCAGCGCCCAGTTGCGCTCGTCGCCGGAAACCGCCACGGGTACGCCGGCGGTCGGGTTCGATGTTTCGTTCATGCGACGCCTCCTCGGTGGGTGACGGTCTCCATATTGCGACGGTGCGCGTACTGCGCAATGGCACGGAAGTCATGCGTGACTTCCGGCGCAGGCCGCGCACGACGCGCCATATGTCCACCGTTCCCACGCGATAATCGCGCCATGCCCCTCTCCCGCATGTTCGCAATCGCGCTGATTTCCGCCAGCCTGGCCTTGCTGGCGATCAGCCATTTCCGCTACGGGCTCGCGGCGCAGTCCGGCTTGCTGCTCAGCATCTTGCCGCTGCTGTTCGCGGGACTGCTGCTCGGCCGCCACGGGCTCTGGATCACCGCGGGCGCCTATCTGATCGTCCTCGTGCTCGGAAGCTGGACGGACCTGCAGCAAGGTACCGCCGTACCCACGCTGCACGATGCCATCGCCAACCTGCTGCAGCCCGTGATGGGGTGCGCCATCGTCGGGCTCATCCTCGACCGGCTGATCCTCAAGTCGGACATCAACCGGCAGCGGACGCACGAACTGGTCCAGCTGTGCCGGCAGCTCGAAGTGGAGATCCGCGAAAAGGAGCAGTCGCAGGCGCAGCTCACGCATTCCCAGCGCATGGATTCGCTCGGCAAGCTCGCCGGCAACGCCGCGCACGACTTCAACAACGTGCTCAGCGTGATCCTCGGCTACGCGAGCCAGCGCGACACGCCGTTCTCGAGCGAGGCGGCGAACGAGCAATTGGACCGCATCGTCGCCGCGACACGGCGCGGCAAGCAGATGACCGACAAGCTCCTGACGCTGGCGCGCATTGATCCTCCCCTGCGCGAGACCTTCGACGCGAACGCGTCGTTGCGGGACCTGCTGCCGATGATCCGGTCGATGCTCGGCCGCCGTGTCGAGGTCGCGACCGAGCTGGGCGGCGAAAGGGCATGGGTGCACATGGACTACATGGAGTTCGAGGCCGGCGTGCTGAACATCGTGAAGAACGCCGCGGATGCCATGCCGGAAGGCGGTGGCTTCCGCATCGCCAGCGAACGCGTCGGGGAGGAAGTCCACCTGCGCTTCGAGGACACCGGGCACGGCATGCCGGCCGACGTGGCCGAGCGCGTCTTCGAGCCGTTCTTCACGACCAAGCCGCCCTCGAAGGGCAGCGGCATCGGCCTCGCCATGGTGTACCGGACGATCGCCGAATCCGGCGGACGCGTCGAAGTGCGCAGCGACCCCGGGCACGGCACCGGCTTCCTGCTGAGACTGCCGCTGCGGGAATTCCCCCAGTACGACGACACCCGCCTCTGACGTCCCGATGCGGGGACGTCCGTTCCGCGCCGGGAGTTCAACGCGGGTCGTCGCGGCGCAGGCGGGCCTCGAGGAAGTCGTCGAGCTCGGGCCGCCGGCGCTCGCGCGTCATCCACAGCAGGCCGAGAAGGCTGCCCAGGCTCGCCGCGAGCCAGATCCACTGGTGCCGGTACCAGGGAACCGGGCGATCCAGGCGCAGCACCGCCGGCCGCGACCAGTCGCCGCCCTGCTCGCGCGCCTGGACCTCGAACACCAGCTCGCCCCATGGCACGGACGGCAACAGCAGGCTGCGCCCGGACCCCGCCTCGACCCAGTCGGCCCGCTCGCCGCCAATGCGGTAGCGGAAACGGACCTTGGCCGGTTCGACGAGGTCGACCGCCCCGAAGCCGATCTCGAGATTGGCGCTGCCGGGGTCGAGGTCCTCCGGCGTGTCGAGGTCCAGCCTGCGCCCGGACACGGAGGCATGGTCGATGTAGGCGACGGGCACGTGCGGACCGCTCGGAGAAGGCAGCGCGGCCGGGTCGACCATCGCGAAACCGACGACCATCGCGAACCACAGACGCCCCTTCCCGTCCGCCGTGCAGGGCGGCGCGGTACCGCCGTTGAATTCCGGCGGATCGAGGCCGTCGCTCGCGGTCAGGGTCACGACGCGCGGACCGCCGGCACCGATGTCGCGGTCGACGAGCCGGCTGATGCCGCGATTGCCCGCCATCCACAGCCGCCCTTCGGCATCCGGAAGGATGCACGAGACGGTGTCGTCGAACAGCCCGTCCGCCTCGGTGTACTGGCGCACGATGCCGTCACGGATGCGTACCAGTCCGCTGCCGTAGGTCCCTATCCACAACGAACCGTCCTCGTCTTCGTGGAGCGCGCGGAAATGCCCGCCGCGGATGCCTTCGTTCGGAGTCCAGCGCTCGACCACCTCGTCGCCGACGACGCGGAATGCCCCGCGATCACCGGCGACCCAGACACCGCCGCCGCGTGCTTCGGTGATGGCCGTGGCATTCATGCCCGCCAGGCCGGGAATCTCGTCGACACCGGCGAAGGAACCGTCATGCTGCAGCCGCAGGCGCCCGACGAAGCGCACGCTGGCCACCCAGAGTTCGCCGCGGATCTTCCATACCCCGATTTCCGCGGTGCGTTCCCATGACGCCAGCTTCTCCAGCCGGCCATCCTTCAGCCGCGCCAGGGTGCTGCCCGAGGATCCGATCCAGAGCGTGTCCGAGGCGGCGTCGTACGCCAGGCTGACCACGCACTGGTCGGCGAGCGCCGCCGTCGTCGGCCACCGGACCTGGTGGCCGTCCGCGGCCCGATGCCAGAGGTCGGAGCAGCCGTGCACCAGCCATACGCCGTCCGCACCGTCGCTCGCGATCACGCGCCCGGGCGAACTCCCGGCGAGGCTGGAACGCAGCAGGGCCACGCGCGCCGGCCGCAGGCGCCACAGCCCCTTGCTGGTGCTGCCGATCCACAGGCTGCCGTCGCCGTCGGCGTAGGCCGTGGAGGCGTGCAGCAGTTGCGGGCTGTCGAGCGACTGCTCGGTTCCGTCGCTCCCCAGCCGGCGCATGCCGGCGGCCTCGTCGGAAAGATAGACGTGCCCGCTGCCGTCGGCGAGCAGATGCGCTTCGCTGCGCAATCCGCCGCGGATGAATGTCCAGTGCTCCCGCGCGGGGTCGTAGCGGTACAGGCTGCCGTTCTGCACGATGATCCAGACCGCGTCGCCGTCGGAGGCGATCTTGCGCACCACCGCGTGCCCGTCGGGAAGCGCGACCGGCCGCAAGCCGCCTGCCGACAGTCGCGCGAACCCGGCCGCCCCCGCCACGAATGCCTCTCCGTGCGCAACCGCGTAGACGGGATACGCGTCGAACGCCGACAGGTACATCGTGGACTCGAGCGTCTCCACGTCGACCCGGTAGACTCCGTTTCCGGCCAGCACCCATACGAAACGGCCGTCGATCGAGAAGAGGCGGTTGACCATGCAGGTGTCGCCACAAACCGGCAGGTGCCGGAACCGGCCCTTCTCGTAGAAGCCGACGCCGCCCTCCTGCGTCCCTACCCACAGGCGCCCGTGCACGTCCTCGTACAGGGACAGCACGCGTTCGCTCGAAATGCCCTCCCCGGCCCGCCCGCGCTCGCGCGAGCGGAACACGCGGAACTCCTTTCCGTCGAAACGGACGAGCCCACCGAAGGTCCCGAGCCACAGGAACCCGTCATGCCCGCGCAGGATCGCGTTCACGCTGGCCTGCGGCAGGCCATCGTCGTAGCCGTAGTGGCGGAGGGAATTGCGGAACTGCAGGGTGAGCCGCTGCGGCGATGCGGCATCCTCCTCGCCGGATGGGGACGCCTGTACCGATGCCGCCGTCAGCAGGAGAACGAACAGGACGAAACGCCGGGCGACGGAGGCGACGCTCCGCCACCGCGGCCCATCGGCCGGGGTCCTTGAAGCGGCGGCTGTGGACGAACGAATCCTCAACGACGACCTCGGAACTCCGCGGCGATGGATGCGCGACCTCGAGGCGGCACGCCCGTTCGCTGCGGCGCGGATGGTAGCCGCCGGAGGGCTCCGGCGCACGCATCCGGCGATGCGGGAGGGCGCCGATCCGCATGAGGATGCGTTTGCCGCTCATGCCGTCCTCACGGAACGGCGCCGCACCCGCCCCCGTGCTACTCGCCCGCGATCGTCATGCGCTCGAGCAGGATCGAACCGGTCAGGATGTGCGAGCGCGGGTCGACGTCGCTCCCGACGGCGACGACGTTGGCGTACATGTCGCGCAGGTTCGCGGCGATCGTGATCTCCTCCACCGGATACGCGATCTCGCCGTTCTCGACCCAGAAACCGCTCGCGCCGCGCGAATAGTCGCCGGTGATCAGGGATACGCCCTGCCCCATCAGCTCGGTCACGAGCAGGCCGGTGTGCATGCGCTTCAGCATCGCGGCGAAATCGTCGCCGCCCGGCTTCACGACCACGTTGTGCACGCCGCCGGCGTTGCCGGTCGAACGCAGCCCGAGCTTGCGCGCCGAATAGCTGCCGAGGATGTAGCGCGCGAGCACGCCGTCGGCGACGAGATCCGAATCGCGGGTGGCGACCCCTTCGGAATCGAACGCGGTCGAGCCGTGGCCGCGCGGGATGCGCGGACGCTCGGCGATCTGCATCCACGACGGGAATACCGGCTTGCCGACATGGTCGAGGAGGAAGCTCGTCTTGCGGTACAGCGCGCCGCCGCTGACCGCGGAAAGGAAGTGCCCGACGAGGCCGCGCGCGACTTCCGGCACGAACAGCACGGGGCATTCGCGCGTGGACAGGCGACGCGCACCGAGCCGCGCGACCGTGCGCTCGGCCGCCTTGCGCCCGATCGAGGCGGCTTCGACGAAGTCGCTGGCCGAGCGCACCGTGTCGTACCAGTAGTCGCGCTGCATGCCGTTCGCATCCTCGGCGATCAGCGCGACCGAGAGCGAATGATGCGTGCCACGCTCGGTACCGATGAAACCGAGCGAATTCGCGTACGCCGTCATCGACGCGCCGACCTGCACCGAGGCGCCGTCGGAATTGCCGATGCGCGGATCGAAACTGCGGCCGGCGTCCTCGATCTCCAGGCCGAGGCGGATCGCCTCTTCCGGCGTGATGTCCCACGGATGCCAGAGGTCGAGGTCGGGGATGTCCCTGGCCAGCAGGTCCGCCTCCGCGAGGCCATTGGCGGGATCCTCCTCGGTGTAGCGCGCGATCGCGCACGCGTGCTCGACGGTCTGCTCGATCGACGCGGGATCGAGGTCGGCGGTGCTGGCCGAGCCCTTGCGCTTGCCGAAATACACGGTCAGGGCGACGCCGCGGTCGCGCGTGCGCTGCACCGTCTCGACCTCGCCGAGCCGCACGTCCACGTTGAGGCCGGCATCGACGCTGGCGGCCACGTCCGCCTCGCTCGCGCCCTTGGCGCGGCAGCGGCGGATCACGTCCTCGGCGATCTGCGCCAGGCGATCGAGTTCGGCGGAACCGTTGTCGGAGATGGGTTCAATAGAGGTCACTGGTGGCTCCTGTTGCCTGCGTATCCTTCAAATCGTTTCAGCGTGCGTGGGAGCGCGCCCTGCGCGCGACCACGACACCGCGCCCGCTCGCGCTCGGGGTGCGCTCCTACACCCGTGCGCCTTCCGGCAAAATACCCGCCCTTCCGATGCCCGCACGCCCATGCACGACACCGACGACTTCGACGACGAGTTCACCGGCCCCAGCCGCAGCCAGCTGCGCCGCGAGGCGCTCGACATCTTCAAGATCGCCGAAGCGCTGGCGGCCCTGAGCGACGCGCAGCTTTCGCGCGTGCCGCTCGACGAGGACATCCGCGACGAAGTGCAGCGCACCCGCGCCGTGACCTCGCACATCGCGCGCAAGCGGCAGACGCAGTTCCTCGCCAAGCAACTGCGCAATCTCGACGACGACGCGCTCGAGCCGATCCGCAAGGCGCTCGCGCACGATCGCACGGCCGCCCTGCAGGAAGCCGCCGCACTGCACCGCGTCGAACAATGGCGCGAGCGCCTGCTCGAAGGCGGCGACGAGACGCTGTCCGAATTCATCGCCGAGTTCCCGGCGGCCGACCGCCAGCGCCTGCGCCAGCTCGTGCGCAACGCGCTGGCCGAGCGCAAGGCGAACAAGCCGCCGCACGCGTATCGCGAGCTGTTCCGCGAACTGCGCGACGCGTCGGCCCCGACCGTGGACGAAGCCCCCGCGGCCGACGCGCCCGAGTGACGTTGCGCTCGCTCAGCGTGCGGAAACATAGGGATTCCTGCCCAGCGCCGCCAGCGCGGCCCATGCCGTCGCGCCGAGATGCGGCAGCCGGAAATAGTATGCCTCCGCCGCGAGCCC
>DBMH01000017.1 GCA_002297645.1 Rhodanobacteraceae bacterium UBA703 | reverse complement strand
CGATCCCGGACGGATCGCGGGCGCCGCTCGAGGCGGCCTTCGATGACTTCGCCCTCCTCCACGGGAACGACGGGGTTCGCGCCGTCAGGGGTCTCTTCGAGGGGGCGACGGCGACGCTGGCAACGTATGCTTCGCGGCGACGCCCCGAGGATCCGGCATGACCCGATTGCTCCTGCTCAGCGTTTCCGCCGGCGCCGGCCATGTTCGCGCGGCCGAGGCGCTGCACGCCGCCGCCCGCTCGCGGCCGGGCATCGAAGTGCGCCATCTCGACGTGATGGACTTCGTGCCTGCCGCTTTCCGTACGCTGTACACGGACCTCTACATCAAGCTCGTCGAGCATTCGCCGACGACCTGGTCGATGCTGTACCGGATCATGGACCGCACGCCGCCGAGCGCGCCGCTCGCGCGCCTGCGCCGCGCGGTCGAACGCCTCAACACACGCGCCTTGCGCAAGGCGATCGGAGACTTCGCCCCCGACGCGGTGGTGTGCACGCATTTCCTGCCGGCCGAACTCCTCATGCGCGAGCGGGCCCGCTCGCGGCTGCGGGCGCCGGTATCCGTGGTCGTCACCGATTTCGACCTGCACGGCCTGTGGGTCGTCCCGCACATGGCGGGCTATTTCGCCGCCAGCGACGAAGTCGCGTTCCGCATGCAGGCGCGCGGCATCGAGGCATCGCGCGTCCACGTGACCGGCATTCCGATCATGCCGGCGTTCGGCGAAGCGCTCGAACGCGCGGCCTGCGCGGCCGAGTTCGACATCGATCCGGAACGCCGGGCGGTCCTCCTGATGGGCGGCGGCGCAGGACTCGGCGGACTCGACGAGGTGGCCGCGCACCTGCTCTCCATCGAGGCGGATTTCCAGCTGGTCGCCCTGGCCGGGCGCAACGCGAAAATGCTCGAACGACTGCGCGCCCTCGCGATGCGGCATCCGGGACGGCTCGTCGCGCAAGGCTTCACCGACAAGGTCGAGCGCCTGATGACGGCCTGCGATCTCGTGGTCACCAAACCGGGAGGCCTGACCACGTCGGAATGCCTCGCGCTCGGCCGGCCGATGATCGTGCACGCGCCGATCCCAGGGCAGGAGGAACGCAACTGCGACTACCTGCTCGAACGGGGAGCCGCGCTGAAGGCGGTGGACGCGACGGCGCTCGACTACCGCCTGCGCAGGTTGTTCGAGGAACCGCGAACCCTCGCGGCGCTGGCCGGGCGGGCACGCACGCTGGGCCGCCCGCACGCCGCACGCGACGTGCTGGACCGCGTGCTATGACGCCCAGCCGGCGACCACGACGAGGGCGACGAGGGCGATCCAGACGTAGAGGATGCGGCGCAGGACGGTGTGCGCGTCGGCGAGTTCGACCAGCGGATCGTCGACGTCGGTCGCATAACCGTCGCCGGCGATGACGTCGGCGTCGATGCCCGCACGCGCCAGTGCGCCGAGGAAACCCAGGTCGAGCGTGAAGTAGCCCTGCCCGTGCGCGGCGTGGTAGTCGCGCCAGGTCTTGATGACGGCGTCGAACTCGGTCGCCAGCGCCAGCGTCAGCGCCATGAGGTGCGACGGCGCCCAGTCGAGGATCAGCGCCAGGCGCTCGAGGCGCGCCCGCGGCGCGGCGTCGAGTTCCGCAGCGAACGAGGGATGACGCGCGAGCAGTTGCACGACGCGGTAGGCGAGCGCGCCGGCCGGACCGAGCACGACGAACCAGAACAGCACGCCGAACCAGCGCGAGAGTGCGGACGCGAACGTCGCCTCGACCAGCGGCGCCGACTGGAAGGCGAGCGGTTCGGCGGCGGGTACGGGCCGGAGGCCCTGCGCGGCGGCATGACGGCGATCGCTGTCGGGAGCCTTCAGCACGGCCTCGATGTCGGCGCCGAGGTCGCGCGGCCCCCAGCTGTAGAACAGCACGAGCACGCCCAGTGCGAGCGCCGGCAGGCCGAACAGCGCGTGCTGGAGCGCTGCCTGCACGAGCGCGCAGGCGGCGAGCACGATCAGGGGCAGCCACAGAGGCGAAGGCGCGCCATGGCTGCCGTTCCAGCGTGCCGACCACTGCTTCAGCCACGAGAAATCGCGCAAGCGCGCGAGATCCGGCGCGGCGTGCGCCGCCGCGACGACCAGCAGTACCGCCAGCAGAGTCTGTGCCATGTGCATCGTGGATTCTTCCTGCGCACTGCCGCAACGAGGAATCGATTCTAGCCGGAAGTGCCCGCCACGAGCCGCCGCGCGGCGACATGGGATCGACGCTTGGCGATACGGCGGACAGCATGCCGAAGAGGAGGAGCGGCTTCCCGAAGCACTCCCGGCGTCGCGGGAAAGCGGCTCCTTCATGCCGGCGCAGGACGACGGATGGCACGGGCGGCCGAGGCGCCGTACGAGCGACCGCGATGCCGGTTGCCGCTATCTACCAGGCATCTCCGGATTGCAGCTCGGCGAGTTCGAGGCCGCTGCGGCTGCGCAGCCAGTCCGCGATCAGCTCGTGCGACACCGAGACCCGCGGCGGCAGGATCAGGCGGCGTTCGCGCGTCTCGCGCACGAGTTCGTCGACGCTGAACCAGCGCGCATCGCACAGCTCGGTGCCGAGCCGGATCGTCGGATCGACGGCTTCGGCGGTGAAACCCAGCATCAGCGACGCCGGGAACGGCCAGGGCTGCGAGGAATGGTAGCTGCAGGATCCGACGCGGACGCCGGACTCCTCGAACACTTCACGCCGGACGGCGTCCTCGAGCGACTCGCCCGGCTCGACGAAGCCGGCCAGCGTCGAATAGCGGTTCGCGCTCCAGGTCGCCTGGCGACCGAGCAGGCAGCGGTCGCCGAAACCGACGATGACGATCATCGCCGGATCCACGCGCGGGAAGTGCTCGATCGCGCACTCGGGATTCGTGCACAGCGCGCGATGGCCGAGGGCGACGAGCCGCAGCGGCGCGCCACAGGTCGCGCACCAGCGCGTGCGCGCGTGCCAGTGCGCGTACGCGCGGGCATAGGCGAACAGGCCGGAGTCGAATGCGGGCAGATGCAGGCCGGCGCCGCGCAGGTCGACGAAGTCCGCCCCCAGCGCCGTCGCGATCTCGCCGGCCGACGTCGCGTCGAGGTGCAGCAGGCACAACGGGCCGCCGGTATCGGCGCCGAGATAGGTCGGCACGGTCCCGGCGGCGAACTCGCGGCGCTCGCGCGCGTCGAGCAGACGCAGGCCGTCGCGGGCCGCCGTGCACAGCGCGCGGCCGTCGTCGGCGACGAGGATGAAGCGGGCGCGCTCGTCGGACAGTTGCGCCTCGCCCCACTCGGGATCGTCGCGCAGTTCGGCGTTGCGCTCGAGCGGATGCCCGGCGAAGACGTTGACGCGATGACTCACGGCGGAGGAGGCGTCAGATCGCGAACGACGAACCGCAACCGCAGGTCGTCTTCGCGTTCGGGTTGCGGATGACGAACTGGGCGCCGGTCAACGACTCGGAGTAGTCGATCTCGGCGCCGGCGAGGTACTGCAGGCTCAGCGGATCGACCAGCAGGACGACGCCGTCACGATCGACCGCGAAATCGTCCTCGGCGCGGGCTTCGTCGAAGGTGAAACCGTACTGGAAACCGGAACATCCGCCGCCACTGATGTAGACGCGCAGCTTGAGGTCGGGGTTGCCTTCCTCTGCGATCAATTCGCGCACCTTGCCGGCGGCCGCCTGCGTGAACACGAGCGGCGCCGAATCGGCGTCGAGATAGCTGGGCGTGAGGGTTTCGGTCATGTCGGCGGCTGCGCGGGAACGAGGGAAAGATCGCGTCCCCGCGCATCGATTTCAAGCCTCGGCCACGACGCCGGTCAACGCCGGCGCCGGCAACCGACGCGCTTCGGCCTGGTACAGCATCTGCCCGTTGATCTGCGCCCCGGCCGCCATCTCGAGCACCTTGTAGTGCACGTTGCCCTCGATGCGCGCGTTGCCGGCGAGTTCGAGCCGTTCGGCGACGAAGACGTCGCCCTTGACCATGCCGTTGATGACGGCGTTCGCGACGCGCACCTCGCCGTTGATGCGCCCCTTCTCGCTGAGCGTGAGCACCGAGTCGCCGCCGTCGGCCGAAACCATGCCGTCGATGACGCCCTCCAGGTGCAGGCCGCCGCCGAAGTGGACGTCGCCGCGGATCCTCGTGCCGTCCGCGATCAGGGTGCTGATCGCCGCGATCGACTGCTTGCCGTTGCCCTTGCTGCTACTGCCGAACATCTCGTTTCCCCTCGAACTCGCCATTGACGGCGTCCTTCCAGCCGAACTCCTGCTCGGCGCGGCCACCGTCGCCCTCCGCCCGCACCTTCACGCGGGCCGGCACGAAACCCGGCGGGAGCATGATGGTACCGTTCACCTGCTGGAAATACTTGAAGCCGTACTCGATTCCGGAACCGTCGCGTCCCTGGTTGAGCGCATTCCAGTCGAGCGCGGCCAGCTTCCCGTTCTCGACGCCGTCGATCGACAGCGAGAGGCGTCCCTTGATGTCCTGCCCGCGCTTGAAGTTCTGCGTCAGCGTGGCGGTGAAGCTCCACGCGTTGCTGTCGTCGACGCGCCGCAACGACAAGGCGTGCACCGCCAGGCCCTCGCGCTGCGAGCCGCCGACGAGGCGGCCGTAGAAGGCAAGGTCCGCGCGCAGCGCGTCGATCTCCTCGTCGCGCTCGCGCAAGGTCTGCTGCACTTCGGTCAGCGCCGCCTGCGCGACCTGCTCCGAGCGCTCGAGCACGGCGATCTGCTTCTTCAGTTCGTCGTTCTGCGCCCGCGATTCGGCCAGCTTGGCGCGCCCGCTCTCGCGACGCAGGCTGCCCGCGATGCCGGATGCGAGCGCGGCGGCGAACAGCAGCGACGCGAGCCACGCCGCGCCCAGCAGCAGCCACTGCCGTCGCTGGCGCACCGGGTCGAGCCGGCTCAGGACGAATTGCGGAAGAACACGAGGCATCGTCGACGGATTCGCACGGACGAAGCAGAGGCTTATAGTCGCGCCGCCGTTCCGTGGTCAAGGCGCGGACCCGCGTCGTTATACTCGCCGCCTGCCTTCGGAGCCGCGCATGCTTTGGTTGAAAGCCTTCCACATCGTCTTCGTCGTCACCTGGTTCGCCGGCCTGTTCTACCTGCCGCGCATCTTCGTCAACCTGNNCCGGCCTGTTCTACCTGCCGCGCCTGTTCGTCTACCACGCGGAAGCGGGCGAACCGGTGGTGCGCGAGCGCCTGAAGGTGATGGAGCGACGCCTTCTGATGATCACGCACGTCGGCGGCGCTCTCGCGCTGCTGTTCGGGTTGCTCACGCTGGGCGCGTTCGCGCACGTGAACCCGGGCTACCTCAAGCAAGGCTGGCTGCACCTCAAGCTCGCGCTCGTCGTCCTGCTGGTCGGCTACCACGTCGCACTGGTCCGGCTGGTGCGCCAGTTCTCCCGCGACGACGTCCGCCGCTCCAGCCGCTGGCTGCGCCTCTTCAACGAAGTACCGGCCCTGCTGCTGATCGCCATCGTGCTGCTGGTCGTGGTGCGCCCGTTCTGAAGGGAGTCCGCGCAGCGACGCGCGCGCATCCCGGCCGCATCGCGCTTCCTCGGAACCGGTTCCCGCTCCGCCGTTCGCCCGTCCCCCGGTCCGCGACGCGGGGACGGCCGCACGGCGGTCGCGCAGCCGGTCCGGCGTAGACGAGACTTTCGCGCCGGCCTGCTAGAGTCGGCGCATCCGGAGGGGTGCCATGGTTCCGCACGACGTCGACCCGACGGCCGGCAACTCGCTGCTGCAATCGCAATTGTCGCGCCGGCTGTCGCGCCTGCAGCGGCGCGGGCAGCGACTCGCCGGCAACTGGGACATCAATTGGCTGACGCTGCTCGGCGAGGACGCGCGCTTCCTCGCTGCGGCGAATGGTGTCGTTTCGAGCGAACTCGGCGAGGCGCTCGCCGCGCTGGATGCCGCCGTCGCACCGCTGCTCGACCCGCCGCGCGTCCCCGATTCCGCCAGCCGCGACCGCCTGGCCGCCTGCCTCCACGACGTGGCGCGGCTTGCCCC
>DBMH01000282.1:15664-15805 GCA_002297645.1 Rhodanobacteraceae bacterium UBA703 | reverse complement strand
TCTACGCATTTCACCGCTACACCGGGAATTCCACCATCCTCTACCGTACTCTAGCTCGCCAGTATCCATCGCAATTCCCAGGTTGAGCCCAGGGCTTTCACGACAGACTTAACGAACCGCCTACGCACGCTTTACGCCCAG
>DBMH01000282.1:230-15470 GCA_002297645.1 Rhodanobacteraceae bacterium UBA703 | reverse complement strand
TCATCCTCTCAGACCAGCTACGGATCGTCGCCTTGGTGGGCCTTTACCCCACCAACTAGCTAATCCGGCGTCGGCTCATCTTGTCGCGTGAGGCCTTGCGGTCCCCCACTTTCACCTCGCGGTCTTATGCGGTATTAGCGTAAGTTTCCCTACGTTATCCCCCACAACAAGGCAGATTCCGACGCATTCCTCACCCGTCCGCCGCTCGCCGCCAGGGTTGCCCCCGCGCTGCCGCTCGACTTGCATGTGTTAGGCCTGCCGCCAGCGTTCACTCTGAGCCAGGATCAAACTCTTCAGTTAAAACTTCAGGCCTTGCGGCCAAACTTCTGAGTGTGAACCAAGCTTGCGTAAAACATTACTGCTTTGACGTTTGCTTGGACGCACTTTGTATCGATGGACTTTCATCCACCTCAAGGCGCCCACACAAGTTACCTGCGCACACTTTCAAAGATCGTTCGGCTGCGGAACCTTCCGTTCCGCGTCCCAGGACATTTCGTCGTGGGGAGCCGCACATTCTACATCGCTTTCGGCTTTCGTCAACACCTCGAAGCGACTTTCTTTTCCTTCGCACCGACCGGCTTCCCAGTCGATTCCCCTCACCTCGCCGGCCTTCTCGACCGCCCCGGTGAAGGGCCGCGAATCCTACATCCAATCCCCGTTTCGTCAACCCCTCCGCGCCACTTTTTTTTCGTGGCCGGAGGACTCTCTCCGGGGTTCCCTTCGCCTCGTCCCGACTGCGAAGGGCCGCGAATCCTACACCCGTTTCCCCGTTCGTCAAGCTCCAGTGAGGAAGTTTTTTGCACGACGCGGAAAGGCCGCCGCCGCTCGCGGCCCGTCAATGGAAATCCCGCGACTCGAAACCGAGGCCGGGCAGCAGCGCGCTGTAGTCGTACAGGCGCCTGGCGATCAGGTGATGCACGCCTTCACTCACTTCGAGGACGCCGTCGACGCCCATCACCACCGCGTCGAGCAGCACGTCCGTCTGCCGCTCGGCCAGATCGCGCCAGACGACGACGTTGAGCTGGCCGGTCTCGTCCTCGAGCGTGACGAAGGTGACCCCTTTCGCCGTCCCGGGATGCTGCCGCACGGTGACCAGTCCGGCACACCGCAGGGACGTTCCGCGCGCCTTTCGCTCGATCGCCAAGCGGGCGGTGACGACGCGGCGGCGCGCGAGCTGCGCACGCACGAGTGCGAGCGGATGGCGCGCGAGCGAGAGCCCCTGCGTGGCGTAGTCGGCCATCACGTCCTCGTGCAGACTCGGCGGACGCAGGACGATGTGTGCTTCGTCGATCGCCGCGTCGGCCAGCAAGGGCTCCGGCACCTCCGCACCGGCGCTCTCCCAATGCGCGCGATGCCGATGGCCGCCCAGACGATGCAAGGCGCCGGCGTCGGCGAGTCGTTCGCGCTCGAAACGATTCAGGCGCGCGCGCCGCACGAGATCGGCGACGTCGCGGAACGGCATCGCCGTGCGCGCAGCGACCACGCGTGACGCAAGATCTTCGGACACCCCGCGGATTTGGCGCATGCCGAGACGCAGCGCGAGGTCTCCGCCCAGTGGTTCGAGCGTGCAATCCCATCCACTCGCCGTCACGTCGACCGGCCGTACCGTCACACCGTGCCGCTGCCTCGCCTCCTGCACGATCTGCGCGGGCTGATAGAAGCCCATCGGCTGCGAGTTCAGCAGCGCGCACGCGAACGCGGCCGGATGATGCTGCTTGAGCCACGCCGACGCGTAGGCGAGCAAGGCGAAACTGGCCGAGTGCGACTCCGGGAAACCGTATTCGCCGAACCCCTTGATCTGCTCGAAGATGCGCTCGAAATACGCTTCCTCGTAGCCGTTGGCGAGCATACCGTCGCGGATCTTGTCGCGGAACGGCTCGAGCCCGCCCTTGCGTTTCCACGCCGCCATCGCGCGACGCAACTGGTCGGCCTCGCCCGGCGTGAAGCTCGCGACGACCTCGATCAGGCGCATGACCTGCTCCTGGAAGATCGGCACGCCGAGCGTGCGATTCAGTACCCGCTCGACCGCCGAATCCCGCGCACCGGCGTCGCGCTCGCATCGCGACTGCGGATACTCGACCGCCTCCTCGCCCTTCCGCCGCCGCAGGTACGGATGCACCATGTTCCCCTGGATCGGCCCGGGGCGCACGATCGCGATCTGGACCACGAGGTCGTAGAACGTGCGCGGCTGCAGGCGCGGCAACATCGCCATCTGCGCACGCGATTCGATCTGGAACACGCCGATCGTCTCGCCGCGACGCATCATCGCGTAGGTGTCCTCGTCGTCCTGCGGCACGCTCGCCAGCACGAGATCGGGACCGTCGTGGCGACGCAGCAGGTCGAAGCACTTGCGCAGGCAGGTCAGCATGCCGAGCGCGAGGCAGTCGACCTTGAGCAGGCCCAGCGATTCGAGGTCGTCCTTGTCCCACTGGATCACGGTGCGCTCCGCCATGGCGGCGTTCTCGACCGGGACGAGATGATGCAAGGGGCGCTCGGAAATCACGAAGCCGCCGACGTGTTGCGACAGATGCCGCGGAAAACCGCGCAGCTGTCCGGCGAGCACGAACAGATGCCTCAGCACGGGACTCTCCGGATCGAAACCGTGCTCGCGCAGCCAGTCGTCACGCGAGCGGCCGCTCGGAATGCGGGAATGGAGGCGACCGAACCGCTCGATCTGCTCGTCGGGCAAACCGAGCGCGCGGCCGACGTCGCGCAGCGCGCTGCGGCCGCGATAGCGGATCACCGTCGCCGCCAGCGCGGCGCGTTCGCGGCCGTACTTCCGAAACACGTACTGGATGACTTCCTCGCGCCGCTCGTGCTCGAAATCGACGTCGATGTCCGGCGGCTCCCTGCGCTCGCGCGAGAGGAAGCGCTCGAACAACAGGTTGCCGTGTTCGGGATCGACCGCGGTGATGCCGAGGCAGTAGCACACGGCGGAGTTCGCCGACGAACCGCGGCCCTGGCAGAGGATCGGCGGCGCCTGCGCGCGCGCCCAATGGACGATGTCGGCGACGGTCAGGAAGAATGCCTCGTACTCGAGCTCGGCGATCAGCGCGAGTTCCCTTTCGACCTGCCCGCGCACCGCGTCCGGCAGCCCTCGAGGCCAGCGCTCCGATGCGCCTTTGTAGGTCAGGCAGCGCAGATGGGACGTCGGTGTCGAGCCGGGCGGCACCAGTTCGCGTGGGTAGTCGTAGCGGATTTCGTCGAGCTGGAACATGCAGCGTGCGGCGACGCGCAACGTCTCGGCGATGAGGTCCTGCGGGTATACCGCGACGAGATCGTCGAGACGGCGCAAATGCCGTTCGCCGTTCGGGAACAGCGCATGTCCCGCCCCGTCCACCGTGCAGCCCAGGCGGATCGCGCAGAGCACGTCCTGCAATGCACGCCGCCCGCGCGCGTGCATGTGCACGTCGCCGGCGGCGACGAGCGGCAGGGCGTGCCGTGCACCGAGCCCGCGCAATGCGGCGAGCACGGAGGCATCATCGGAACCGCGATGCAGTTCGACGGCGATCCACGACCGGCCGACGAAACGCCGGGCCAGCCACGGCGCCATCGCTTCGCGCGCCTCGCGCGGAGAAGCCTGCGCGATCCAAAGGACGAGCACGCCCTCGCCCAGCCCGTCGAGATCGGCTCGCTCGAGCCGGTATCCGCCCTTCGCGCTGCGCCGGCGACCGGTCGTGATCAGGCGGCAAAGGTCGGAATAGCCATCCCGATCCGCGGCGAGCAGAACGAGCTTCGTACCGTCGACGAGGCGGATTTCGCTGCCCACGATCAACGCTACGTCCGTGTTCTTCGCCGCCTCCCACGCACGCACGATACCCGCGAGCGAACATTCGTCGGTGACGGCCAGGGCCGCATAGCCGAGCCGCTGCGCGCGCGCGAACAGTTCGTCCGCACTCGATGCGCCGCGCTGGAAACTGAAGGCGCTGAGGCAATGCAGTTCCGCATAGCTCATGCGAACCACCCATGCAGCATCCAGCCGTCCGTCGCGCCGGCTTCCACGAAGGCCCAGGCGCGCTGGCCGGCGCGGGTGCGCACGAGGTAGTAGTCGCGACGCTGGTCGCCGCCATCCCACCAGCCGCTCTCGATGCGCTCGGGACCGCCCAGGATCTCGTTCGGAGCCGGACGCAACGGCCGCGGGCGCGACAACAGCCAGAAAGGACGCAGCGGCGGCGATGCGGTTTCGGCCTCCGCATCCATGCGCACCGGAGCGCGTGCAGCGCCTCCGGCAGGCGCGATCGGAACGGATCGCCAGGCGCATTCGGGCCGATGATCTCCAAGGCTGGCGATGCCCTGCACGGCAGTGTCCCCGAGCCTCGCTCGCAGCCGTTCCGCCAATGCAGGCCAATCGAGCGCTTCGCTGCTCGCGCGATCGAACAGATCGCCATGCAGCGCGCACATCGGCGGCAGTTCGTCGGCTCGCAGCGTCAGCGCGTGCACCGGTGCCGGAAGCTCGACGCGCTCGAGGCGGCTCCGCGAGAGGCCGAACAGCGTCGCCGCCTCTCGGACGGGATCGAGGAAACCGATGTCGATGCGCGTCGTCGCCGTGCGCTCGTGACCGAACACCAGCGCGAAACGCTGCACACCACCGTCGCGGGCGGCCAGGAACAGTGCCAGTTCGCCGACCAGGCGGCGCAAGGGAAACAGCAGCGCCGTGCCACTCTCGACGCCATGGTCGAGGTCGATGCGCCGCTCGAAGCGATCCGGCGGCCGGTAGCGCGGCAGGCGCTCGGCGCCGAGCCCGCGCAACCGATCGAGATGATCGAGAACGGCCGGCCCGACACGTCGCGCCAGTTCCGCACGCGGCAGGCGGAACACCTCTCGCAGCGTGCGGAAACCCATGCCGCAAAGGGCGGCGACGACGTTCTCGTCCAGGCCTCCTGCGGCCAGCGGCAAGACGTCGAGTGCGCGCAGCAGGGGAGCCTGCATCGCGATCGCGAGGCCGTCGTGCGTGGCCGCGAGCACGCGGGCGGCCGTCGCATTCGGTGCAGCCACCAGGTTGTGCACATAACCCAGCGCCGCGAGTTCTCCGCGCAGCCGGCGCTGCAACGCAGGCCAGCCGCCGAACAGGCTCAGGCTGCGGCCGACTTCGAGCAGCAGGGCGTCCGGCGGCGAAAGGCAGACATCGGCGCTGTAGCGATAGGCCCAAGCGGCCAGGGCTTCGAGACTCCGGCGCTCGGCAACCTCGTCACGCCGCAGCAATCTCAGCCGCGGACACAGCGCCTGTGCGGCGGCGAGCGCATGACCGATGCGCACGCCCGACTTGAGCGCCTGGGCATTCGCGCAGGCGATGCGCAGGCGTGGTGATTGGCCGTCGACGACGGCGACCGGTTGCGTTCCCCCGAGCTCGCCGAGTGCCTGCAACGGCCAATGCAGAAAGCGGAGGCAGGCCCACACGGAAGCGCAATCGCAGGCAGGAGCGCATTCATGCGCGCAGGCGCGGCGCTTCGCCGAAACGGCCGCGGCACTTCAGGATCTCGATCTCCGTCGCGTCCGCTCCGGCGGACACGCGCAGACGCAAGGCGGCCGGGCTCGGTTGCGCCGCCGCGCCGGAGGGACGGAACACGAAAGCGAGCGCCGCACTGCTCTCGGCCGCGAGTTGCAGACGACGCAGCTGGCGGTAGTCGGCGTTGGGCAGCCAGTTCAGCACGGCGCCGCAGCAGCCGGCACGCAGGCATTGCTCGGCGGTCCAGTAGGCATCGGCCGCCTGGGCATCGATCCGCACCAGATGGGCGAGGTCGATGCCCGCAGCGGCCAGGGCCGGTGCGTACGGGATGTACGGCGGCGCGATCAGCACGACGCGCTGGCGCGCCCGCGTCAGCGTGGCCAGCACCGGCGCGACGAGGCCGAACTCGCCGATGCCGTCGTGCTCGACGAGGATCTCGCTCAGCGCACCGCGCGGCCAGCCGCCTCCCGGCAGCTCCGTATCGAGTTCGGCGCAACCGGTCGGCACGGCATCCACCCGGTTCTGCAGCGCCGTGCCGCGCCGCCAGACCTGCGGATGCCGCAGCACGTCGGCGAGTGCCGCTTCGTCGCGGCGCGGACGCGGCTGCGGGCGCAGCGACACGGGTGCCGGCGCGGCGGAAGCGGTGAACGGGGACGTATCGGACGGCAGCGCATCGAAGGAGTCGGAAAGCAGCAGCATCGTCTCGGCCTCAGTCAGGACTTGGGGAAGGAGCCGTCGCGGCGCAGCAGGCCGACGTACAACCCCTCGATTGCGAAGGCGTGCCGTTCCGGATCGACCTCGATCGGGGCGAAATCCGGATTCGCCGGCAACAGGCGCACGCGGCCGCGACGGCGCTCGAGGCGCTTGACCGTGACCTCGTCGTCGAGCCGCGCGACGACGATGCGTCCGTCGTCGGCATCGGCCGTGCGGCGCACGGCAATGAGGTCGCCGTCGAGGATGCCGATGTCGCGCATGCTGAGCCCGACCACGCGCAGCAGATAGTCGGCGCGCGACTGGAACAGGTTCGGATCGAGCACGTAATGCGTCTCGACGTTTTCGGCGGCGAGGATCGGGCTGCCGGCGGCGACCCGGCCGACGAGGGGAAGCGAGATCGCCGCCGGCGCCCTGGAACGTTCGACCAGACGCAGGCCGCGATGCTGCGGCAAGCGCTCCAGCGCCCCCTTGCGCACCAGCGCCTCGACGTAGTCCTGTGCCGAGCTGTGGCTGGACAGGCCGAGTGCCTCGGTGATCTCGCGCAGCGTCGGCGCGCAATCGCGGCGCTCGAAGTGTTCGCGGATGCAGTCGAGTACGCGGCGCTGGTTCGGAGTGAGCGCGATGTCGTCCATACGTACTAATGTACGTACTCGTACCTCGCCGCGCAATAGGGCCCGGAAACGCCGAGGGTCAGGCCCCGGCGTAACCCTCGAGCGCAGCCCAGGCCAGCGCGATCCAGCCGGCGATGAAGGCCACGCCGCCGAGCGGCGTGATCATGCCGGCGAATCGCGGCGCGCCGAACGCGAGCACATAGAGGCTGCCGCTGAACAGCACGATGCCGAGCACGAAGGCGCTGGCGGCGACCTTCGCCGCCCGTGTCGGCCGGGTACGCGCGAGCAATCCGACGGCCAGCAGCGCCAGCACGTGGCGGAACTGGTAGTCGACGCCGGTCTGCCAGATCGCGATGGCCTTGTCGTCGAGCACGTTGCGCAGGGCGTGTGCCCCGAAGGCGCCGAACGCGACGGCGAGTGCGCCGAGCAGGCCGGCGACGGCGAGGATGAAGCGTGAGGTGCGGGTCATGCGGGCGATGTTCGCACGAACCGCCGGCTGTCTTGCGACGGCACCCTGTCGCGTCAGGAAGGGCCGGTGCGCGCTCCCGTCAGGGAGCGTCCCGGCCGCCGTCGGCGGCCGAGGGAATCCCGGGATGCGAAGAGAACATCCCTCGGGCAGGAGACACTTCTTGCGACAGCCCCTCGCCCATCGCGACGCTGCGGGCGCGACCTCTCCGACGATGGGAGAGGCCGCCGCCCGTCCGGCGACTACTTGCCGCCTTTCTTCGCCGGCGCCGCCGGCTTCTTCTCTTCGACCGGCTTCAGCAGGTCCTCGAGCGGCTTGTCGATGTTGGCGTACTTGTACGCCGGCAGCACGAAGGTCCAGCCGTCGAAATGCGCGTTCAGCGCGGCGATTTCCCGGTTCACGGCGGCCAGGCGATCCTCGCGGTCCTTGGCCGGATCGTCGATCGACGACGGCTTGACCGGGTCGTCCTTGGCACCTTCGGGCTGCGCCTCCTTCGAGGTCCTGGCCGCTTCGGCCGCGGCGGTCATCGTCTCGAAGTCCGCCTTCGCCTTGGCCTGCGCGGCGGCGATGCCCTTGTCCGCCTGGGCCGCGTCCAGCGAGGCCTTGAACTGCGCGTAGTGCTTGCCGTCCTTCTCCCAGGCGATCGCATCGACGACGAGACCGTCGAACGCGGCATAACGCGTCTTCACGGCCTTCTCTCCGGGCGCCTCGTCCCTGGCCGGAACGACATCCTCGAAATTCAGGCCGGACAGCGTGGAGGCGAGACCGTTCGCGGTGAACTCCGAGCCGGCTTCGCGCCCCTTCGGGATGTCGGCAAGCGTGAAGTTGGCGTCGCCTTCGTTCGCCTTGAAGACGCGGAAGCCCTTGCCGTCGGCGTGCGTGATCGCGACCGATTCGATGCGCGTCGCCGGCACGTCGACGAGATCCTTCCGCAACCATTCGGCCGCGCTCTTCGGGACGCTCAGCGTGGTGGACGCGAGCCAGCTCTGCGCCTCCCCGACGCGCCGCACGAAGTTTCCGCTGCCGCGCGTGCTCGCATTGCCGACGATCAGCTTCAGGGGCTGGGCGAGGCCGTCGAGTTCGACCTGCAGGCCCTTCGCGCCCTGGTCGGCGACGTCCTCGACGCCGAGCGTGGCGTACTTGTCCTTGTTCGCGGTCTTCTCCTCGACGAGCTTCGCGTCGGCGAGCTTGAGCAGGAATTCGCGCAGCTTGCCGGTATCGGCGGCATAGCCGCCCTTCTCGGCCAGCGTCCAGCCGTTCGCACCGCGCTCCAGCGTCGCGACGACCGTGTTTCCGGCGCCCGTCACGACGATCCTGGAGACGTCGTTGACGTGCTCGCGCAGCTCCGGCGCGAGCCAGGCCGAACCGGCCGCGCCTTCGCTGCGCGGCTGGCTGCGCTGGTTCAGGACGACCGCGACGACGATCGCGATCAACGCGGCGATGGCGAGTCCGATGAGCGTTTTCTGGTTCATGCGCGGGCTCCTTGGGCCTGGCGACGGCGCTGCGCACGCCACCAGGCGAACGCGAGCGCGGCGAGCGTGACCAGCAGCGGGATCAGCACGATGTTGACGATCTTCAGGCGCGTGCCGAGCGATTCGATCTCGGCGTCGAGCTGGCGGCGCACCTGGCGCAGCTCCTTGCGGATCTCGAGCTTGCGCTTGAGGAAGTTGTCGAGCTCGGCCTTCTGCTCCGGCGACAGGATCTGCGCCTGGTCCTTCGACTTGGCGCTCTGAAGCTCGGTCAGCTTGCGCTCGGTATCGGCCAGTTCGCGCTGCAGTTCCTGCTCCTTCGCGCGGAAGCGCTCGTCGGCATTGCGCTTGAGCGACTCGACCGTCGTGAACGGACGCTGCGAGGTCGCGCGGCCGCGGATCGAGATCAGGTCGCTGGAGCCGGCCAGCGTGTCCAGCGCGTTGACCGCGAAGTCGCCGTTGTTGGCGAACGCGTTCATGATCTGCTGGCCGAAGAACGGCGTGATGCGCACCCACAGGCGGTCGCTGAGGATGTCGGTGTCGGCGACCAGCACGATCTGCCCTTCGTCCTTCGATTCCTTCAGCACGCCCTCGCCGCTGCGCTCGGGGAACGCGGTCCTGAACTTGCCGGTCAGTCGCGCGGCGATCACGAACGGCGAGCCGGCCGGCGCGTAGCCGGCCATCAGGCTGCTCGGATCGCCGAGCATGCGCAGCCGCTCGCTCGGCACGCTGGTCGCCTCGGCGGTCGTCTGGATCAGCGGAATCAGCTTGACGTCCTTGGCGTCCTTGGCCAGCTCGAAATAGCCGGCCGAGGAGACGTTGATCGTGTCGAGGTTCGCGGTCGCGACCTCGTCGCGGTTGAGGTCGGTGCCGGTCAGGCCGAGGATGCCCGGATGGCGTACCGGCGCCTGCGTCTCGGACACGCTGATCGGCAACGCGCGGGCACGGTCGATGACGACCTTCTTCGGGTCGTATTCGATCCCCCAGGCCTTGAACAGCTTCGGCAGGTCGGACGACTTGTCCGCCATCACCGCCGCCATCGGGTTGTTCGGGTCCGCGCCGCTGTCGTCCAGCTCCGCGCTCGGATCGACGAACACGAGGAGATGGCCGCCGCGCAGCACGAACTGGTCGATCGCGTACTGCGCATCGTCCGAAAGCTGCTTCGGATGCACCACGACGAGCACGCTGATCGCCTTGTCGACGTCCTTCAGCGTGGCCGCGTCGACCGGGCGCATCTCGAACAACTGCGTCCATTGCTGGTCGACCGCCCACGGCTGGCGCATCTGCCGCGTCTGCGGATCGAAGCCGGCCGCGATCGGCAACCCCGAGAGCAGGCCCACGACCGGCTTCTTCGGCGTTTCGAGCTCGTGGATCAGCTTGGCGACGTCGTATTCGAGGAAGGCTTCCTTGTCCGGCTGCAGGAACGGGATCGCCGCCTGGCCGTTGGTCGAGTTCGTGCCGGCGAGGCCGAGGAAGATCTTGTCGCCCGCGGCCGAGACCGGCACGGACTGCAGGCCGAAGCTCGTCGCCCGGTCCTCGTCCTCGGAGAACGGCAGCGGGTCGATGACCTCGAGCCGGATCTTGCCGCCGGCACGCGCGGACATTTCCTGCAGCATCTCGCGCACCCGCGTCGCGTAGGCGCGCACCTGTGGCAGGTCCTTGGTGCCCTTGTCGGAGTAGAACAGGTACAGGTTGATCGGCTCGTCGATCGACGAGAGGATGTTCTTCGTCCCTTCCGACAGCGTGTAGAGGTGGTTCTGCGTCAGGTCCACGCGCGCGCCGCGGAACAGCACGTTGACGAGCAGCAGGACCGCGACGAGCAGCACGCCGAGAACGAGCAGCGCGGTGCCGGAGAGCGCCTTGCGATTGATGGCCATGGCGGTGTCCTCCTCAGGCGGCTTTCTTCATGTCGATGACGACCGCGGTGGCGTACAGCCACGCGAGGATCATCAGGACGAAATAGATCAGGTCGCGCAAGTCGATCACGCCCTTGGCGATCGACGAGAAATGCGTCAGGAAGCTGAGGCCGGCGACCGCGTCGACCACGCCCTGCGGCGCGATCGCGCTGATCGCGTCGAGCACCAGCGGAAAGCCCGCGAGCAGCAGCAGGAAGCAGATCACGACCGTCAGGATGAAGGCGACGACCTGGTTGCGCGTCGACGCCGACAGGCACGAACCGATCGCGAGGAACGCGCCGGCCATCAGCAGCGACCCGACGTAGCTGGCGAAGATCACGCCGTTGTCCGGGCTGCCGAGATAGTTGACGGTGATCCAGATCGGGAACGTCAGCGCCAGCGCGATCGCGATGAACGCCCACGCGGCGAGGAACTTGCCGAGCACCGCCTGCCACATCGTCACCGGCAGGGTCAGCAGCAGCTCGATCGTGCCGCTCTTGCGCTCCTCCGCCCACAGGCGCATCGACACCGCCGGCACCAGGAACAGGTAGAGCCACGGATGGAAGTTGAAGAACGGCTGCAGGTCGGCCTGGCCGCGCTCGTAGAAGCCGCCCATGTAGAACGTGAACGCTCCCGACAGCAGCAGGAAGATCACGATGAAGACGTACGCGACCGGCGTCGCGAAGTAGCTGCGCAGTTCGCGCTTGAAGATCGTGGTGGTGCCGCTCATGTGCGCGCCTCCTTGCCGGCCGCACCCTGCGTGACGGTGCGGAACACCTCGTCCAGGCGCCCCGGCTCCAGCGCGAGTTCGCGCACCGCGACGCCCTGGGCCTTCAGCGCGTCGCTGACCGCGACGAAGATCGAGCGCCCCGGCTTCGGGAACGCGGTGAGGCGGTTGTCCTGCGGATCGAGTTCGAGCGAGGCGATGTCCGCGACCCGCGCGAGGGCCTCCCTCGCCTGCTGCACGTTGGCCGCGGTCAGCGACACGGCCTGGTGGTAGCGCGAACGCGCCTCCAGTTCCGCCGGCGTCGCGTCGGCGAGCACGCGGCCGCCGGCGATGATCACGGCGCGGCTGCACACGGCGTGCACTTCCTCGAGGATGTGCGTGGAGATGATGATGGTCTTGTCGCGCGCCATCGAATTGATCAGCGTGCGCACTTCCTGCTTCTGGTTCGGATCGAGGCCGTCGGTCGGCTCGTCGAGGATCAGCACCTTCGGGTCGTGCAGGATCGAGCCGGCGAGGCCGACGCGGCGCTTGAAACCCTTCGACAAGGTGTCGATCGGCTGTTCCAGCACGCGTTCGAGGCTGAGGCGCTCCACCACGTCGTCGATGCGCTGCCAGCGCCGCTCGCCCTTCAGTTCGCGGATGTCGGCGACGAACTCGAGGAACTCGCGCACGCTCATCTCGCCGTAGCTCGGCGCGCCTTCCGGCAGATAGCCGAGCGCGCGCTTCGCCTCCAGCGGATGCGTTTCGACGTCGAAGCCGGCCACCGTCGCGCTGCCCGACGTCGGCGCGAGGAAACCGGCCAGCATCTTCATCGTCGTGGATTTGCCGGCGCCGTTCGGCCCGAGGAAGCCGAGCACCTGTCCGGGCTCGACCTTGAACGTGATCGCGTCGACGGCGGTGAAGCCGCCGTAGCGCTTGGTGAGTTGCCGCGTTTCGATCATCGTCTGTGCACCATTCGAAAAAACATGGAGTCCCGCGGCGGCCCCAGGGCGCCGGGCGGATGTTCGCATTGGATTGCCCCCGGGGTTCGCCCGCACCGGAACGGATTCCGCGCGTCGTCGACCGCCCGCACGGCGACGAAATCCCAGGGAGCCGCGAAAGATACCGCAAGGACCGCCGAAAGTTCCCGCCCGCGCCTCTTGCGAGCGACCGCGCGGAAAGCCACGGACCTCGGGACTTCCCCAGCTATCGCCCGGCAAGGGCTGCACCGATAGTCGACGGCATCGAGCAGGAGGTACCCATGAACCCGTTTTCCGTTTCCGTCCAGGCCAGTCCGTCGGTGCACGCCGCCGCCCCTTTCTCCGCCGCACCCGGCGACAACGTCGCGACCGCGACCCAGGTCGCCGCCTTGTTCCAGCAAGGACGGCAGGGCGAAGCCACCGCCCTGCTGACACAGGCGAAGCAGGGACAGCCGCAGGCGATCCAGGAGGCGCTCGACCGCATGGTGAGCAGCCGGCTCGGTGCCTCGCTGGCCACGCCCTCCTCGCCCGGATTGCAGGGCCTCCACGCATCGCCGGCCGAGATCGGCAACGCCATCCGCCAGATCAACGAGGCCGGCAACGGGCGCCCGGCGATGCCCGATACGGAAGGACTGAGCACCGCGCAGAAGTTCGACGTCTATTCGAGCATCGTCGAGATTCGCGGCGACCAGGCCGCGCGCGACGCGCTCGACGGCGGCGACAGGGTCATCCTCGGCCTGCGCAACGAGAACAGCAGCCTGGCCAACCGCGGTCGCGGCCTCTACGACGACCGCATCGTGGTGCTGTCGAAGGACGCCGACGGCACCACGCACGTGCAGGAGTTCGACCGCAGCTCCACCGAACCGACCGCGCAGTACGACGCGAACCAGAAGAAGACCGACGGCATCGCCTTCCGCCGCGGCGAAGGTCAGGACGTCACCGGCGACGGCATTCCCGAACTCGGGCGACTCGGCGAAGGGACGGTCGCGATGCTGCAGACCACGCACAAGAACCCGTCTTCCGCCGGCTCCAGCTTCTCGCTGCGACCGACCCAGGCCGCGGTCGCGGCCGGCACGGACCGGATCGAGCGCGACAGCAACCATGACGGTACATTCGACGCCGACGACGTGCGCACCGACCTCAATGACACCTTCAAGATCCATTCCGGCAGTCGCACCAACACCGATTCCGCAGGCTGCACGACGATCCACCCGGACGACTACTCCGATTTCGTGTCCGCGGTCCGCGGCGACGGCACGCAGGACCGCTGGCAATACGTGCTCACGGCGACCACCGCTCACTGAGGGGCTGGCGCGCGCGCTCGCCGTCGCGGGGCTGATCGTCACCGGCAGTACCTTCGCGGCGCCGCCGGCTGCCTGGGTTCCGCCCGTGGAAACGCGCTGCGACCTGGAGGGCTGGACGACCGACACGGACCCCAAGGGCCTGAACGTGCGCGCGGCGCCGTCCGTCCAGGCGGCCATCGTCGGCACGCTGCCCGGCTACGAGGCCTCTGCGGATTCCCTGCGGACCAGCCGCTTCTCGATCACCGGCTCGGCCAACGGCTGGCTGCGCATCGAGGGCGGCCGGGAGTACCGCGTGCAGGATGTGCCCGACGAATGGCCGGATCGCCCCGCCTACGCGGGTAGCGGATGGATTTCCGGCCGGCACGCGGGCTTTGCCGTGCAATCCGCTCACGGCCATGCGAAACCGGATGCCTCCAGTACCACGCTCCTCGACCTGAAAGGCGATTGGCTGACCGACGTCGGTGCCGTCGACCGCATCGTGGCCTGCTCGGGCAAGTGGGCGCTGGTGGACTTCCATCTCGAGCATCGGCGCGACGGCGACCGGCTGGTCGACCTGACGCCCCGCGAAAAGACCGCGTCCTCCGCCCGCGCCTGGTTCCGTGCGGTCTGCCCGCTCATCGAGACGACCTGCGGCGAATCCGATTCCGGCCCGGGCAATTGAGGGAGATCGGCCCGTAGCGATCCCGCGTCAGCCGGACCGCCAGGAAAAAGGCGGCGGGTAGCGCCGCCCCGCACGCACCGGCCGGAAGCACGGTGCCTCGCGCAGGAATCGCTCCTCCGCACCGAGCGGATGCCAGCCCGGGATGCCCGCCAGCGGCAAGGGACGCAGATCCTGCGGATCGGCCAGCAGGATGCCGTCCGCGATCGCCGCGGCCACGTGCGACTCCGCCGCCGGCCAGCACGACAGCATCGCCGCGTCGCCGATCGCCTGCGCTGCCAGCGCCCCAGACGGGACGGCCACCGCCAGCGCCTTCGCCACCGGCAGCTCGTGCCCGTTCCAGACGTGCTCGGCCAGCGCGTGGCCGAACACCGTGATCGCGATCGCGCGTCCCCATGACGCACGGTTCGCGCGGAACAACGCGCTCCAGTCGTGCGCATCCCACAGTGGCAACAGTGCGGTGTCCGCCAGCCAGACGATCGCGCCGGCTTCGTCGAAGTGCGTCAGCGCGCACTGCCCGCGCGTGCGGCGCTTCGGGCCGACCTGCGCGATGTCGGCCACCTGGCGGGCGTTCAACGCCCATTTCAGGCGTGGATGACGCAACCAGACGAGGGCGTTGAAGAAATCGTGCGGATGGTGCTCGCGCGTCGCCAGTTCGCCGCGTGTGGCGATGCGCGCCTCGTAGTGCAGGCCGTCGTCCAGCAAGGCACGCGTCTGCGCAGCGAAGCGCGGCCGCGCGATGCCGTCGCCGCGCTCGGCCTCCCGACGAAGAATCTCGAGGGCCGTGCAATCCGGCCACTCTTCCAATGGCCGCGAGACCGCGGACTCGCACCAGTGCGCCAGCAACGGATGCGCGAACCGGTCGAAGCCGGGAAGCGGCGTCAGTGAGGAGGATCGTAGGTACATGGACCAAAGGGCGCAGCCGGATGGCTGCGCCCTCGATATCAGCCCCCGGGCTGCAGCGTCAACCGTCGAAACCGTCGGCGAACAC
>DBMH01000282.1:0-162 GCA_002297645.1 Rhodanobacteraceae bacterium UBA703 | reverse complement strand
GCAGCTCCAGCGCCCCTCCGCATCCGCACGCGCCGCGCAGAACACGTTTCCGCCGGCGAGCACGTCGACGTCCGCCTGCGGCTCGGCCGTGCCGCCGACGGCGAAGGACGGTCCGTCGACCGTGGCCGGCGGCGTCAGGGTCGGCGCCGCCGGCGGCGTGCG
>DBMH01000084.1 GCA_002297645.1 Rhodanobacteraceae bacterium UBA703 | reverse complement strand
CAGCGGCGGGCGGTGTTTCCGCTCTACACGCTGACGAACCTGCTGGAAGCCCTGCGCGAAGGCGACTACAGCCTGCGCGGCTCGCGCGCGCGGCGCGGCGACGCCGTCGGCGAAGTGGTGTGGGAGATCAACGCGCTGGCGCAGACGCTGCGCGAGCAGCGCCTCGCCGTCGAGGAAAAGAGCGCCCAGCTCGCCAAGGTCCTGGCGGCGCTCGACATCGCGGTGCTGAGCTTCGACACCGAAGGCTTCGTGAGCCTCGCCAACCCGGCCGCGGAACGCCTGCTCGGCCGTCCGTTCGCGCAGCTCGACGGACGCTCCGCGCAGGCGCTCGGCCTCGCCGGCTTCCTCGAGGAGGACCGCGCGCGCGTCGTCGAGTACGCCTTCCCCGGCGGCAGCGGCCGCTGGGAGATCCGCCACGCACGCTTCCGCGCCGATGGACGGCCGCACCATCTGCTCGTCGTGACCGACCTCAGCCGGGCCCTGCGCGAGGAGGAACGCCTCGCCTGGCAGCGCCTGCTGCGCGTGCTCGGGCACGAGCTCAACAATTCGCTGGCGCCGATCCGCTCGATGGCCGAGACGGTGTCGCGTCTCGTCTCGCTCGATCCGCCGCCGGAGGACTGGCGTGACGATGCCCGCAGCGGCCTCGACGTGATCGCCGACCGTGCGGACGCGCTGGCGCGCTTCATGGCGCGCTACACGCAACTGGCGCGGCTGCCGCCCCCGAACCGGCGCGAGGTGGCGTTCGACGAGCTGGCCCGCCGCGCCGCGCGCCTGGAGCAGCGCCTCGACGTGCGCATCGCCGACGGCCCCGCCGTCACGGCGGACATCGACCCCGACCAGATCGAACAGGCGCTGATCAACCTGATCCGCAACGCCGTCGACGCCGCGCTGACCACCGGCGGCGACGTCGCGCTCGGCTGGCGCGACGAGAACGGGACCCTGGTCGTCGACGTCGTCGACGGCGGCCCCGGCCTGCCGCCGAGCGGCAACCTGTTCGTGCCGTTCTTCACGACCAAGCCCGGCGGCTCCGGCATCGGCCTGGTCCTGACGCGCCAGATCGTCGAGCAGCACGGCGGCATTTTGTCGCTGGAGGACCGCGCGGACGCACGCGGCTGCGTTGCGCAGATGCGCCTGCCCCTGTCCGCCGCCGCCGCGACGCTTGCGTGAAGTCCCGCGTCCCGCGAGGATGCGGACGCACCGTCCTGGGAGGGACAGCGTCATGACGGAATTCTCCTCGCCCGCGCTGAAGCGGCAGGGCATGCGACTGATCGGCCTGATCGAGCACGCGGGCCTGGTCGTCGTATTGGTCGCGACCGTCGTCGCGGCGGTACAGGAAGTCCTCGCGATGGTGCAGCACCGCCAGGTCGGCGTGACCGACCTGCTGCTGCTCTTCATCTACCTCGAGATCGTCACGATGAGCGCCGTCTACTGGCGCGTCGGGCGCCTGCCCGTGCGGATGCCGCTGTACATCGCCATGGTCGCGCTGGCGCGTCACATGACGCTGGAGACGCAGGACTTCTCGCCGGCGACGATCCTCGCGCAGGCGGTCGCGATCCTGCTGCTCGGCGTCGCGGTGCTGGTCGTGCGCTACGGGCACATCCGCTACCCCTACACCGACGAAGGCGAACGCGAGCGCAGCCCGCTGAGCTGACGGACAAAAAGACGGCGCCATCCGGGAACGATGGCGCCGACCAGGGTACCCTTGGGGAGAACGATACCGTGGTTCGAAACGGACGCGCCCGCCTCCCGCAGGCGCGTCCTTGCTGGGTGTGCCGGTCTCAGCGCGCGGCGCAGGCCGCGCCGTCGAAGCCGTCGCAGAACACGCGGTCGGTGATCGGCGCGGCCGTGACCGTGAGGCTCACCGGCACCTGGATCAGCGGTTTGAGCGGATCGCTCGTGAGCAGGCACAGCTGGGCCGAGTAGTCGCCCGGCGCCAGCGCCGATGCGTCGACGTTCACGGAAACGGCCGCCTCGCCCGCCGGCGCGACGACGCCGCTGGCCGGATTCGCGGCGAGCCACGGCACGTCGACCGGATCGCGGCAGGTCCCCGGAGCGCCGCCGTCGAGATGCACGAGCATCGTCAGGTGGAAGTTCGGGAAACCGACCTCGGACACGCGCGTGGGCTGCGAGATGCCGCATTCCTGCGCCGACATGAAGGTCGGATGCGTCTCAGGCGAGGAATTGGCCCCCGGGAAGAACTTGCCGCCGCTCGCATTGCCTTCGGTGTGGTATTCGACCACCAGGTCCTGCGTGGCCGTGTCGACGACCGTGCCGGACACCGGGATCGTGGTCGAGACGAGGCCGTTGACGACGCTGCCGTTACCACTACCGATCAGGGACAACGCGCTGGTCGGGATGGTGTCCGTCGCGACGCTGCGCGGGATCGTGTACAGGCGCACCGACACCGGCAACGTGGCGGGGCCGCCGCTGCTCTGCTCGATGGTCCCGGACGAGATCGTGACGCCGGAAATCACCGCCGACGCGCCGACCTCCGGATGCTCGCTGAAATAGAAGCGGCGCCACCAGCTGTTGACCGACGTGCGGGCGCCGGTCGCACCGCAGGACGCGCCGACGTTCCCCGGCGCGTTGTCGGCCATCTGCGAAATGGTGGCCCCGGCGCGACGCGCCAGCACGTCCTCCGCCACGCTGTAGAGCAGATCGCTGCCGCCGGCGTTGCCGATCGTCAATGCGCTCGAATCCGCGCCTCCGGCCTGCACCGCGAAATCCAGCTCGGTGCGGTCGACCACGGCGGCGGCCGGCCGCGTGCCCGTCTCGGCGGTGTAGAAGTAGGCGGCGCCGCGCAGGAAGTCGCCGTTGACCGTCACGCGTGGCGATGCCACCAGGGCGGTGGTGCCGTCGAGAGCGGCCGCCTGTCCCAGCGAGTCCTCCTGCTGCGGATCGCTGGCGACGAACTTCTGCGCCAGCGACCACATGCCGTTCGACTCGGTGAACAGGAATCCGGCCCCGGCGGCGAACCGTCCGTCGACCGTCACGCGGTCGGCGCCGACGAGGACCGAGGTGTCCGACATCGCGATCGAGTAGCCGTAGTTCAGCGACGTCGCCGTTTCCCCCGAGGGAAGCTCGGCGGTGCGCACCCAGGTACCGTCGATCTCGGTGTAGATGTAGGCCGTGCCGCGATTGTTGACGCCGATCGAGCCGACCGCCGCGCGGTTGCCGCGCGCGACCAACGAGCGTGCCAGCCCGTCGTAGCTCGCCGAACCCGAGAACTTCTGCGTCTGCGTCCAGACACCGTTCTGCTTCTTGAACACGTACAGCGCGCCGAGCCAGTTGTTGTTGGCGAGCCGCGCGCCGATCAGCAGGCTCGTGTCGGACAGCGCGACGCGGTAGCCGAACTGATCGTCCGGACCGCCGTCGTCGCTGACGACCTTCTGCGTCTCGGTCCAGGTGCCGTTCGATTCGGTGAACACGTAGGCGGCGCCCTGCTGGAAGTTGCTGCCGATCGTGGCGCCGTAGCCGCTGACGACGATCGTGGAGCCGGCGATCGCGACCGATTCGCCGAACCAGACGTTCTGGGTGCCATCGCTGGCGACGAGCTTGGCCGCTTCCTGCCACACGCCGCCTACGCGCTTGAACACGTACGCCGCGCCCTGCTGCACGTTGTTGCCGACCTTCGCGCCGACCGCGCCGATCACGGCGGTGTCACCGTCGATCGCGATGGAGGCGCCGAAGTTGTCCTTGTCGCCGACGCGGCCGTCATTCGGGTAGAACCGCTGCGTCTCGGTCCACGTGCCGTTGCTGCGCGTGAAGACGTAGACCGCGCTGCGATCCGCGGCCCGCACGTCGGTGGCGCCCACCATCGCGGTGTCGCCCTGCAGCACTGCGGCGTGGCCGAACGCGTGCAGGCGAGCGCCGTCGCTCGCGATGATCTTCTGGTCCTCGGTCTGCGGTACCAGCTCGCCGGTCGCGTGGTCGCGGCCCGGCCACGCCGTCACGGCGGGCGAATCCCAGGCGGAGAGCGTCGCTTCGGGCGACGCGGCGCCGGACGGCGCCGACGCCAGGGCCGCGAACAGGCCGAGCGCCAGGGACAGGCAGCGGCGCGCG
>DBMH01000013.1 GCA_002297645.1 Rhodanobacteraceae bacterium UBA703 | reverse complement strand
GCCGCCATCGCCGCCGGTACCGGTACCGCCGCCGGCACCGCCGGTGCCACCCTTGCCGCCGCGTCCGCCATTGCCTCCGTTGCCGCCGGGTCCTCCTTGCGCCAGGCCGCGCACGACGCTGCTGTCGATCAGGATCAGTTCGCCGCCGACGAAGAGGCCGCCGCCTCGCCCGACGCCGCCGTTTCCGCCACTGCCGCCAGGGCCGCCGTCGCCTCCCGCACCGCCGCTCTGGCCGGAACTTCCCGCCTGTCCCGATGGGCCGCTGCGTCCGGTGGCGCCGTTCCCGCCCATGCCGCCCAGCGCCATGCAGTCGCTGACCACGACGCTCTGCAGGGTCAGGCGCGAACCGGCGTCGATCCAGACGCAGCCACCGTCTCCTTCGCCGCCGGGATTGCCTGCGGCGCCGGGCGAGGCTCCGTCGGCGCCTGTCGAACCGAACGTGCGGCCTTCCACGATGCGCAGGCCCGCGACGACGACCTCGGCGCCGCCGGATACTTCCAGCACGCGGTGGCGAAGCGGATTGGCGGGGTCCGAGGGGCGCCCGTCGAGCGTCACCGCGCCGCGCACCGCGTGCCGGATGGCGAGGTTCCTGGAAACGGCGAGGGCGGAATCGAGACGGATCACGACCGGGTACGGGAGGTCCGCCGAGAACACGATCTCGTCGCCGGACTGCGCGGCCTGGATCGCGGCGCGCAGCGTGCAGCCGGTCGCGTCGCAACGGCTGCCGTCGTCGTCGTTGCTGCGCGTGACGACGATCGTGGTCGCCTGGGCAAAGCCACTGACGGCGATGGCGAGCACGCCGACGATGAGCCGCGTCGCGCGGCGGGAAAGAAACGGTCCTGGTTTCATGCCGGATTCTCCTGTCAGGGGCAAGGGATGCCTCGACGGAGAAGACGAAGTTCGGAGCCGCTGGCTATCTGGCGTTCGCGACGACGGTCCGACCGGCCGCCGCCGCAGCGGCGCAGCGCAGGCCGGAGTTCAGCGGGCGCGGCCGCGGTCCGATGGCCGCCTGCCCGCCGGTGACTTGCGTGGGGTCTTCGGCTTCGGCGGCGGCATCTGGGCCGCGGTTTCGATGACGAGCCGGCGCAGTGCGTCGGTGTCGTCGAGCCATTCGTCGGCGACCGGATAGTCCTTCGCTCCCGGGTACGGCGGNNCGCAGGTCCGGGGCCAGTTCGGCGGAAGCCTTCGACGGTTTGATGAACAGGCTGTTGTCGCAGGCGAAGGCGACGACCTTGCCGTCGAGGTACAGCGCGTACTCGCCGAACATCTTCTTGTACGCCAGGCGCTCGCCGAGGCCGATCTGCTCGGCCACGTAGTCGACGAAATCCCGGTCGGTAGCCATGGGCTCGGTACCCGAAAGCAGGGGTGGCGGATGACGTCCCTGCCGACGGAGAGCGTCGGACGGGCAGGCTTCCATCCTACACGCTGACGCCATCGCCGACGCGATGCGGACGATCCGCGAAGCGTCCGCACCATGCTGCGACCGTCCGTGGTGGAACCGGCTTTCGGCGCGGGACGCCGGAGACGATGCATGCGTCCTCCTCTGGCCGGCGCCCCTGGCCTGGATGGCGCTCCGGTCGGCCTGCCTCGCCGGCGGCGGCAACTGCGCGGGGAGGGCGCTCAGAACAGTTCGCGCTGCGGCGACACGGCGCGCGGCGGTGCGAACCGCGTGACGTCGAGCGCGAGTTCGCGCGTGGTGTTGATGCCGTGCCGGCGGCAGGCGAGTCGGAAGCGCTGGCGGATCAGTTCGGCGAACTCGCCTTCGCCGCGCATGCGCGAGCCGAAGCGCGGATCGTTGTCCCGACCGGAGCGCATCTGGCGGATCAGGCTCATGACGTGCTCGGCGCGCTGCGGCACGTGCAGGTCCAGCCATTCGCGGAACAGGTCCTTCAGTTCGTACGGCAGGCGCAGCACGGTATAGCCGGCGTGCTTCGCGCCCGCCCCGGCGGCACGTTCGAGGATCTGCTCGATCCAGCGGTCGGTGACCATCGGAATGATCGGCGCCACCATCACGCCGCAGGGCACGCCCGCTTCATTCAGTGCCGCGACGGCCTCGATACGGCGATGCGGCGCGCTCGCGCGCGGCTCCAGCGTGCTCGAGAGGCGGTTGTCGAGCGAGGTCACCGACACGAACGCATGCACGAGCTTCGCCTGCGCCATCGGCACCAGCAGGTCGAGGTCGCGCTCGATCAGCGCATTCTTCGTGATGATCGTGCACGGGTGGCGGTGCGCCGACAGCACTTCCAGTACCGAGCGCGTGATGCGGCGGCTCCGCTCGATCGGCTGGTACGGATCGGTGTTGGCGCCGAGGTTGATCGGCGAGCAGACGTAGCCCGGCTTGGCCAGTTCCTTGCGCAGGAGTTCCGCCGCATTGGTCTTGGCGAACAGCTTGGTTTCGAAATCGATGCCGGGCGAGAGGTTCAGGTAGGCGTGCGAGGGACGCGCATAGCAGTAGACGCAGCCGTGTTCGCAGCCTCGATAGGGATTGATCGACTGCGTGAAATGGATGTCCGGCGAATCGTTGCGGCTGATGATCGAGCGCGCGCGTTCCTCGGTCACCTGCGTCGGCGGTCGCGGCGCCGCCTCTGCTTCGCGATGCCAGCCGTCGTCCTCGCGCGTCTTCCCGATCGTCTCGAAACGGCCTTCGGGGTTCGACGCGGCGCCGCGGCCCTTGATGCGCGTCGGCGCGTCGAGGCGGTCGGCATCGGTTGGCGGTACGGACTTCATCGGGGCGAGTATGCGCCCGGCTGTCTCAACGGTTGCGATACGCGGGCGCGAAAAAACCGCGAACATGCGCTTCCGGCCATGACGCGAAAGCGCGGAGAAGGCCCTTTCGCGTCTCCGCGTCTTCGCGGGAAATCCGCCTTGGAGGGTGTCGAGGCTTCACGGAACGACCTTCGGGAGCTTCGTGGTGTCGCCCCCGCCCCGTGGGCGACCAGCGCCGTGGCGACGGGCAGGTCACGCACGGGATGTGCTCCCGCATGCGCGACGACGGACCGCCGTTTTCACCGGGGCATCGCAGCCGACCGCGCGCTCCGGCGCGCGGAGGATTCAGCGCCGGCGTTGCGCCAGCAGCCGGTCGAGCTGGTTGGCGAAGGCCTGGCGGTCGCGCTGGTCGAAGGCCGGCGGCCCGCCGGTCTGCACGCCGGCGCCGCGCAGGTCGGTCATGAAATCGCGCAACGACAGCTGCTGGCGCACGTTCTCGGCGGTGTAGAGCTCGCCGCGCGGATGCAGGGCGGTGGCGCCGCGTTCGACCACCTCGGTGGCGAGCGGCACGTCGGCGGTCACGACGAGGTCGCCGGGTTCGATCCAGCCGAGGATCGCCCTGTCGGCGACGTCGAGACCGGCCTCGACCGTGCGGCTGCGGATGAAGAGCGAGCGCGGCACGGCCAGCGGGCGGTTGGCGACCAGGATCAACTCCACGCGCTCGCGTTCGGCGGCACGATAGAGGATTTCCTTGACGACCTTCGGGCAGGCGTCGGCGTCGACCCAGAGTTTCATCGGCAAGCGGGCGTCATCGCGGCACCACGCGTCAGTGAGCCGCGTACACGCGCGCGACGTCGCGCTTCATTGCGGCCTGGCTGTCGCCGCGGCTGTAGAACATGTGGCCTCCGGCGTATTCCCGGACCTGCACGCGATTCGCATCGCCCATGACCGGCATCTGGTCCACGATGAGCCGCGACGCCATGAACGGGCAGGACAGGTCGCCCCAGCCGTGAACGATCAGCACCTGCAGCTTCGGGTCGACCGCGACCGCCTGGCGCAGTTGCTCCACCGAGCCCTTGCGGTCGCCGCGGTCCCACAGGCCGTTCACCTCGTAGCTCAGCGCGTTGTAGCGGCCGTCGTACTTCCAGCCGGCGGTGCGCGTGATGAAATCGACCATCGCGGTCGTCGTCGGCGCGATGATGCCGTCGAGGATCGGGTCGTTCGTGCGCTGCTCGGGAGCGAACGGAAACGGGTCCCACGCGGTCACGTTGGCGTCGTAGCGGCTGCCGAGCTTGCCGTCCTCGCGGAACACCTCGCGCAGGAACGCCTGCGTCTCGAGGCGGCCGCCGGAGCGGCGCACGAAGGCGGGATCGAGGCCGGACAGTTCGGTCACGCGCCGGACGATGCGGTCGAGCGCCTGCGGGTCGCTGCGGCCCCTGAGCAGGTCGGTGACGTAGTCGCCGCGCGTGTAGTCGACGACCTTCTCCATCGCCGCATCGGTCAGCTTGCCCTGGCGTTCGAGGTTGGCGGCCGCGATCGTCGGCAGGGTCAGCATCCAAGGCAGCGGCGAGAGGTCGCCGTTGCTCGAGGCACCGGGATCGAGGTACGGCGAGACCAGCACGAGGCCGTTCATCGCCACGCCGAGCCGCGTCTGCAGGTAGTGCGTCATGCGCGGGCCGCGGAAGCCGCCGTAGCTCTCGCCGACGAGGTACTTGCGCGACAGCAGGCGGTCGTTCTTCACCAGCCAGTCGTACACGATGCGCGACAGGTACTCGATGTCGGCATCGGTCGAGTAGAAGCGCTTCTTCGCTTCGTCCTGGGGCACGCGCGCGCGGCTGAAGCCGGTGCCGACCGGGTCGATGAAGACGAGATCGGTGAGGTCGAGCCAGGTGCCGGGATTGTCGTGCGCGACGGCGGGGGCCGACGGGCTGTCGCCGGCAGCGCCGAACTGCACGCGCTTGGGGCCGAGCGCGCCGAGGTTGAGGTACACCGACGACGCGCCGGGGCCGCCGTTCAGCGCGAAAGTGACGGGTCGATCCTTGCCGGGCATGGTGTAGGCGACGGTCATCACCTCGGCGATGGTCTTGCCTTTCTCGTCGAGCACCGGCAGCGAGCCGACCGTGGCGTCGTAGGCGAGCTTGCGGCCGTCCAGCGTGATCGACTGGCGTACCGTGCGGTCGGCCGGGAACGGCGGCAGCCCGGCGAACTCGTCGCCCTTGGCGGCGGACGCCTCCTTGCCCGAATCGCCGGCGGCCAGCACGGCGCCCGGCGGAACGAGGCCCGCGAGACCGCCGCAGGCGAGCAGGGCGGCGAGGATCGATGCTTTCATGGAGCGCCTTTCGGATCGGATCGGTACGGTGGATCGGATCGTGAAGAATAGTCCTGCGGACGTGCCTTCCGATGTGCCGGAAGTCCGAGGTCCGGCCGGCTTTTCACGCGGCGCATACGGCATGTGCGACGGTTTTGGCAGCTTTCGCACGAGGCTCTCGCAAGCGCCCCGACGGGCGTTCAAGATGGCGGCGACGCGAGGGTTCGACGATGCTGCAACGGCTGATTCCCAAAGTGTTCTACGACCATCTGGACGAAGGTTTCGACTTCTTCGTCGACGGGCTCGGTTTTCAGGTCCTGCATCAGGAAAGCGACCTGGTCGTGGTCGAGCGCGACGGTGCCAAGGTCTATCTGGTCGAGAACGCCGAGTTCGCGGCGAAAGGGCGCCCGGAATTCGCCATCGAGACGGACGCGATCGGCGCGATGCACGTCGAGATCCGCTCGCGGCGGCCGGACCTGCTGCATCCCGACAGCGCGACCGTGACGAAGAAGCCCTGGGGCGCGCTGGAATTCGCCGCACGCGACGCCACCGAAGTCTGCGTCGTGTTTCGCCAGTGGCCCGCGACGGCCTGAATCCCGCGGTCCGATGAACTCCTGGTGAGGTTGGCCGGTCCGGGGGAGCCCGCGATATTTTCGCGCGCGCGCCACGGCGCGGGCGCTACAATTCCCGCATGCTCGAACTGTGGTCCCATGCCGTCGGCTGGCTGGACGCGAACGCCGTCTCGCCGTTTCTCCACGTCGTCCATCTCGACGGGCTCGCCGGCGATCCGCGCGAGATCGCGGCCGCGATCCTGATCGCGATCGTGCAGGTCGCCATCATCGGCCTCGTCTTCCGCCCGCTCGAGAGCCTCGCGCCGGCCGAGCGCTGGGCCGATCGCCGCCTGACGCGCATCGACCGCACCTACACGCTGGTGATGCTGCTCGGCCTGAACCCGTTGTTCGCCTATCTCGTGCTGACGCCGCTGGTGAACTGGTTCGCCGGCGGCGCGCCGGTCGCGGCGGGCGGCGAGGACGTCGTGTCGGGGCTCGCCGCCTGGGTGCCGTGGTTCCAGCACCATCCGCTCGTGCTGTTCCTCGTCTACTACGTGCTGTACGACCTGACGTACTACTGGATGCATCGCGCGCAGCACGCGATGCCGTGGTGGTGGGCACTGCACAGCATGCATCACAGCCAGCGCCAGATGAGCTGCTGGAGCAACGACCGCGGCAGCTACGTCGACGGCTTCCTGCAGTCGATGGTGCTGGCCACGGTCGCGATCGTCATCGGCATCGAGCCGGACCAGTTCGCGCTGCTGCTGCTCATCGCCGAACTGGTGCAGAACTTCTCCCATACGAACGTCCGCTTCGGATTCGGGCGCGTGTTCGAGCGCCTGTTCGTCGATCCGAAGTTCCATCGCCTGCACCACATGATCGTCGACCCGGATCGTCCGCACCTCCACAACTGCAATTTCGGCCAGGTACTGTCGGTGTGGGACGTCCTGTTCGGCACCGCTCTCTACGGCGAGCCGCCGCGCCCGACGGGCGTCGGCGATCCGATGGTCGACGTCGACAACGAGCGCGGTCTCGTCGCGATGCAATGGGGGGCGTTCCGGCGCTTCTGGGGGGCGTTGTGGACACCGGCCGGGTGGAGGCCCGGCGACGTCGCGTTCGGGCCGGACTACAAGCCGGTGCCGACCGAGCACATGGATCTGCACCGGTTCGCACCGCAGGCGACCTCGCCCGCGGCGCAGGGAGCGACGGCCGGTTGAGCGATCGAACGCCGGCGAACCGCGCGGACGCGGCACACGCATGAAGGAAGACTGAGGGGAAATCCGCCCGGCACGGCCTGCCGGCCGCGCCTGGTGCCACGAGCCTCGGAGCGCAGACGGTATGACCGGTTCCGTAGCCAACGCGGCGCTGCTGCAACTGCAGGGGGAGATCCTCGAGGACGTCGCGCACGGCGTGCCGCTGGCGTCGATCGCGGATCGCATCTGCACCAACGCGGAACGCCTCGCGGAAGGCGCCATCTGCTCCATCCTGACCGTCGACGCCGCGGGACGCCTGCATCCGCTGTCGGCGCCGAGCCTGCCGGATTCCTACTCGAGCGCCATCGACGGCCTGCAGGCGGGGCCGCTCGCCGGCTCCTGCGGCACGGCGGCCTGGTACGCCGAGCCGGTCGAGGCCGTCGACATCGGGACCGATCCGCGCTGGGCCTCGTACCGGCAGTTCGCGCTCGACATCGGCCTGCGCGCGTGCTGGTCGAGTCCGATCAAGACCATCGACGGCCGCGTCGTCGGCACCTTCGCGTTCTACTACCGCGAGCCGCGGGGACCGACCACGCTGGAGCGCGAGATCGTCGCGCATTGCGTGCACGTCTGCGCGATCGCGATCACCCACGACGAAGCGCAGGCGCGCATCAACCAGCTCGCCTACTACGACGCGCTGACCGGGCTGCCGAACCGAGCCGAGTTCCAGCGCCTCGTGCAGAACGCGCTGGCGGCGCTTCCGAGCGGATCGGTGCTGAACATCCACTACGTCGACCTCGACGACTTCAAGGCGGTCAACGATTCGTTCGGGCATCGCGCCGGAGACCAGCTGCTCGACCAGGTCGCCCGGCGCCTGACCGCGATCGTCGGCGACGCCGACGTGCGCGTCGCGCGCATGGGAGGCGACGAGTTCGCGCTGATGCAGGTCTGTGCGGACGGCGAAAGCGACGGCCATGCGCTGGCGTCCCGCATCGTCGCCGCGATCGACGAACCGTTCGACATCGAGGAAGCACGCGTGGGCGTCGGCGCCAGCCTCGGCGTCGCGCAGACGCGTGCCGGCACCATGCCGTTGAGCGAGCTGTTCAAGCGTGCCGATCTCGCCCTGTACACCGCGAAGCGCGAGGGCGGCCGCAAGTACCACTTCTTCGCGCCCGAGATGGAAGCCCTCGTGCAGCTCCGCCTGAGCCTGAAACAGGACCTGCGCAGCGCGCTGGCCGGCGGCGAATTCCGTCTGGCCTACCAGCCGATCGTCGCGCTGGCGAGCAGCGAGCTGGTCGCGGTGGAGGCGCTGCTGCGCTGGCGCCATCCGAGCCAGGGCGAAGTGCCTCCCGCGGTGTTCATTCCCATCGTCGAGGAAATGGGCCTGATCGGCCCGCTCGGCGACTGGGTGCTGCGCGAGGCCTGCCGCGCCGCGGCCGCGTGGCCGCAGCCGATTAAGGTCGGCGTGAACCTGTCGCCGCTGCAGCTGCGCCGGCCGGGCCTGGTGCAGAACGTCATCGAGGTCCTGCGCGAGACCGGCCTGCCGCCGGACCGGCTGGACCTGGAGGTCACCGAGAGCGCGCTGCTGGCGCGCGACGCGGCCACGCGGCTCGCGCTGCACGATCTGCACGACCACGGCGTGCGCCTGTCGCTGGACGACTTCGGTACCGGCTATTCCTCGCTGCAACTGCTGCGCATGTTCCCGTTCGATCGCATCAAGATCGACATGTCCTTCGTGCGCGACATCGGTCTCGACGCCGACTCGATGGCGATCGTCGATGCGGTGATCCGGCTCGCCGGCGAGCTCGGCCTGCGATCGGCCGCCGAAGGCGTGGAAACCGCGAGCCAGTTCGAATGGCTGCTGCGGCACGAGTGCAGCGAGGGGCAGGGGCACTGGTTCAGTCCGCCGCTGTCCGACGCCGAATTGCGGCGCCTGCTGGAGCGGATCGGCAGCCGCGACACGCCGATCCTGCCGAATGCCGCACGCACGATCCGCGCCGATCGCGAGACGACGCCACGCTGAACGACTCCCCGGCCGGAGGATTCTCGATCGCCACCGGCAGCCGGAACGCGCTCGCTACGCGCGCAGGTGCCGCGCCAGGGCGTCGACGAGATCCGCTGTCGCGAACGGTTTGCGCAGGCTCGCCAGCGACGGGACCGTCGCCGCGCAGCGCTCGTGCGCATACGCATGCGCGGAGATCAGCACCACCGGCACCGGCGGCCTGCCCGTGAGCAGGCGCGGCAGCAGCTCGTCGGCGCATACGTCCGGCAGCTCGAAGTCGGTGACGATCGCCTCGACCCCGGCGACGGCGTGCCGCTCCGCCTCGTCGCCGCCGCGTGCCTCGACGACCTCGGCACCGGCGTCACGCAGCGCACCCGCGAGCACGTCGCGCAAGGCATCGTCGTCATCGACCAGCAGGACGCGCACGCCGGAAGGCAGTGCGATCGCCGCATCGGTCGCGGGTTCCGCGCTCGGCAGTGCGATCCGCAATGTGGTGCCGTCGCCGGGCGTGCTGTCGACCTCGATGGAGCCGCCGGTTTCGGCGACCAGCCGCCGCACGTCGCTCAGGCCCAGGCCCGTGCCCGCGCCGCGCGGCTTGGTCGTGTAGAACGGCTCGAACATGCGCGCGGCGACTTCCGTGGGCATGCCCGCGCCGGTGTCGGACAGGGTCAGGAGCACCTGGCGGCCCTCGCTGCCGTCGCGCAGGCTCGCGCGGATGTCGAAGCCGCCGCCGTCCGGCATCGCGTCGCGTGCGTTCGTGGCGATGTTCAACAGGGCGAGTTCGAGGCCGCCGCGGTCGATCCGCACCGGCAACGGTCGCCGCGCGATCGACAGCGTCACCCGCACGCGCCCGTCGAAGACCTGGGCGAGCAGCGGCTGCATCGCCTCGACCGCGGTGGCGACGTCGGTCCGCTCGACGCGCGCCGCGTCGTTGCGGCCGAGGTTGAGCAGGCGCTGTGCGACGAGCGTGCCGCGTCGTGCCGCCGCGCGAATGCCGTTCAGGCTTTTCTCGGCCGTCTCGGTGTCGGCGGCTGCGCCGGGACGGCTGGCGTAGCCGAGGACCACGGCGAGGATGTTGTTGAAGTCGTGCGCGATGCCGCTCGCGATGCGCCCGATCGCCTCCATCTTCAGCGCGTGCGTAAGTTGTGCCTGGGTGCGCTCGCGCTCGACCACCTCGCGCTCCAGCCGGTCGCGCGCCCGCACGAGTTCCTGCCCGCGCCGCGTCGCGGTGCCGAGCGATTCGCGCAGGGCGGACACCGCGCGATCGAGCACGATCGCGATGCCGCCGAAACCGAGCAGGACGGCGAGCAGGTTGCTCCAGGCTTCGACACGCAGGAAGGGCAGCAGGCCGGTTTGGAAGTCGTGCGCGGCGCCTGCCGTGGCGATCGCCAGCAGCGCGGCCGCGATCCACCACAGTGCCCGGCGTCCGAGCAGCAGGCCGCCGAGTACCAGCGGAAAGGCGTGCACGACCTGCATCGGCAACTGGGCCTTGAGTCCGTAGACCGCATAGGCGAAGGCCAGTCCGGTGAGCTCGCTGGCGATGAACAGCCCGGCCGCGAAGCGGAAGTAGCCGAGGCGTACGAGGTAGAACGCGATCCACGCGAAGCCGATGCGCGCGAGTCCGAGCAGTTCCCCGCCGACGTCGATCTCGCCGATCGGCAGGTGCTGGCTCCAGCGCAGCGCGGCCGTCATCGGCACGACGAGGCCGAACGCGAGCAGGATCCCCTGCAGCATCGGTGCGTTGCGGCGTTCGACCGGATCCTCGACCGGTACCCGGCGCAGCCATTCCAGCAGCCTATATCCCTGCCGCGATCGCGAGGTCGGCGTGGGCATCGCTCGGCGCTACCGCTGCGGCGACGGCAGGGAAAGCGCGGCTTCCTCCACGCCGGTGGCGGTCGCCTGGCGATGCGAGTGCATCGTCACCAGGCCGCGGACCTGCGCGCGATCCAGCGAACGGCGCAAGGTCGACGTCGGCGTGCCGACGCCGGCCGGCGTTCCCCACAGGCCGACCCAGCCGTTCCGGCCGGCATCCTTGGCCGCGTACAGGGCGCGGTCGGCCAGCCCGAGGCTGTCCTGCCAGGGATTGCCGTCGGGATCGGGAAAGAACGGCCATGCCGCGAAACCGACGGAGGCACTGATGGCGAGGTCGCCGTCGGAGAGGGCGAACGGCGCATCGGCGATGGCAGTGCGCAGCCGTTCCGCCAGGGCGCGTGCCGCGTCGACGCCGACGTCCCTGCGCACGACGAGGAATTCCTCTCCACCCCAGCGCGCGAGCACGTCGCCGTCCGCGCAGACGGTGCGCAGCCGGTCGGCGATGGCCTTCAGCACCCGGTCGCCCTGCGGGTGTCCGTGTTCGTCGTTGATCGACTTGAAGCCGTCGACGTCGAGCAGGACGACGACATCGGTCCTGCCGTCGGCCGCCGGCGACAGCCGGTCCAGGCGGCGGCCGGCGGCGCGGCGGTTGAGCAGGCCGGTCAGCGGGTCGGTG
>DBMH01000060.1 GCA_002297645.1 Rhodanobacteraceae bacterium UBA703 | reverse complement strand
ACCTCGACGCGATCAACGACGGCAGCGGCGACGCCGAGCGCTACCGCCTGTTCTGCGACGGGCGCGCCGCCGGCATGCCGGCGGGCACGGCACGCTACCCGGCAGCGAGCGCGATCGGCCGGCAGGACGGCGTGCGCGTGCTGCAGGTCTACGGCCTCGCCGCGCGTTCCGCCGGCACCGCCATCGAGAACCCGCGCCAGGTCAGTGCCTGGCGCTACCCGCGCCAGTATGGTCCGACGTCGCCGACGTTCACGCGCGGCATGCGCACGGCGGACACGCAACTGCTGATCTCCGGCACCGCCGCCGTGGTCGGCCATGCCTCGCTGCATGAAGACGATGTCGACGCGCAGCTCGACGAGACCCTGACCAACCTCGGCAGCCTGCTGCGCCAGGCCGGACTGCCCGACCCGCATCTCGGCGCGGGGAGCCTGCTGAAGGCCTACCTGCGCGACCCCGCCGCCGCGACGACGGTGGAAGCCACCCTTTCCGCGCGCATTCCCGTACTCGGCGGCCTGGTCCTGCTCGCCGGCGACATCTGCCGGCGCGAACTGCTGGTCGAAATCGACGGCGAACACCACGCCTGACGCCGGCGCGCCGGTTTCGCCCGCCGCCGGACCGGTCCGGTCCCCTTCGCCCAAACGCCGCCGCCCGGCTATGCCACCCATGGCGCAGCACTGCGTGCCCGACTGTTCCGCCCCTGGCACAGTGGCGAAATATCGTTGCGGCGCAACAATTTGCAATGCATTGATCCCCGGGAGAATCCCGTCCGGGGCCGGTTCTGGCACGAGCGCTGCACTGTAGGAAGCGCATCGCAGCACCGGCCCCCTCGACGGGGTCGGTGCGCTTGCGGCCCGAAAGCCGCACGAGCACCCACAACTGCCAGTCCGTCAGGAGGGAGCACTGCCATGAAACGCAACACCACGTCCCCGTTCGCGCTCTGTGCCGTCGTCGCGGCCGCCCTGGGCGCGAACGCCGCCTTGGCCAACGACGAAGTCGTCAAGCTGACGCAGACCCCCGAAGGCTGGGGCGCCCCGAGCGGCGACTACGCCGGCACGCGCCACAGCAAGCTGACGGACATCAACAAGAACAATGCCCGCAACCTGCAGATGGCGTGGTCGATGTCGACCGGCGGTCCGCGCGGCCACGAAGGCCAGCCGCTCGTCGTCGGCAACATGATGTACTACGTCAGCGGCTACCCGAACTACGTCTGGGCGCTCGACCTGTCCGAGCCGGACACCTACCACGTCGTGTGGAAGTACACGCCCAAGCAGGACGAGCACGCGGTCGCCGTCGCCTGCTGCGACACGGTCAACCGCGGCGCCGCCTATGCCGACGGCAAGGTCGTGTTCAACACGCTCGACGGCCAGCTGATCGCGCTCGACGCCAAGACCGGCAAGGAGGCATGGAAGGTCAAGCATGCCGAGCCGAAGAAGGGCGAGACCTCGACGCCCGCGCCGCTGATCGTCAAGGACCTCGTCATCACCGGCATGGGCGGCAACGAGTTCGGCGCACGCGGCCGCCTCGCCGCGTACCGCCTCGCCGACGGCAAGGAGGCCTGGGTCTGCCACAGCACCGGTCCGGACAAGGACGTGTGCCTCGGCAAGGACTTCAACAAGGCGCATCCCGAGCACGGCCGCCTCGGCGACCTCGGCGTGAGCAGCTACCCGGGTGACGAATGGCAGCGCGGCGGCGGCGCGCCGTGGGGCTGGATCACCTACGACCCGAAGCTCGACCTCGTCTACTACGGCACCGGCAACCCGGGCCTGTGGAGCCCGACCTACCGCTGCAAGTACAAGACGCACGAGGAGTGCAACAAGGGCGACCAGGACAACAAGTGGTCGATGACGATCTTCGCGCGCAAGCCGGACAGCGGCGAAGCCGTGTGGGGCTACCAGAAGACGCCGTTCGACCAGTGGGACTACGACGGCATCAACGAGAACATCCTCGTCGAGATCGACGGCAAGCCGGTGCTGGTCAACTTCGACCGCAACGGCTTCGCCTACGTCATCGATCGCCGCGACGGCACGATCCTGCACGCGAACAAGTACGTGAACGTCGACTGGGCCGAGAAGATCGACCTCAAGACCGGCCGCCCGGTCAAGGTCAAGGAGCACTCGCCGTTCGACATCGACAAGCCGGTCAAGGCCTCGCCGTCGGCGATGGGCGGCAAGGACCAGCAGCCGTGCGCGGTCGACCCGAAGGACCCGAAGATCTTCTTCTGCCCGACCAACAACTGGTACATGGAGGACGAGCCGAAGGAACGCGGCGCCATCATGACCGGCATCGTCTACGTGTTCGCCAACGTCGCGATGAAGCCGGAGAAGCCGGGCAACCTCGGCAACTTCAAGGCCTTCGACGTGACCACCGGCAAGACCAAGTGGGAGATCAACGAGAAGTTCCCGACCTGGGGCGGCGCGCTCGTCACCGACGGCGGCGTGGTGTTCTACGGCACGCTCGACGGCTGGTTCCGCGCGGTCGACAAGGACACCGGCAAGATCCTGTGGTCGAAGAAGCTGTCGTCCGGAATCATCGGCAACCCGATCACCTACAAGGTCGCCGGCCACCAGTATGTGTCGGTGTTCACCGGCATCGGTGGCTGGATCGGCCTGCCGATCGCGGGCGGCCTCGATCCGGCCGATCCGTTCGGCGCGCTCGGCGCGGTCGGCCTCGCCTACGCGAGCGGCTTCGACAAGGTGCCGACCGGTGGTTCGCTGTTCACCTTCCGCGTCGACAATGGCGAGGAAGTCGGCAAGAAGGTCGCGCAGAACTGAGCGGCCTGCCCCATCGCACGAGTCGGGGCCCGGCGACGGGCCCCGACGCAGACCAGAATCCTTCCAGTCCTGCCGTGAGTCGCAACCGATCCCGCCGTCGCCGCCTGCGATGCGTGTCCGATCCACCGGTATCCCCTACGCTCCGCGCACGATTCCGGCCCGACCCAGGATCACGGCGCCGCACGAGGAGCGAACGATGTTCCTGAAAACCCTGACGCTGGCCCTGCTGCTCGCCGGCACCGCCCACGCCGCCGAAACCCCGCCGCTGCGCGTCTGCGCCGACCCCGGCAACATGCCGCTGTCCAACCAGCGCGGCGAAGGCTTCCAGAACAAGATCGCCGAGCTGCTCGCGCGCGGCATGGGAGCGAAGCTGGAGTACACCTGGTACCCGTACTACGGCCGCGGCCTCGCGCGCAGCACGCTGAACGCCGGCAAGTGCGACGTGCTGATGGACCTGCCGTCGGACTACGAGATGGCGGCGACGACGAAGCCCTATTTCAAGTCCACTTTCGTGCTGGCCTACCGCAACGATCGCGGTCACGCCATCCGTTCGCTCGACGATCCGGCGCTGAAGAAACTGCGCGTCGGCGTGTTCCAGAGTTCGCCGGCGCGCGAGGCGCTGCGCGCGCACGGCGTCGTCGACAACACGCAGGTGCAGTACGTGTTCGTCGACACCTCGTACAACCCCGAGGAACACCCCGGCAAGCAGGTCGAACAGGTCATCGAGGGCCAGCTCGACGCCGCCGAGACCTGGGGTCCGATCGGCGGCTGGTACGCGAAGCAGAAAGGCGCTCCGCTGACCCTGCTGCCGCTGAACCGCCTCGACGACCGCATTCCGCTCGAATTCTCGATGTCGCTCGGCGTGCGCCGGGCGGACAAGGAACTGAAGCAGCGCATCGAGCAGGTCCTGGAAGCGCACGCGGACGACGTGCGCGCCATCCTCGCGAGCTACGGCGTACCGCTGGTGCAATGCGAGGAATGCGTCGTCTCCGGCGACTTGCCCTCGCACGGCCCCTACACCGCGATCGAGGCGGCACACCGCGCCGCCAGCGGCGACCATCCGCAGACATCGCCCGAGGAACTCGCGGCGACGAAGCAGCGCGTCGTCGCCGGCGCGGACCCGACGAAGGAACTCGGCGACGCGGTCGTCGGCAACGACCCGGACCGCGTGCGCTGGCTGCTCGACCACGGTGCCGCCCCCGACACGGTCGCGACGCTCGACTTCAATGCACTGCAATGGGCCGTGCGCGAGGGGCGCGTGGCGATCGCCGGCATCCTGCTCGACCGCGGCGCGACGATCGACGTGCGCGACAAGGACGGGTGGTCGCCGCTGATGCTCGCGGTCTATCGCGACGATGCCGACATGGTGCGCCTGCTCGTCGAGCGCGGAGCCGAAAAGAACGGCTGGAGCCCCAGCGGATGGAACCCACTCGCCCTCGCGATCACCTACGGCAGCCTCCCGCGCATGACCCAGCTCGTCGACGCCGGTGCCGACGTCAACGCGGTGAACGCCGCCGGCTTCACGCCGCTGATGTTCGCGATCGCGAAGAAGTCCGACGACGCGATCGACCTGCTGATCCGCCGCGGTGCCCGCGTCGGCGCCGCCAACCAGGCCGGCGTCACGCCATTGATGCTCGCCGCGGCCGAGGACAACGCCGCGGCGGCGAAGCGCCTGCTCGCCGCCGGCGCCGATCGCGGCGCGAAGGACACCAAGGGCCAGACCGCGCTCGACATCGCGCGCGAACGCGGCAACACCGAAGTCGCCGCCGTGCTGTCCGGAGCCGCGCCGTGAACCCTTCTCTTCCCCGCCCGTTGCGTCCCGCAGCATCCCCGACTCGCTTCCGAAGACGATGGAGAACCCGATGAAAGTCCGCACCACCTCCCTCCTGCTTGCCGCGACGACGGCTGCCGGCTGTCTGCTTGCGCTCGCATCCGGGCATGCCGTCCGCGCGCAAGGTACGGATGCCAAGCCCGCCGCCGCCGCTCCCGCGGCGGGAGGCAAGAACGAACACGGTCTCGACATCGTCAAGAATCCGTACACCGACAACGCCGAGGCGATCGCCAAGGGCAAGGACCTGTTCGTCTCCAAGGCCTGCAGCGGCTGCCACGGCGCCGGCGGTGGCGGCGGCATGTGCCCGCCGGTCATCAACGACACCTGGGTCTACGGCAGCGACGACACGACGCTGTTCAACCTCGTCAAGCTCGGCAGCACCGCGATGCAGACCAAGGGCTACTCGCGCATCGGCCACGAAAAGGTCGTCGGCGACATGCCGCCGTTCGAGAGCGTCGTCTCCGACGACGAGCTGTGGAAGATCCTCGCGTTCGTCCGCTCCAAGTACGCGGGAGATCCTGCCGAAAAGAACTGGTGAGCGGGCATGATGACGCTTCTTCCCTGCCGTACCGGAGCCACCATGCCGCACCCTCTCTTCCGTCCCGCCCCCTCCGTCCGCGCGCTCGCATTCGGTACGCTGGCCGCTGCGCTGCTGTCGGCCGCCGTTCCGGCCGACGCGGCGCCGCCGCTCGCCTTCGTACCCAACCAGAAGAGCGGCACGATCTCGGTGATCGACACGTCGAGCGACGCCGTCGTGCGCACGCTCAGCGCCGGCGGTGCGCTCGGCAAGCGCCTGCAGGCGATCGACGCCGATGCCGGCGGGCGGACGATCTACGTCGTCGACGCCGAGCACGACCAGCTCGTCGCGCTCGATCCGGCGACGGACGCCGTCGTGCACAAGGTCGCGATCGGCGACGACGCCGAAGGCGTACGCCTGTCGCCGGACGGCAAGACGCTCGCGGTCTGCGCCGAGGGCCAGCACCGCGTACTGGTCGTCGACGCGAAGACGTTCGAGATCGCGGCGAACATCCCGACCAAGGGCCGCAACCCCGAGCATTGCGAATTCACGCCGGACGGCAAGACGCTGCTGACCAGCAACGAAGGCTCGAACGACATGGACGTGATCGACCTGGCGTCGAAGACGTCGGTCGGCACGATCGCGACCAGCGGACACCCGCGCGGCGTCGCCTTCACCGGCGCGTCGACGCTCTACGTCGCCCAGGAGGGCGCGGACGCGGTCGACGTGGTCGACGTCGCGGCACGCAGGAAGGTCGCCACGATCAAGACCGCGCAGCGCGCCGCCGGCGTGACCGCCAGCCGCGACGGCAAGCGCGTCTACGTCGCCAACGGCGGTGCCGGCAGCGTCTCGGTCGTCGACACCGCGACGAACACGGTCGTGAAGGAGATCCCGGTCGGCAAGCGGCCCTGGAACATGGCCCTGACGCGGGACGGCGCGAAGCTCTACGTCGCCAACGGCCGCTCCAACAGCGTCAGCGTGATCGACACGAAGTCGCTGGCGGTGACGAAGGAAATCCCCGTCGGCGAACTGCCGTGGGGCGTGGTCATTCCGCAATAGGAACGCGTGCGCGGCGGCGCGCCGCCCGCTGCGCACTGTTCCGCACCGAACGAGGCTGCGCCGGCAAGTGTTCCATTTCCGTGCCACCGCGAAGCGAGCGAGGCGTTCCATCCCGCGGAACGCGAGCCAACACCGCACTTTGCGCGGCCGCGGCGACGCGGCCCGGCGTGGCATGCACATTGCAGCCGATACGCCAACGAGGCGGCAGGGCGGAAAGCGCGTCGTCGAACCGCTTTCCGCCGGTTTCCTCCGGCACCGGCCGCGTCTCCGCGATGCGGCCGGAGCGCCACCACGGCATCCCTGACACCTAAGGAGAACCCGAAACATGAAAACGAGAGCAGCCGTCGCCTGGGAAGCCGGCAAACCCCTCGAGATCGAGGAGGTCGACCTCGAGGGCCCCCGCGCCGGCGAAGTGCTGGTGAAGATCGTCGCCACCGGCGTCTGTCACACCGACGCGTTCACGCAGTCGGGCGCGGATCCGGAAGGCCTGTTCCCGGCCATCCTCGGCCACGAGGGCGGCGGCATCGTGCAGGAAGTCGGCCCTGGCGTGACGAGCGTCAAGCCCGGCGACCACGTGATCCCGCTCTACACGCCCGAATGCGGCGTGTGCAAGTTCTGCACGTCCGGCCGCACCAACCTGTGCCAGGCGATCCGCGCCACGCAGGGCAAGGGCCTGATGCCGGACGGCACCTCGCGCTTCTCGAAGAACGGCAAGATGATCCATCACTACATGGGCACGAGCACGTTCTCCGAGTACACGGTGCTGCCCGAGATCGCGCTCGCGAAGATCAACCCCTCCGCGCCGCTCGAGAAGGTCTGCCTGCTCGGCTGCGGCATCACCACCGGCATCGGCGCCGTGCTGAACACCGCGAAGGTGTGGCCCGGCGCGACGGTGGCCGTGTTCGGCCTCGGCGGCATCGGCCTCGCCGTCGTGCAGGGTGCGGTCATGGCGAAGGCCTCGCGCATCATCGCGATCGACATGAACCCGGACAAATGGGAGATGGCCAAGGCGATGGGCGCGACCGACTTCGTCAACCCGAAGGACTACGACCGCCCGATCCAGGAAGTCATCGTCGACCTCACCGACGGCGGCGTGGACTTCTCGTTCGAGTGCATCGGCAACGTCAAGGTCATGCGCTCGGCGCTGGAGTGCTGCCACAAGGGCTGGGGCGAGTCGATCATCATCGGCGTCGCCGGCGCCGGGCAGGAGATCTCCACGCGCCCGTTCCAGCTCGTCACCGGCCGCGTCTGGCGCGGATCCGCGTTCGGCGGCGTCAAGGGCCGTTCGCAGCTCCCGGGTTACGTCGACCGCTATCTCGCCGGCGAGCTGAAGGTCGACGAGTTCGTGACGAAGACGCTGCCGCTCGACCAGATCAACCACGCTTTCGACCTCATGCACGAGGGCAAGGTGATCCGTTCGGTGATCAAGTACTGATGCGAAGTTTTTCTCCCTCTCCCGCAACCGGGAGAGGTGACCGCTTTTCCCCTCTCCCGCCAGCGGGAGAGGTCGAAGCCGCCCTCCGGCGGCTGAGGGCCAGCGCAGGGATGCGCTGGCGGCATGCGGAGCATGGATAGCGCAGCGGGGTGAGGGCCATCGGAGTGAAGCGCCACGCTCCGGATGCCTTCATCCGCGCCTGCGGCGCCCCCGGGCCACCGGAAGGCGGCCCTCGATCTCCCGAAGCGGGGGAGGTTGATTTGTTGTTGAACCCACGTTGCTCCAGCGACTGAACATCCACTCGGGAGACAAGCCATGACCGTCGCAATCCATCCCTCCGTCGACAACGGAATCAAGCCCGCCGCCGCCGGTTTCGCCGGCGGTACGCTGGTGTGCCACTGCACGCAGGATCCGGTCGAGGTGAAGATCGACTCGCAGGTGCTGCACAACCACGCCTGCGGCTGCACGAAGTGCTGGAAGCCCCAAGGCGCGATGTTCTCGGTCGTCGGCGTCGTGCCGCGCGACAAGGTTTCCGTCACGAAGAACGGCGGCAAGCTGAAGATCGTCGACGAGAAGGCCACCATCCAGCGCCACGCCTGCAGCGCCTGCGGCGTGCACATGTTCGGCCGCATCGAGAACGACAAGCACGCGTTCCACGGACTCGACTTCATCCATTCCGAGCTGTCGCCGCAGAGCGGCTGGGCCCCGGCCGGCTTCGCCGCGTTCGTGTCCTCGGTCATCGAGTCGGGCGTGGACCCGAACCGCATGGGTTCGGTGCGCGGCCGCCTGAAGGAGATCTTCGGCGGCGAATACTACGACTGCCTCAATCCGCCGCTGATGGATGCGCTCGCCACGCATGCGGCGAAGCAGTCCGGCGTGCTGAAGTCCTGATCGCGCCGCGCCGCGACCCTCCCGTCGCGGCGCGTTTCTTCCCGTAAGCGGAACGGCCACGATGAAGATCGCGATCGCCGACGACCACGCCGTCGTGCGCACCGGCTACCGGCGCCTGCTCGAGCTCGACGACTCGGTCGAGGTCGTGGCCGAGTTCGCCGACGGCGAGAGTGCCTATCGATGGCTCGGCGCGAACGGCGCCGACCTGCTGATCCTCGACCTGTCGATGCCCGGACGCGGCGGCCTCGCCACGCTGCAGCGCCTGCGCCAGCGCGTGCCGCAGCTGCGCGTTCTGGTGTTCACGATGCACGAGAGCCCGACGCTCGCCGCGCAGGCGTTGCGCGCCGGCGCGCACGGCTACATCACCAAGAGCAGCGCCCCGCAAACCCTGCTCGATGCGGTGCGCGAGATCGGCCGCGGCGGCTGCCCGCTGTCGATCGAGGTAGCCGAAGCCCGCACCGGAGCGGACGTCACCATCTCCGCGCACCAATCCCTCTCGCCACGAGAGTTCGATCTGTTCCTGCTGTTCGCGCGCGGCAACAGCGTGGAACGCATCGCGGCCCAGCACTGCCTCAGCGCGAAGACGGTGTCGAACTACCAGAGCGCGATCCGCCACAAGACCGGGCTCGGCAGCACGCTCGAGATGTATCGCTACGCGGAACGCCACGGGCTGCTCAGCAGCGCGACTCCGGAACGCCTGCAGTAGCGTCCACGCCGAAGCGCGCCAGCAGGCGCAGTCCCGGCCGCCGCGCCTGCGACCGGACGGGGCCGATGCGCAACTCGCCACCGTGCGCCCATACGCGTTCGCGCATGCCGGCGAGGCCGTAGCCGCGACCGGCGGCCTGCTCGACGTCGTCGAGGCCGATGCCGTCGTCCTCGCAGCGCCATTCGACACCGGCCTCATCGTCGATGCGGATCGCGATCCCGACGCACGTCGCCTGCGCGTGACGCATCGCATTGGTCAGCGCCTCCTGCGTCAGCCGATACAGCGTCCGCGCCAGATCGTCGCCGATCGCCACGTCGTCGGCTGCGAAATCCAGGTCGACGCACAGCCCGCGTCCCCGCCACGCCGCCGCGAGTTCGTCGAGCAGGCGGCGCAAGGCGGCCGTCCCGTCGCCGCCGTGCACGTCGCGCGAGCGCAACTCGCGCAGCAGTTCGCGCACGCCGGCCTGCAGGCGTTCGCCGTGCGCGGAAAGCGCCTGCGCGACTTCGTGCACGGCGGGCTGCGCCGCGGTGCGATGCGCCAGCCAGTGCGCGTCCGCGCGCAATGCGGTCAGCGCCTGGCCGAACTCGTCGTGCAGTTCGCGCGCGATGCGCGCGCGTTCGTCCTCCTGCGAGGTCAGCAGCTTCAGGCTGAGGGTCCGACGCTGCGCCTGCGCCTGCGCCAGCGCTTCGGCGAGATGATTCAACGCACGCCCGATCGCATCCATCTCATGCAGGCGCATCGCCGGCAGACGGTGCGAGAAGTCGTCGCGTTCGTAGCCGGCGATCGCGGCGAGGATCGGCTGCAGCGGACGCAGCGCGCGCTTCAGCGTCCAGTACACCGCGAGCAGGATCGCCGCGGCGAAGCCCGTCAGCAGCCCGAGCAGGCCGAGCAGGTCGTCGAGTGCTTCGCGCTGCTCGCTGGCCGGACTGAGGCGCACGTCCGCAACGTAGGCGCGGCCGTCCGCTCCCTGCAACTCCCATGGCCGTGGAGAGGCGGCGTTGCGCTGGCGCACGCCGGGTGCAAATCGCGCGAACGCTGTTTCCAGCCACGTCCTGGGGACATCGGGACGCGCCGCGACCAGCACCTGCCCGGAGGCGTCGCGCAGTTCGAAGCGCACGTGGCGCAGGTCATCGCCGGCATTCAGGCGCCGGAGCTCGTCGACGATGTCCGCGGCCTTGTCGGGCGAGGTGCCGCCGAGCGCGCCGAGGCGCTCGAAGAGACGCACCATCGCGGCCGCGCCGAGCTCCTCGCGCTCGACGTCCGCCTGCGCGCGCCACAGTGCCAGCACGAGCGCCGCGAGCAGGATCGCGAGGCCGACCGCGACGATCCGCACCATCAGGTAGCGCGACATCCGCATGCGAGGACTCCCTCCGGCGGGCATCCGCCGGCCGTTGATCACCATCGCGGTTCGCGCCGTGCCGCGCAAGCCGCGGCGCCGTCGTCAGGCCTTGCGCAGGAAGCAGGTCTTCAGGACCAGTCCCTTGATCTTGTCCGAATGGCCTTCGATGTGTTCGGCATCGTCCTCGACAAGGCGGATGTTCTTGATCACCGTGCCCTGCTTCAACGGGATCGACGAGCCCTTGACCTTGAGGTCCTTGATCACGACGACGGTGTCGCCGTCCGCCAGCCGGTTGCCGTTGCCGTCACGCACGACCTGCGCGGTCTCGCTCGATGCCTGCGCGGCTTGCGGCCATTCGTAGCCGCAGTCGGCGCAGACGAAGTTCTCGCCGTCGGGGTAGGTGTTTTCGAGTGAGCATTGCGGGCAAGGCGGAATCGTGGGCATGACAAGGACGTCGTCTGTGGAAGTCCTCGCATTGTAGTCGCCGCACGGAAACCCCGGCGTCTTGCAGCGAACTCGTGCGACGATTCGCCAGCCCGGCTGCTTACTTCCCATCTTGAGTACGCGGCCCGGAATTCTCGGTGTCCATTCGATTCGGAGGCTGCATGAACTCGTTCGCTCGACACCTCGTCGACAACCTCAAGCAACTCAACGCCAAAGAGCGTGATCATTTGATGCGCTACGTCTATCTCGGCTTCGCGGAAGCCTATGCCGCGGAAGACATGGTGACGTGGTTGTCCGATCGCTTCTCCAATGACCTACGTACACACTACGCGAATCTTGGGTTGGGACCGCAGGCACGCTGCGTTTTCGCCGGCATGGACTACCATCTCGATTGGCTGTACGCAGCACTTCTGCTCGCGCGAGCGGGAAAGCTCGTCGCGGAATGCGACAAAGTGCGGGAAATGCCGGCCATCGACGACCTCGACGAATCGCTGTGGCCGGTCAGCGGACGGCACGAGGATGTCGACTTGTTGCTCGTACTAACCGACGACATCAATGTCGCCGTGCTGCTGGTGGAAGCGAAAGGCATTGCCGCCTTCGATAAGGTCCAGTTGGCGCGCAAGGCGATCCGTGTGCACTACATCCTCGAACACTCCGGAGCGCGGGCTCAGCCGGACCTGGTATTCCGCTTCGCCTTCATGGCGCCGAACAAGCCTGAAATCACGGACATCTGCCAGTTCGTCGAGCATCACAAGAAGTCGCCCGAACTCGACACCCTTAAGATGACGCTTCCTGCCATCCGCGAGGCCACCGCAAAGTTGGGTACGATGTTCCTGAAAATCCCCGGATTTCCGGCCGAGCTGATCCAGGTCAAACGCGTCGATCCTGACGAGACGTACCAGTCCCCGCGCAAGAAGCGCTACAGAAGGTGGCAGTTGCAGCGGCGGCCCATCCGACTGTCCGGCAAGCCCAGAAGCGGGTCGGGTGCGCCTGCCGGAGCCAACGCACCGGACACATCGCAGAGTCCCGAAACCACTTGCTAGAATCGTCGCAGGGGCCGCGACTGCGGCCCTTCGCTTTTCCGCTCGATTCGTCTTGCGATTCGTCCGGAATCGCCGCACCCGGGATGACGGCAACGGTCTGCCGGGGGCTGCCACTTCGGACAATCCAATGGTGGTCATCCGTGGCCGCACTTCAGGTTGCCTTTGCGATCGTTCTTGATCGCGAAGGTCAAAAAGCGGCCGTCCACGACCGCACTCTTCAATCCATCAAGAATCAGGAACCGATCGACCGCATGCTTTCCATCGAACACCGCATCGCCCAGGACATCGCCGCGCAGCCGGCGCAGGTGAAGGCCGCCGTGGAACTCCTCGACGGCGGCGCGACCGTGCCGTTCATCGCGCGCTACCGCAAGGAAGTCACCGGTGGCCTCGACGACACGCAGCTGCGCCTGCTCGAGGAACGCCTCGGCTACCTGCGCGAACTGGAAGACCGCCGCGCGGCGATCCTCGCCAGCATCGAGGAACAGGGCAAGCTCGACGACACGCTGAAGACGCAGATCCTCGAAGCCGACACGAAGGCGCGACTCGAAGACCTGTACCTGCCGTACAAGCCCAAGCGCCGCACCAAGGCGCAGATCGCGCGCGAAGCCGGCCTCGAACCGCTCGCGCTCGGCCTTCGCGACGATCCGACGATCGCACCGGAAGAGCGCGCCGCGGCCTTCGTCGATGCCGAGAAGGGTGTCGCGGACGTGAAGGCCGCGCTCGACGGCGCGCGCCAGATCCTGATCGAGTCGATCGCCGAAGATGCGGGCCTGGTCGGCGAGCTGCGCGACTGGATCTGGAGCAAGGGCCAGATCCGCGCCAAGGTCATCGAAGGCAAGGAAAACGAAGGCGCGAAATTCCGCGACTATTTCGATCACGCCGAAGCGATCGCGAAGATCCCGTCGCATCGCCTGCTCGCGCTGCTGCGTGCACGCAACGAGGGCGTGCTCGCGCTCGACCTGCTGCCGACCGCCGATGCCGAGCAGGGCCCGCTCGAGGCCGAGGCGCGCGTCGCCGCCGCGGCCGGCGTGAGCCAGCGCGGCCGGGCCGCGGATGCGTGGCTGGCGGAGACCTGCCGCCTCGCCTGGCGCGTGAAGCTGCACTTGTCGCTGACGCTGGACCTGTTCGGCCGTGCGCGAGAGGCCGCCGAGGACGAGGCGATCCGTGTGTTCGGCGACAACCTCAAGGACCTCATGCTCGCCGCGCCGGCCGGGCCGAAGGCCGTCATGGGCCTCGATCCGGGCATCCGCACCGGCGTCAAGGTCGCCGTCGTCGACGCGACCGGCAAGCTGCTCGCGACGACCACCGTGTACCCGCACGAGCCGCGCCGCCAGTGGGACCAGTCGCTGGCCGAGCTCGGCGCGCTCTGCCTCAAGCACGGCGTCGCGCTGATCGCGATCGGCAACGGCACCGCCTCGCGCGAGACCGACAAGCTGGCCGGCGAAGTCATCAAGAAGCTCGGCGCCAAGATCGCGAAAATCGTGGTCAGCGAAGCGGGCGCGTCGGTGTATTCGGCGTCCGAACTCGCTGCGAAGGAATTCCCCACGCTCGACGTGTCCCTGCGCGGCGCGGTGTCGATCGCACGGCGCCTGCAGGACCCGCTGGCGGAACTGGTGAAGATCGAACCGAAGGCGATCGGCGTCGGCCAGTACCAGCACGACGTCAACCAGATCAAGCTCGCGCGCGCGCTCGACGCGCGCGTCGAGGACTGCGTGAACGCGGTCGGGGTCGACGTGAACACGGCGTCCGCGCCGTTGCTCGCGCGCGTCGCCGGGCTGTCGTCGGGCGTGGCCGAAAACATCGTCAAGCACCGCGACGAGAACGGCCCGTTCCGCTCGCGCCAGATGCTGAAGAAGGTGCCGCGCCTCGGCGACAAGGCATTCGAGCAGTGCGCGGGCTTCCTGCGCATCGCCGACGGCGACGAGCCGCTCGACGCCAGCGGCGTGCATCCGGAAGCCTATCCGGTCGTCGCGCGCATCGTCGCCGCGTGCGGCCGCGAGGCGAAGCAGGTGATCGGCGACGGCGCGTTGCTGCGCGGCGTGAATCCTTCGCAGTTCACCGACGAGCGTTTCGGCCTGCCGACCGTGCGCGACATCCTCAAGGAACTCGAGAAACCCGGCCGCGACCCGCGTCCGGAATTCGTCGCGCCGAGCTTCGCCGAAGGCGTCGAGGACGTGAAGGACCTCGTCGTCGGCATGGTGCTCGAAGGCCGCGTGACCAACGTCGCCGCGTTCGGCGCGTTCGTTGACATCGGCGTGCACCAGGACGGCCTCGTGCACGTGTCGGCGCTGTCGCACACGTTCGTGCGCGATCCGCGCGAGGCGGTCAAGGCCGGCGACATCGTCAAGGTGAAGGTCATGGAAGTGGACCTGCAGCGCCAGCGCATCGCGCTGTCGATGCGCCTCGACGACGTGCCGGGCGAATCACGCGGCGCGCGCGGGCCGCAGAACGATCGTGGCAACGACCGCGGCGGCGCACGCAACGATCGCGCACGCAAACCGGCCCCTTCGCCCGCGCCGACCAACAGCGCGTTCGCCGATGCGTTTGCGAAGGCACGCAAGGGCTGACCGGGACTGCCGCGCCGCGCATTCTTCCCCAACCAGTCCCTCTCCCGCCCATCGGAGAGGGGCTCGGTGCCTGCCCTGCGGGATGATGGCGGCCACCACGCGGACTATCGATCCAGCGGACTCACCACTCCGCTGCCGCCGCGATTGAGCACGTGCGTGTAGATTTGCGTCGTGCTCACATCCGCGTGTCCGAGCAATTCCTGCACCGTGCGGATATCCGACCCCGCCTCCAGCAGGTGCGTTGCAAACGAATGTCGCAGCGTATGGCAGGTCGCCGGCTTGGCGATCCCTGCCCGCCGCACGGCCGCCTTCACCGCGCGCTGCAATACCGTCTCGTCCAGATGATGCCGCCGCTCGACGCCCCCGTGCGGATCGATGCTGCGCACATGGGCGGGAAACACGTACTGCCACGCCCATTCGCGCGTCGCATTCACGTACTTGCGATCCAGCGCATGCGGCAACCACACCGCGCCGAAACCTGCCGCCAGATCGCGCGCGTGCAGCCGTCGCGCCTCCGCCATCTGCCCCTGCAGCGCATCGACCACCATCGCCGGAAGCACCGTGCGACGATCCTTGCCGCCCTTGCCTTGGCGCACCGTGATCTCACGCCGCACGAAATCCACATCCTGAACCCGCAAGCGCAGGCATTCCATCAGCCGCAACCCCGCGCCATACAGCAAGCCCGCCATCAGCCAGGTGACTCCGCTCATCTGGGCCAGTAGCGCCGCCACCTCCTCGCGCGTCAACACGGTGGGCAGCCGCAGCGGCTTCTTCGCGCGCCGAATGTTGTCCATCCACGGCAGTTCCAGGGCCAGCACCTCGCGGTACAGGAACAGCAATGCCGCCAGCGCCTGGTTCTGCGTCGACGCCGCAACCCGATCACGCGTTACCAGCCCGCTCAGGAATGCCTCCACCTCACGCGCGCCCATCTCGCGCGGATGCCGCTTGCCGTTGGCGAGAATGAAGCGCCGCACCCATCCGACGTACGCCTCTTCGGTGCGCAACGACAAACCCAGCCTACGCATGCGCGCGCGCAGTTCGTCCAGCAACCGCGGCGCTTTCGTTTCCGTGGTGCAACTTGCAGATATCGGACTCGAATGTGAGGATCGCATAATGACGGCCAGCCGCTGAGGAAAGACCGCAAGATTAGGCGGCAGGATTAGGCGGGGCGATGGGCGGAAGTCGTTGATTCGTGTAGGACATTCGCCATGAATTGATCCCGCGACGCCGGGTTAGGCTGCGGAATTAGGCTTCACTTTGAAACCGAATAGTAGTTAGCGCGCACATGATGGATACCGATCGAGAGACCACTGAAATACCTGACGACCCAGTCTTTGGGCGCATCAATCGGTTAATGCACATTGCGCGTGAGGAAGATGAGCGCGGGCTTGTACTTTCTGTCGCTGCTTTCTCGGAAGAGCTTTTGGGTCAGCTGCTTCTGGCTTATTTGCGAGATCAGAAGTCTTCCGCAGCACTCGTAGACGGATTCAATGCCCCTCTCGGCACCTTCTCTGCACGTATCAAAGCATGTCACGCAATCGGCATCATTTCAGACTGCCAAAAGCATGACCTTGAGGTCGTACGTAGGATCAGGAATGAGTTTGCCCATAACTGGGAAGGCTGTTCATTTGCCAAGCAAAATGTCCGAGACCTAGCCCTTACCATGAAAGGCAATCGCCTCAGCAAAGAACAACCTAGTGAACCTAAAGAGAGATTTCGTGGCTCAATGTCGTGCGTATTGGTGGAGCTCAGTTACCTCAAAAGCACACTCGGCCCTGGACGCAAGATCGCGCCCTTGGTGGCAACACATCTTGGCCTAGAACCCTATCGAGGCGCGCGCTAACAATTCATTCAAGCCGACGCCGCTTCGCGGCGCGGCTTAATTCAGGCGTTAGGCGGCCATGAAAGTTAGATCACAACCACGGTTAATTGCGGGCTCAATTCTTAGCGCACTGGCATCGCTCTATTGCTTCATGTGGACTTTTTCGGCCGCAAGCCTGGCATCAGGCTTCTGCAACTTTGAGTTTTCGCTGCTCGCCGAGCATCTACGCTGTCGGCAGGCTCATTTCGCTATGATCCTAACTGTCTGGTTCGCACTGCTTTGTGCTTATGTGGGCTGGCGGGCGGCACGTGCTAAGCACAGGTCAGCCGCCTAACAACTCGTTCAAGGCGGACGGCTGCGCCGCCGCTTAACTCAAGCGTTAGCAATCAGAGGGGAGTTTGCGGTGGCTACAAAGAAGGCATCGGGGAAAGAGGCGACCAAAGCTGCCGTCGACGCATCACATGTTGAGATCAAGAGCTGGACGGATCTGCATGGAAAGCTTGAGTCCATGCGTGACACCGGCTGGATCTTCCGTGGTGTCACTTCACCAAAGCACTACCTAGTTCCCAGCATCGGCCGAGAAGCCGTCTATGGCCCATATAAGCTCGCCCAAGAGCAGCGCCTATTCGAAGAGTTCAAGAATAGAGCCGTGGCACTTATGAATGGTCATCGATTTGATGACTGGGACTGGCTCGCGTACGCACAACATATTGGCGTGCCTACCCGCCTACTTGATTGGTCAGTTAGTCCTCTCGCGGCTTTGTACTTTGCACTTGAAGCAGACAGTGATAACGATCGCGTCTTGTACGCCGTTAAGTATTCGCGCTACATCTACGAGGTGGATCATCGCAACACGAGTCCATTCACTAACAAGAAGGAGGGAAGATTCACAGCCCCTCTTGCCTTTGATCGCATCCGGGCGCAGCGGGGAATTTTTACCATCCATCCAGAGCCCACAAAAGTCTTTAGCCCCAACGGACTCAAAGGCTTTCTAATTAAAGCTTCTGCAGTCAAGGATTTTCGTCGTCGGCTCTTCAAGTATGGCATTGATCATTGGCATATCTACCCGGACGCTCAGGGCTTAGGATTGCAGCTCGCCTGGCAATTCAAGAACAAGGTCGGGCTTGGATCGATATTCCTCGACAAATAGTTGGTGAGATACGTCGCAGTGATTGCTAACAGTTCATTCAAGCCGACGCCGCTTCGCGGCGCGGCTTAATTCAGCCGTTGGGCATTATCGGCAAGGGGCGTCACAACCAGGGGAGCGCATCGTGGTACGTCATATCATTATCAGCGTCATCTGCATTGTCGCATTGGGGGCGTGCAAACACAGCTTGAGCCCTGAGGAACAATCGCAAGCTCAAGCTCTCCGAGCCGAGCTCGAGGCGACAAGAAAAGAGGTCGCAGCCGCAGAAGCGGATAATTCAAAATACAGCGGAGGCGCAATCAAAACGCTTATCGCATTGCGACTGGAAATTCTCAAAACAAATGAAGCGCTTGTACAGCAACGGATAAACGCGATTGAAGCAGGAGCAAAAATCACCACTCAAGTTGCCACAACAAATCCAGATCCTGAGCGTGCGAAGAATCTTGAATCAGAACTGGCAAGCCAGCAGAAAAAAGTTTCGGAGGCCGCAAGTCGGGCTGATGGAACGGGTGGTCTCGTTGGGGCAATGGCTCAAATGAGTGTAGCAACAGAAACAAATACTCTTTCACTTCTAAGACAGCAATTTTTAGTCGCAAAGTACGGATTAGCTTTGCCAAAACTCCAACAGAACGTTTCCGATGTTTCCGCGCCAGCGGCATCGGAAACAGCAGGAAAATCGGCGCAAGATACGCTGATTGTAGATGGTAACTTACAAGAACAAATAATTGTGCCAACGCTCTCGCATAAAAAATTTGCGGAGCAAAATTACCAAAAATATATTTGGCTCGACGTTGTATTTGATGCAAGTGGGCTGGACAAACCCGCTAGAGCTGTCAAAGGATTGATTTTTTTTACTGATCTTTTTGGAGAGAATAAATTTGGCCTTCGCTGGACAATTGATAAGCCGATTTCTCCTGGTGAAAGTTACACGGAAAAAGGCTCCGGGTTTCAGTACAACCAATTTGACCAAGAGCATCAATGGATGCTGGCAACGGACGTAAAGGACATGAAGGTCAAGTTTCGCGTAACGAACATTCTGTATCAAGACGGTACAACGCGAGAATTCTAAGTTTGTGGTGCGTTGTTAGGTCGTGCCCAACTTTTCGATCAAGCGGACGCCCGCTCCCGCGGGCGCCGCTCCTCAAGCGTTAGGCCGCAACGAGCAGCCGCCCACGCATGGAGTCGAAGCGACAATGCAAGTCTTCGGCAGATCTCTACGAATTAGGAGAATGATCATTTGGGCGCTAGCTGGCCTGCTGATTTTCTACCACGTGTACACTCTCTACGACTTGTATCTTGGTTCCGGCACTGATCTGTATGGAGCCACTACCGTCAATGAGCATGCCAAATTTGTACATGCGCAGTCCATACTTCGCATATTGATTATCGCCAGCCTGCTCCTGGTCGCGATGAATCGACGGTTCGCCCTATACGGAATGTGGATCGCCATTTCCGCTCTCGTCGCTACGCATTATTGGGCATTGTTCTTCGAACTCCCATTTAGCTTCCTGGACGGCAGGCATCCGCTCTCCTACCTTAAGGGTTTTATCATCCCGACGGTAATTACGTTTCTGTTCTTGTCAATGAATACCAATCGAGAGTCCAGGAAAGATGCGGCCTAACTAATCGTTCAAGCCGACGCCGCTTCGTGGCACGGTCTTGGGCTCTGCACTGCGCCAGCCCAAAAACCGCACCACTCTCGGGGCGGCTTGACTCAGGTATTAGGGAAGGCCTGATCAATCGGCTTCTCGCTCGTCATTCCTGCGAGGCGCTCATCAAAAGCCGAAGGGCTGGTCAAGCAGGAATCCAGCGCCCTTGCATTCAAAGGCTTGCAGAAACTTGATCCCGGCCTTCATCGGGATGACGAGCAGAATCAGAGCATCCTCAGGGGCGTTCTGATGTATCTGTCCGACGTCGTGCCCGCGAATGCGGGCACGACGTGGCGAAGGTTGATGGACCTTCCTCGACTTCGGGGCATTGCGGGCGGAGCGAGGACTCTCCCGCCCGCCCCGCGATCCGGCCGCCACGCTTCGCCCGAACCCTCCCGGCGGCGGAGGACGTTTGCGTGGCCGGGCTTCATCGCTGATCCGGTCCGATGATCGGGCAAGGGCCGATCGCGGGCAGGTTCTCGGAGGTTCCTTCAAGCGGCGCGCCTCACGGCAACGCCAGCGCCGATTCGGCGCCGATCAAGGCCAGGGCGCGCGGCGATGACGTGGCGGTGCCGAAGGACGACGCCTCCGGCGCAACGCTGGCAAGCGTGAGCGTGGCGCCCGGCCGCGCCGTGCTCCAGGCACTGACGCGTTCGCCGCCGTCGGCGCTGCGCTCGAACAGGCGCACGAGCACCACGCCGGCGAGACTGCGCGCCTCGACGCGCACCTCGCGCGCCGCGTCGTGGACGATCAGCAGGGGGACTGTCGTCGCGCCGATCAAAGCCGGCACGACGGCGTCGATCAAGCCGTCGCCATCCAGGATCGCCCGCGCCCATTCGCCCGCCACGATCGGCGCGACCTGCGTGCCGTCGCCGTTGCGCACGTCGAAGCCGTCGCGGAAGACGACCAGAACATTGGTGTCGACGGCGGTACCGGCGCCGACGGCATCGACGCCGAACGCCACCGTGTCGCCTGCCGCATCGCTTCGCACCAGTGCGCTGACCAGCCAGGTCAACGAGCGGCCGGGCGGCAGCGTGACGGTGAAATGTAGGGGATCGGCCGCGTCCTGCACGCAGGTCGCGCCGTCGATGGCACCCGTGCATGTGAAGCTCGAGCCCTCCGCGTCGAAGCCGGCCGACAGTGCGAACGTCACCGGCACGGCGTTCGCCGCGTCGCCGGCATTGGTCAGCGTCACGGTGTAGTCGACGACCTGGCCATAGCGCGCGAAATCGCGCCCGTCCTCGATCGACAGCGCGAGTTGCGGCGCTGCCACGGCGATCGACACCGTGGCGGCGTGCGACACGCCGTTCACCGACGACACTGTGAAGGTGAAGCGGTCCGCGCCGACGTAGTCGACTGCCGGCGTGTAGGTCGGCGCGCCGCTCGCCGCGTCGAAACCGGCGAGCGTGCCGTGCAGCGGCGCATCCACGATCGCGTAGGTCACTGCGTACGGTCCGCCGGGATTGGTGTCGTCGCCGACCAGCTGGATCGTCCGCGCCGTGTTGAAGGCCACGGCCACCGACCGCGGGTGCGCGGTCGGCGGCACGGCGGCCTGAACGGCGAGCGTCGCCGTCGCGTCGGCGGCGCCGTAGTTCGCATCCGCCGCCTTCGTCGCGCGCACGACGCAGATGCCGACGCCCGTCGCCGTGGCGACGCTGCCGCTGACGCTGCATGGACCGCTGTCCACGCCGTAGCTGACGGCCCCGCTGCCGGAACCGCCGCTCGCGGCGAGCTGGCTGGTCATGCCGGGAATCAGCACGTCCGGCGTCGCGACGAGGTTCAGCGCCGCCTGCGCGGCGCGTTCGATCGTCAGCGCGGTGAGATTGCCCGCCGCCTGCACGAAGACGTAGTTGCCGGCATTCGCGCTCAGGCCGCTGCCGATGATCGGGTACTGGCCCGGCCCGCTCGATGCGGTTGCCGTCGTCGTGAAGGCCAACGTGCCGGTAGTGGCGGTCGCCTGCGACTCGCCGGTGATGAAGCCCGTCACCGTGCCGCCGAGGCCACTCGGCGTGGTGCCGTAGGGCATCGTCAGCGGCGTCGCCGTGTAGGTCAGCGTAGCGGACGTGATGCCGGCGCTCAGACCGGTCGGTTGGATCAACGTGTAGTTGCCTGCCGAGCTGCCGGTTATCGCATCGTTCGCCGTCACCGCGATCGCCGCGCCGACGTTGGCCTGGGCGAACGTGCCGGCTTGGCTCAGGACCACATTGCCCGTATCCACCGCGATCACGCCGACGAGCGTGCCGCCGGTCAGCGTCGCCGCCGCGGTGCCGTCATACGATTTGTTCTGCACGCTCGTGCCGGCCACGGTCAGCGGCGCGGGCGTCACGTCGATCGCCGCGCTCGCCGTAGCGCTCGCGTAGTGGAGCGTGTCGGACGGCACGAACGTCACCGACAACACCTGCCCGTTGCCGGCAGAGAGCACGCTGCCGACCGCTGGCGCGTAGGCGAACGTGCCGGGGACCGGATTGCCGTTGTACGTCGCCGTCGCATTCAACTGCGCCGCACCCAGCGGCGTGCCGTAGACGATCGCGGCCGGCGCGGGCCAGTCCAGCGCGGGAGTCGCCGCCGTCACGGTGGCGGCATTGCTCGCCGGCGATTCGGGGCCGCTCCCGGCTGCGTTCGTGGCGTGAACGGTAAACGTGTAATCGCCCGGATCGAGCGGGGAGAACACGATGCTCGTGCACGGCGCCGAGCAGTTCGCGGTCTCACCGCCGGGCGAGGCGGTTACGGTGTAGCCGGTGACCGGCGTGCCGCCCGTTTCCGTCACATCGGCGAAACTCACGCTGGCCTGCAACGGGCCGCCAGCGGCTGACGGCGCCGCAACCTTGCCCGGCGTCACTGCCAATGTGGAATAGCGCGCCACACTCGGCACGCCGTTCACCCACGCACGCGCAAGAACGGGGCCAGCCGGAAAGCCGGCAAGCGCGCTCGCGGCGCCGGTGAATGTCGTGTCGGTCATCGCGATCGAGCCGTCGTTCGGGATGAAACGCATCTGGTCGTTGTCGACGCGTTGCACCTGGAATACCGGCGCATTGCCGGCGGACTGGCTGGACTCGCCTCCACCGCCTTCACGCTGCGGCATGAAGCCCGTCGCCGTCACCGCATTGGCGACGGTCGCGCTGCCGGGGCTGGCCGCGGCGAGCGGGCTGGTCTGCAACAGAAAAGGGTTGACCGCGCTCAAGCCCGGCCGCAGCGCGGCGACCGGCGCGAGACCGGGGTCGTACAGCTCGGCGCTGGCCAGAGAAACGTAGCCGTCGGGGCTTCCGCCCGCCACGAGCACCTGGCCCGAGGGCAGCAACGTTGCAGTCTGGAGCGCGCGCGCCGAGGCCATCGTGCCGGCCGCGCTCCAGGCGTTCGTCGCCGGATCGTACAGTTCGGCGCTGCCGATCGGGACGTTGCTGCCCCCGGAGAATCCGCCCGCCACCAGCACCCGACCCGAGGACAGCAACGTCGCGGTGTGGAACTCGTGCGCCGAGGCCATCGCGCCGGCCGCGTTCCAGGTGTTCGTTGCCGGATCGTACAGCTCGGCGCTGGCGACCGGCTCGTAAGCGCTGTTTGCTCCGCCCGCCACCAGCACCCGACCCGAAGGCAGCAAGGTTGCCGTATGGCCGAAGCGCGCGGTGCCCAGCGCGCCGGCCGTGCTCCAGGTGTTCGTCGCCGGATCGTACAGCTCGGCGCTGGCGATCGGTACGTCGGCGCTGGTTGCTCCGCCCGTCACCAGCACCCGGCCCGATGGCAGCAGCGTCGCCGTGTGCAGGGAGCGTCTGGTCGTCAACGCCGCCGCCGCGCTCCAGGTGCTCGTTGCCGGATCGTACGACTCGGCGTTGGCGAGATAGATGCTGCCGTTGAATCCGCCCACCACCAATACCCTGCCCGACGGCAGCAACGTGGCGGTGTGCTCGGTGCGCGCTTGGGCCAGCGCGCCGGCGGCGCTCCATGCGTTCGCTGCCGGATCGTACAACTCGACGCTGGCGAGATAGCCGCTGCTGCTGGCTCCGCCCGCCACCAGCACCTGGCCCGACGGCAACAGCGTCGCCGTGTTCTTGTAGCGCGCCGCGCCCAGGTCACCCGCCGCGTTCCATGTGTTGGTCGCCGGATCGTATCGCTCGGCGCTGGCGACAGCGTGGTTGCCGATGAGTCCGCCCACTGCCAGCACCTGGCCCGACGGCAGCAGCGTTGCCGTATGGGCATCTCGCGCGGCGGCCAGAGCGCCCGCCGCGCTCCACGCGCCCGCCGCAGGATCGTACAGCTCGGCGCTGGAGAGAAGGGTGGCGGGGTCGCCAATTCCGCCCAACGCCAGCAGTCGACCCGAGGGCAGCAGCGTTATCGTGTGGTTCTCCCGCGCCACGGCCAGATTGCCGATCGCACTCCATGTGTTCGTCGCCGGATCGTACGAATCGGCACTGGCGAGACGACTGCCGTTCTTGCCGCCAGCCACCAGCACCCGGCCCGACGGCAGCAACGCCGCCTTGTGGTTGTAGCGCGCCGCGCCCAGAGCACCGGCCGCGCTCCATGTGTCCGTTGCCGGGTCGTACAGCTCGGCGCTGGCGAGCGCATCGCCGCTGCTTTGGTATCCACCCGCCACCAGCACCTTGCCCGACGGCAGCAGTGTCGCCGTGTGCTTGCGCCGCGCCGTGGCCAGGTTGCCCACCGCGCTCCATGTGTTCGTCGCCGGATCGTACAGTTCGGTGCTGGCGAGAAAGCCGCCGCTGTATCCCCCCGCCGCCAGCACCTTGCCCGAGGGCAGCAGCGTTGCCGTATGGTCCTGCCGCGCCACGGCCAGAGCGCCGGCCGCGCTCCACCTGTTCGTTGCCGGATCGTACAGTTCGGCGCTGGCGAGAGAGCCGCCGTTGACTCCACCGGCAACCAGCACCTTGCCCGACGGCAGCAGCGTTGCCGTGGGCTGGGAACGCGCGGTCGCCATCGATGCGGCCGGGCTCCACGTGTTCGTGGCCGGATCGTACAGTTCGGCGCTGGCGAGAGCGTTGCCGCTGCCGCCTTCTCCGCCCGCCACCAGCACCTTGCCTGAGGGCAGCCGCGTTGCCGTGTGCCGGAAACGCGCGGTCGCCAGCGGTGCCGCCGCGCTCCATGCGTTCGTGGCCGGATCGTACAGCTCGGCGCTGGCGAGAGAGATGCAGATGGCGCCGCAGGCTCCGCCCGCCACCAGCACCTTGCCCGACGACAGCAGCGTTGCCGTATGCAGTTGGCGCGCCGTAGCCAGAGAACCCGCCGGTGCCCAGGCATTGGTGACGGCCGAAGCCGGCGTCGCGAGGAGCGCGAGCGCCAGCAGCGCGAACGCGGCGACGCAGGCGCGCACGCGTGCGATCCGGGCGAGCGCCGTCGCGGCGACGCGGCCGAGGATGAGTCGATTCATG
>DBMH01000218.1 GCA_002297645.1 Rhodanobacteraceae bacterium UBA703 | reverse complement strand
GGGCGCCGCGCGCGAGCGCCTGGCGGTAGTCGCCCATGCGGGCGATGTTGCGGAACGCGAGCAGGCGCAGCGCCCAGCCGCCCGGCGCGGGCTGCACCGTCAGCTCGACCTGCTCGCCGCGCGCGCGTTTCAGCGGCCACTCCAGCGACTGCCCGTTCGCCTCGACCGGCATCTGGTAGACGCCGTAGCGCAGCGCCCAGCCGCGATCGACCCAGGCCAGCATCGCACCGTTGGTGTAGCCGCGCGTGTCGGCGGCGAAATCCCAGGCCGTGTCGTTCCACAGGCTCCAGTTCATGAACTGGGTGCGCGTCGAGTTCGCGTAGCGGTTGCGGTCGAAGTCGTCGTTGGCGGCCATCTTGCCCAGCTTCACCTCGAAGCGGTGTACGGCTTCGCGGCCGGGCAACTGGTCCTGCGCACGCGCGACTTCGCCGGTTTCGTCGCCGAGGGGCAGCACGTAGCGGAGGTAGCGTCGCGCGATGTACGGGCGCTTGCCGAGATCGACGGTGCCCGAGCGCACGACGTCGCCGTTGGTCAGGCCGGCGAGGCCCGCGGCGTTGCTGACGCCTTCGCCCTTGAACATCTCGAGGTCGAGGTAGAACTGCAGATGCGCCGGCAGCTGTACGCCGAAATAGGCACCGAAGGTGTGCGAGCGCGCGATGTCGCCGTCGGCCCTGATGCTGAGCGGCCCTTCGTACGGTGCGCGCAGCGCGCTCTGGCGCTGGTCGACGAAGGTGTATTGCGCGCCGAGGAACTGCGGCGCGAAATCCGGTGCGGAACCGTCCGCGTACGCATGGGGCACCGCGCTGGCGGCGGCGATGGCGAGCAGGTAGTACGGGCGGCTGCGCAACATCGGTCGTCGGGTTCGTGGCCTGCGGCGATGCCTGAGGGAGGGCGCTCAGCCGATGGGCGCGTGCTGTGCGGGAACGGGGGCCGGCTCGGGATCGTCGGCGCCGCCGAGCTGGCGGATGCGGCGAGCCGAGGCTTCGGTCTCGAAGAAGGCTTCGACGCGCAACGCCTGGTTGGCGCGGAAACAGCGCAGCGCCTGCGCACGGTCGCCGCGTGCCAGATGGCTTTCGCCGAGATGGTAGAGCGCTTCGCTCAAGTGCTCGCGCTGCATGTCGGGTTCGCCGCTCGCGATCCGCTTCGCCAGCGCAGCCTCGTCGATCTCGCCGCGTAGATGCGCCAGCAGCGGGCCGGGCCAGCTCGAGGCGGGCGTGACCGCGAGCAGCAGGCTGTCGTTGCCGCCGCGCGTCTTCACGACCGCGAGGCCGATCGCGCAGTATTGGACCGTGCGGGCCGGCTTGCCGAGGCGCACGCAGGATTCGAATCGCGCGCGGGCACGCGCGAGGTCGTCGGTCAGCAGCGAGAACGTGGCGGCGAGCCCGAGGGTGGGCGCGTGGCTTTCCCGCGACAGTTCCAGGGCGCGCTCGTAGTTGCGGGCGGCGTCCTCGTCGCGGCCGAGGAACATTTGCTCGGCCGCCACGTCTTCGTACGACGTCGCCTCGTCGGGTCGTTGCGCGAGCACGGCCTGGTAGACGGCGAAGGACATCCGATGCAGGCCGAGCTGGCTGTAGGCGACAGCCAGCTCGCGCAGCGTTTCGATGTGGTCGTCGGCGCACGATGCGCCTTCGCACGAGTCCGCATCGCCGCGCTCGGCATAGGCGCCGAGCATGGCCTGGGCCGCCAGGACCGCAGCTTCGTGTCGTTGGCGGCGCAGCGGTTCGAGATAGTGGCGCGACTCGGCCATCGCCAGCAGGGGCGCGGTCCCCGGGGCCGGCGACCGCGTTCCCGTCGCACTGCAGGCGGCCAGCAGCAGCGCGAGCAGGGCGAGGACGGCCGAGCGCACGGTCACGCCGCCTGACGTGAGGCGCGCTTGCGCTCGTTCTCGGTCAGGTGCTTCTTGCGCAGGCGGATTTCCTTCGGCGTGACCTCGACCAGTTCGTCGTCCTCGATGAAGTCCAGCGCCTGCTCCAGCGAGAACTTCAGCGCCGGGGTCAGCTTGATCGCATCGTCCTTGCCCGAGGCACGCATGTTGGTCAACGGCTTGGTCTTGATCGCGTTGACGGTCAGGTCGTTGTCCTTGGAGTGGATGCCGACCAGCTGGCCTTCGTACACCTGGTCGCCTTCGGCGGCGAACAGGCGGCCGCGCTCTTCCAGCGGGCCCAGCGCATAGGCCGGAGTGCTGCCGGCGGCGTTGGCGATCATCACACCGTTCAGGCGCTTGGCGATGGCGCCCTGTTCCTTCGGGCCATAGTGGTCGAATACGTGGAACAGCAGGCCCGAACCCTGGGTCAGGGTCTTGAACTCGTTCTGGAATCCGATCAGGCCGCGCGCCGGAATCTTGAAGTCGAGGCGCACGCGGCCCTTGCCGTCCGGCTCCATGTTCTCCAGCAGGGCCTTGCGCGTGCCCAGCTTCTCCATCACGCCGCCTTGGTGCACTTCCTCGATGTCGATCACCAGCTGTTCGACGGGCTCCATCATCTGCCCATCGATCTCCTTGATGATGACTTCCGGGCGGGATACGGCCAGTTCGTAGCCTTCGCGGCGCATGGTTTCGATCAGCACGGACAAATGCAGCTCGCCGCGGCCGGAAACCAGGAACTTGTCGGCGTCCTCCAACTGCTCGACCTTCAGCGCCACGTTGTGCACGGCCTCGCGCTCCAGGCGTTCCTTGAGCTGGCGGCTGGTCAGGAACTTTCCGCCGGACAGATCCTTGTTACCGGAGAACGGCGAGTTGTTGACCTGGAAGGTCATCGAGATGGTCGGCTCGTCCACGGTCAGGGGCGGCAGCGCCTCGGGCGCTTCCAGTGCGCACAGGGTGTCGGAGATGGTCAGCTCCTGGATGCCGGAGATGGCCACGATGTCGCCAGCCTGGGCTTCCTCGACCTCGATGCGCTCCAGGCCCATGAAGCCCAGCACCTGCAGGATCTTGCCCTGGCGCTGCTTGCCTTCGCGGTTGATGACGACGACCGGCTGGTTCTTCTTTACCTTGCCGCGCTGGATGCGGCCGATGCCGATCAGGCCGACGTAGCTTGAATAGTCGAGCTGGCTGATGCGCATCTGGAACGGGCCTTCGGCGTCGACCGGCGGCTTGGGCACGTGCTGCATGATCGCCTCGTACAGCGGCGTCATGTCGCCCGAGCGCACGTCGGCGTCGAGGCCGGCGTAGCCGTTCAGGCCGGAGGCGTAGATCACCGGGAAGTCGAGCTGCTCGTTGGTCGCGCCGAGGCGGTCGAACAGGTCGAAGGTCTGGTCGAGCACCCAGTCCGGACGCGCGCCGGGGCGGTCGACCTTGTTGATGACGACGATCGGGCGGAAGCCCATCTGGAACGCCTTCTGCGTGACGAAGCGCGTCTGCGGCATCGGGCCGTCCATCGCGTCGACCAGCAGCAGGACCGAGTCGACCATCGACAGCACGCGCTCGACCTCGCCGCCGAAGTCGGCGTGCCCGGGCGTGTCGACGATGTTGATGCGGTTGCCGCGCCACGTGATCGCCGTGTTCTTGGCGAGGATCGTGATGCCGCGTTCCTTTTCCTGGTCGTTGCTGTCCATCACGCGCTCGGCCAGCACGGTGCGCTCGCTGAGCGTGCCCGACTGCTTCAGGAGCTGGTCGACGAGGGTGGTCTTGCCGTGGTCGACGTGGGCGACGATGGCGATGTTGCGCAGGTTTTCGATGGACATGCGAATGGGCGGCGCCCGCAAGGGCCCGCCTCGGGAGAGTGGGAGCGGGCGATTATACGGGGTGCGCCGTTGCGCCGCAGCAACTCCCTCGGCGGCGCCATGAACCGGCGTTCAGCGGCAGTACGACGGCAGCAGCTTGGCCGGCATCGTGGTCGACTCCTCCGGGTCGGACATCGGCACGGCCTCGTCGTCGATGCTCCCCTCGCCGCAACGCCAGAGGATCTGCCGGCCGGCCTGGTAAGGCGTCAGCACGAGGATCTGGTCGCGCAGGGCGGCTGCCGCCTCGTCGCCGAACTGCAGCACGATCGCGCCGTCGTCGATCCAGAAATTCTCGAGATACTTCGATACCTCCGCGAAGGAGGTCTCCTCGATGTCGGCTTCGTCGAAGGAGTCCGGGAAACTGCCGCGGGCGACGTAGTGGTCGGCGACGTAGCCTTTGAGTGGCGATGCCGCTGCCACGACGCTGGCGACCTGCGCCCGGGCGGTGTAGTCCTGATACGCGGGCAGCGCGACGGCGGCGAGGATGGCGGCGGTTGCCACGGTCGCCATCGAGCCGCCACCGCCGAGCATCGCGTCGAGCGGCGTGGCGTCGTACTGGAGGCTGAGGCCGAGATGGTCGGGCGTCGCTTCCAGCGCGATGCCGGTCGCGCCGGCGGTCGGCAGCCTCAGCTCGCTGGCGCTCGGCAGTCGGGCGAGGTCGATCTCCGCGCCGAGTACGTCGGCGGCCATCTGCAGGCCGCCCAGATAGGCGTAGTAGGTCGTTCGCTGCGCATGGCGCGTGGTCGCCGACACGCCGGCCAGGCTGCCGGCGGCGTCGTAGCCCTGCGCCGCCTGCCAGTCGGCGAGGCGCACATCGAGCGGCGCCGCGGCGCGGTCGGCGAGCGCCTGCGGCACCGAGCCGAACACCAGCCAGTCGCCCTCCTCGATCCAGTAGACGTGCGACCCGAGACGGCCGTAGAGGCGCATCCAGGCCGCGGCCTCGGGGTCGTCCGAAGCGCCGGCCTCGGCATCGGAGCGGCCGCCGGGGATGCGCAGGTGGTGCACCTCCGCGCTGCCGACGCGCATCGTGTCGTGGCTCCAGCCGTGCTTCCGGCCGATGTCGTCGATCAATGCGTAGAGCCCCTTGCGATCGGTGACCTGGAGCGCCGCATAGGAGCCGGCGTCGTCCTCGAAGCTCGCCATCGCCGGGCCGAGCCGGCGCAGCAGCTCGACCGGATCGACGCCGAATTTCGCCGCGATCTTCTGTTTCGCCTCGTCGAAGCCGGCGCGAGCGCCGGGGCCGAAATCCGCATCGAGGTGATCGACCAGGTCCTGCCATTGCTGCGCGTCGGGCAGGCTCAGCGTCGCTGCCCATTGCGGCTTGCCCGCGACCTTCAGCGCCGGCGGTGCCGCCTTCGGTGCGAAGCGGGCGAGCAGGGTGGCTTGCGGCGCGCGCAGGCGGATCTGCAGGCGGCCATGGCCCTCGACGCTGCCCCATCCGGCGGAGAGGCTCTCGGATTTCTGCACGAAATCGCGCACCAGCGCGCTCTGCGGATCCTGCGGCAGGTAGGCGCCCGCCATGCCGTTGACGCCCTTGAGCTTGATCCAGAAGAACAGCCCCTGGCCGGACGTGTCCAGCTCGCGCTCGCTCGCCGCCATCTCCGGCACGCGGGTCTGCCCGGTCTGCTGGATCAGCGCGTCGAGCCCCGCTGCCGAGGCGGCCATGCCGGCATGCACGTACAGGCGCCGGGCGGCGGCGTCGAAACGCACGAAGCCGCTGCTGGCAAGTTCGGCGCGGCCGTCGGCATCGAGTGGCGCCTTCAGCAGCGGTGCCTCGTCCGACATTGCCGCGATGCGTGCGTTCATCGTCGCCACGTCCGCCACGTCGAGCTGCGCGGTGGCGAAGAAGTTGCTGGCCGGATTGGCGATGTCGCTGCCGTCGACGACGGCGATCTCGAGCGGCGAGGAAAGGTCGGCCAGCAGCAGGCCGAGCATCGGCGCGAGGCCGCTGTCGGCGACCAGCTTGTCGCTGCGTACGGCCTCGCGCAGGCGGCGGATCGCGTTCGCGTGCGCCTCGCTGGCCAGCGCGCGGTCGAGCGCGCGGCCGTTCGGTGCCGACAACCAGCCCCAGACCGAGGGAACGCGCAGATAGGCGACGGTGTGCTCGGGCAGGCGCTCGCGCAGCCAGGCCGGGCGCGAGATCGCCGCCGCGGCGCGTTCCTTCGCCGCGCCGTCGAGCGCCGGGACCGGGGCCGTCGCCTCCTTCGAGCAGGCGGCGAGCAGGCAGGCGGACAGCGCCAGCGGCAGCGCGCCCCGGGCGAACGACGATATGGACATCCCTGAACTCCTTCGAAAAACGGTGCGGTCCCGCGAATCCCCCTGCAAAGTTAACGAATCCGCGAGCAGCTGTCGCCGATTCCGGCCGCGGCGATCCAGTCGGGCGATCGCGAGGAGGGGAGCCGGGCGGATTCCCGGGCGCGGTCGGCACTCGGGTATCATCCGCCCCTTTTCCGGAAAGCGAAAAGCCATGAGCAACGACCTGATCGCCAACATCCAGACCTCCAAGGGCAAGATCCGCGTCCGCCTGTTTCCCGACAAGACGCCGGTCACGGTCGCCAGCTTCGTGAACCTCGCGCAGCGCGGCTACTACGACGGCCTGAGTTTCCACCGCGTGATCGCGGACTTCATGATCCAGGGCGGCTGCCCGTACGGCAGCGGCACCGGCGGCCCGGGCTACAAGTTCGAGGACGAGGCGCGCGCCGACCTCAAGCACGACCGCGGCGGCATCCTGTCGATGGCGAACGCCGGTCCGGCCACGAACGGCAGCCAGTTCTTCATCACGCACGTCGCCACGCCGTGGCTGGACGGCAAGCACACGGTGTTCGGTGCGGTGGTGGACGCATCCGACAAGACCGTCGTGGACCAGATCCGCGGCGGCGACAAGATCGAGTCGATCACGATCGAGGGCGACGCCGCTCCGCTGCTGGCCGCCCAGAAGGGGCGCGTGGACCAGTGGAACGCCGCGCTGGATTCGGCGGGTTTCAAGGCGCGCTGAGATCCATTCCTTCCCCGCCTTTCCCGTTGCGGGCGGGGCGGAAGGCCCTCCGGGACAGCCGGAGGGCGCGCAGGCCGCGTCGCCGAGGTTCCCTCGGTGGCAACCGGGTGAGCGCGAAGGGGCCGGCTTCTCGTGCCGGTTCACCGTACTGCGCGCAGCGCGCGACCTCTCCCGCGAGCGGGAGAGGTGCCGTCTTCCTCAGGCGGCGCGCTTGAACATGCGGTAGAGCGCCAGCAGGATCAGCGAGCCGATCACGCCGCCGATGAAGCCCGAGGGCTGGATCTGGCCGGCCGGTCCGGTCGTACCGAAGATCAGGTTGCTGAGGAATCCGCCGACGAACATGCCGGCGACGCCGAGCAGGCCGGTGACGATGAAGCCGCCGGGATCCTTCCCCGGCATCAGGAACTTCGCGACGATGCCGACGACGAGGCCGACAAGGAACATCCACAACCAGGACATGCAACCTCCTCCACGTGGGAATCCGGCGACACTCTAGCGCAGCCGCCCCCGGCCGTTGTGACAAATCGTCTTCGTCCCGCACGATCGGCTTCCGCCCCGCGGTCGCAAAGCGGCGGCGGAGGTGTGAGGGCTAGGGGTTTTCGCGTGTCCGGCGCAGTCCGGCGAGGAAGATCACCGCTGCCTCGCGCACCAGTTCGTCCGGATCGATCGTCACGTCGAGATGCGCATCGAGGCGGTGGTCGAGCACCAGTTGCGCGATGCCGTGCGCCATGGCCCAGGCCGCCGTCGTTTCGGTCGTCGCCGGCGCGGCGACGCCCAGCGCCAGCACGGTCCGGCGCAGGCCTTCGAAGACATCGCGCGAGACCTGGAGCAGGGCGGGGTAGGCGGTCTTGTCGATCGCATCGCCGAACATCAGCCGCCACGCCTGCGGCTCGTCCCGCGCGAAACGCACGTAGCCGCGTGCCATGTCGACGAGCCGTCGATCCGCGGCATCGGCGTCGGGCAGTTGCGCGAAACGGCGACCGAGTCGTTCGAAGCCGGCGGCGGCGAGGTCGGCGAGCAGGGCGTCGCGATTCGGATAGTGCCGGTACGGCGCGGCGTGGGAGACGCCGGCGCGACGGGCGATCTCGCGGATGCCGACCGCTTCGAGGCCTTCCGTGGCGAGCAGCTCGCTGGCGGCGTTCAGCAGCGCCTGGCGCAGGTCGCCGTGGTGGTAGGCCGCGTCCTTGCCGCGGCGCGCGGAGTGCGGGGTCTTGCCGTCCATCGCGGCAGGGTAGGGGTTAATGTTGACAGCGTCAACATCGAGGGCTAGCGTAACCGGACGACCCTTGCCGGAGACGTGCCTTGCCCTCGACCGCGCGCATCGAACCCGTTCCCTCCTTTGCCGCGGATTCGCGCATGCAGGAGATCCTGCAACGGCAGCAGCAGGCGTTCCGCTCGGACATGAATCCGTCGCGCGAGGTGCGCCTGGATCGCCTCGCGCGGCTCGAACGCCTGCTCGACGAAGAGGCGGAGCGCGAGTTCGCCGACCTGATCGCACAGGATTTCGGCAACCGTTCGCGTGTCGAGACCGTGCTCGCCGAAACGATCTTCACGCGCACGGCGATCAAGCAGGCGCGCAGGCACCTGAAGGCGTGGATGAAGCCGCGCCGCATGCCGACCGCCCTGATCTACCTGCCGGGTCGTTCGCGCGTCCTGCGCCAGCCGCTCGGGGTCGTCGGCATCATCAGCCCGTGGAACTATCCGCTGCAGCTCGCGCTGGCGCCGCTGGTCGGCGCGCTCGCCGCGGGGAACCGCGCGATGCTGAAGCCGTCCGAACTGACGCCGCGTGTGGCCGCGGCGTTGCAGCGGCGCATCGCCGAAGTGTTCGCCGAAGACGAGGTGGCGGTCGTGACCGGCGATGCGGAAGTCGGCCGGGCCTTCTCCGCGCTGCCGTTCGACCATCTGGTGTTCACCGGCTCCACCGCCGTCGGTCGTCTCGTCGCGCAGGCGGCGGCGAAGAACCTCACGCCGGTCACGCTCGAACTCGGCGGCAAGTCGCCGGCCATCGTCGACGCGTCGGCCGACATCGGGCGAATCGCCGACAGTCTCGCGTTCGGCAAGCTGCTCAATGCGGGCCAGACCTGCATCGCGCCGGACTACGTGCTGGTGCCGCGTGCTCGGCGCGACGCGCTCGTCGAGGCGCTGCGCGCCGCGGTCGCGCGCATGTACCCGACCATCCAGCGCAACCCGGACTACACCAGCATCGTCAGCGAGCGTCACTATCGCCGCCTGCGCGATCTCGTCGACGACGCGCGCGCGCAGGGCGCGCAGGCGATCGAACTCGCCCCTCCGGGGGAGCCGGTCGACCCGGCGGCGCGGCAGCTGGCGCCGACCCTGCTGCTCGACGTCCACGACGGCATGCGCGTGATGCAGGAAGAGATCTTCGGCCCGTTGCTGCCGATCGTCGCCTGCGACACGCCGCAAGCCGCGATCGACCACGTCAACGCGCGCGAGCGTCCGCTGGCGCTGTACTGGTTCGGTGAGGACCGCGCCGCGCGCGAGCAGGTGTTGAGCGGCACGATCTCCGGCGGCGTCACGATCAACGACACGCTGCTGCACATCACGCAGGAAGCTCTCCCGTTCGGTGGCGTCGGGCCCTCCGGGCAAGGGCACTACCACGGCGAATTCGGCTTCCGCCAGTTCTCGAAGGAGAAGCCGGTGTTCGTCCAGTCGCGTCTTTCCGGCGTGCGCCTCCTGTACCCGCCCTACAGCGGATTCACGCAGAAGATGCTGAAGCTGCTCGCACGGATTTCCTGAGTTCGGCGCACGAGTGCGGCACTGCGTTTGGAATGACGCACAAGATGTGAAAGGATAGAGCCGCTATTTCGCGCTGACGAAACATGCCGGGGAGGGGCGTGGCCCAATGATGATGCTGCGAGGCCCCGTCAGATGTGCGGGCGTGACGTCAGTTCCAGCCGAGCGTCGTTCTGCCGGCGTTGACGTCTGAACGCAGGGGGGGGCGATGAAAAAGATGATTGGCGCCAAGCTCGGCTGGCATGTCCATGCGGCAGATTCCCTTTCTTCTCTTCTGGGGCCGGCGTCAGCGGTCGGATTAACGAAAGAGGATCCTGCGGATCATGGCGTTCGATTCATTCCGAATCCCTTCATCCGGCGCTTCGCGCTTCTTGGAGTCATTGAATATGGCCTTTGGTTCCGGTGAGGGAGGCTGAGCTTTGTCATTAGTCAGGGGCATGTTCAGGTGGCGGGTGGTTGCATGCAGGTCCTGAGCGCTGCTTGATATTTAAATCGGGGATGAGAAATGGAATTTAAGTTTCTTCGCAGCATAGTGAAAAAATATTCGGCTCTAGCTATCGTCATCGTTCAATTGGCTCTTCCTGGGGGGGCGTCCGCGCTTGACCGGGTGGCTCCGTTCGTGGGAGAGATGCAGTATCGTGCGGAGCGCTGTGGAGAGGCAGGAAATGGATATCAATGGTTTTTAGATGAGGCGCACGCGGTTGAGGTTGGATTGCAGGATTATTATGTCGGTGGGGCCATCTGCAGTGCTGATCTCTTCTATGATGGGCCATGGGGTACAGCAGATAGCCCGGTCGGTAGTCCCAGCTGTGGAGGTGGGACGATTCGGTATCCTTTATTTTTTAGGAATTCAGGAATAGAGACAAATAATGCGCACAGCCAGAAATACAAGTTCTGGCGTCGGCCAACGGACAATCCGCCATGTCTTTCTTCATCTATCGATGGATTGGGGATTTGGAGGCGGCGGGATGTGCACTGTCCCGAGGGTTATGGCTGGAGTGATGTGGAAAAAATTTGTATTAGGACGAATGGAATTATTCCGGACAAGAACAATAATACCTGCTCGGCAGGGGATAATGGATCGAACCCGATCCATTCGATGCTGGGTTGTAAAATGCAGCGCGAGGTTGATTACGAGGCGCCGGGCTCTCACTTGACTTTCGTGAGGTATTATACGAGTGCTGTCCATTGGACTTCCGGGTCGATGGGGAGGAATTGGCGCCATGAATACGAGAGGTCTGTTCATTTTACGTCGACCGATTCGGTTTCAACGGCTTACTTTCTAAGGGAAGATGGTGGAGTGCTTCATTTCAACAGGCAGTCTGACGGGTCTTTTTCTGCCGATCCCGATGTGATTGCCAGGGCCGAAGCCATTTCATTTCCAAATGGAGACTCCGGTTGGAGGTTGGTGCTGGGGAATGACGAACGCGAGACATATGATGCGAATGGCAGGCTTAAGACGATAGAGTATAGGGACGGGGGTGTTGTCTCGCTATTTTACTCGAACAATAGGCTTTCATCTGTATCTGACGAGAAAGGAAGAATCATAGTATTACATTACTATGATGATTCATCATTGAAGCTGCCGGATATTCTTCGAAAGGTTATTCTTCCGGATGGCGAAGGAATTGATTATTCATATGTTCCGGATCGCCCCGGATCTCAGCGGCCTGTTGTGGGGAAGGTGGCACGTTCCTATGGAGAGAGGCTCTACATTTATGGCGAGCGAGGTGCGCCCGGTCATGCCCTCACCGGATTGGTGGATGAGAATGGGTCGAGATATGCGAGCTGGGGATACGGCGGAAACGGATTAGCTGTTTCAAGCATGCATGGGAATTTTGACAGCTTCATAGATAAGGTCGAGCTTTCGTATTCAGGAAACAAAACTATCGTCAAAAATTGGGTCGATGCTCAGGCGGATATTTATTCGGTTCGAACCTTCTCTTTCCTGGTGCTCAATGGTGTTGCGAAATTTGGTTCGATAGATGTTCCTTGCACAACATGCGGCATGCCGCGTGCCACAAGATCCAAGACCTACGATTCAAACGGCAACCTCGACCTCGTCACCGACTTCAACGGTGTCGTCACGGATCACGACTACGACACTCGCGGACTGGAGACCAGGCGCATCGATGCCGCCAATGCGAGCGGTGCGAATGCGTCTTCCAGGCGCACGACGGAAACGACGTGGAACGCGAACTTCCGCGTGCCCGACCAGCGTACGGTGAAGAACGCCAGCAACGTCCTCGAGGCCAGGACGACCTGGGCCTACAACACGCGCGGCCAGGCGACGGCCCGCTGCGAGATCGATCCGGGCGACGCGGCGGCAATGGGCTACGCGTGCAGTGCGACGACCGCCCCTTCTAGCGGGGCCAAGGTCCGCCGCACGGTCACGACCTATTGCGAGGAGCCGGATGTCACGGCGGGAATCTGCCCTCGGGTCGGTCTGGTCAAATCCGTCAACGGTCCGCGTCCGGC
>DBMH01000334.1 GCA_002297645.1 Rhodanobacteraceae bacterium UBA703 | reverse complement strand
CCTTGCCGCCCCTGGACGACAAGGACCGCGCCGCCGCCGACTGGGCGCTCGCCCATGCGCAGCCGGCCGGCCGCTATACCGGGACGCTGGCGGCGTCGGCGTGGTGGTTCCTGCCGCTGTTGTCCGATGGCGCCGCGCTCGGCGTGGCCGGCTTGCGCCTGGCCGATTCCGTCCGGCGCCTGGCGCCGGAACAGGAGCGCCTCGCGCTGGCCATGGTCGCCGACATCGCGCAGGCGCTGATCCGCTCGCGCCTCGCCGCCGAGCTGGAGGATGCCCGCGTCAACGGGGAGACAGAACGGCTGCGTTCGGCGCTGCTGTCGTCGGTGTCGCACGACCTGCGCTCGCCGCTGGCGGCGATCATCGGCGCCGCCGGCAGCCTCGAGAACTACGCCGAGGCGATGGACGGCGCCGATCGCCGCGATCTGCTGGAGACGATCCGGCTGGAAGGCGAGCGCCTGGACCGCTACATCCAGAACCTGCTCGACATGACGCGCCTCGGCCACGGCGCCATTCCGCTCCGTCGCGACTGGATCGGCGTGGACGAGCTGATCGGCTCGGCCGTCACGCGGCTGCAGCGCTACGAGCCGCAGGCGCGCTTCGCAGTCCGGGTCGCCGAGGGCATGGCTCCCATATGGGTGCACCCGGCATTGATCGAGCAGGCGCTGTTCAACGTGCTGGAGAACGCGGTGAAGTTCTCGCCGCCTGGCGTTCCGGTCGAGGTCGACGCGCGCCTGGAGGGCGACAGCCTCGTCGTCGACGTGCGCGATCGCGGGCCCGGCATCGCGGAGGAGGAACGCCTGCGCATCTTCGACATGTTCTACAGCGTCGAGCGCGGTGACCGCGGCGGCAAGGGCACGGGATTGGGGCTGGCGATCTGCAAGGGCATGATCGGCGCGCACGGCGGCAGCGTCGTAGCGCTGACGCCGGCCGACGGTCCGGGGACGCTGATCCGCATCGTGCTGCCGCTGCGCTACGCTAGCGCACCATGAGGGAATCTCGAAAAACCTCCGTCCTGTCGGTTTTTCAGGTCGCCGCGTCCGGCGCAGGTCCGTACGCGGCTCCGCCGATCAAGCACGGAGGTGCTTGATCGCGGGCAGCACATCCTTGTGCTGCGGGAACCGAGGTTCCCTAGTGTGCGCAGATCGAGGTTCATGGGCTCAGAACGTGTACTGGATCTTGCCGTACAGGTAGCGGCCGTTGAAGCCGAACGGCGACAGGTACGAGTACTGCACGCCGAACCGGCTCAGTTCGCGCGGATTGGTCTTCAGGATCTTGGACGGGTAGACGTTGGTGACGTTGTCGACGCCGATCGTGAAGTTCCACGTGTCCCACTTGTACGCCGCCGAGAGGTTCAGCAGCCAGCGCGCCGGGTAGTTCGTGTCGGTGTTGCCGGGGGTCGCCAGCTCGTACTCGCTGATGATGCGCGACACCTTGCCGTAGCGCGTCACGTTCGCGTGCAGGTCGAAGTCGCCGTAGTTCCAGTCGCCGGACAGGATGTACTTCGACGACGGCGTCGCGTGCGTGAGCAGGCCCTCGGAGGCGCGGTTGTAGGTGCGGATCTCCTGGCCGGCCGCATTGGTGTAGGTCGGCCCGCGGTTGGCCAGCACCTTGGTGCTGTTCCAGTTCGCGCTCGCGGTCAGCTTGAGGTAGCCCCAGCGGGAGAGGTCCAGGTTGTAGCTGTTGATCCAGTCCGCGCCGCGCGTGCGCGTGTCGGCGACGTTGGCGTAGTACTGCGCGTTGCGGATGTCGAACTCGGGGAAGTTGACCGGGATCGAGTCGATGAGGTCGATGCGGTCGTTGATGCGGATCTGGTACAGGTCCAGCGTCGAGCTGAAGGCACCCTGCGTGTAGGAAGCGCCCAGGCCGATGTTCACGGACTTCTCCGGCGTCAGCGGACGCGCGCCGAGCGAGACCGAGATCGGATCGGTCGGGCGATAGACGCCGCTCTGGCGCAGCTCGCCGTTGTAGATGCCCGTGGTGACCGTCGAGAAGAACGACTGCGGCAGCGTCGGCGCGCGGAAGCCGTTGGACACGGTGCCGCGCAGCGAGAAGCTGTCGGTGAACTTGTAGCGCGCCGACACCTTGCCCGCCCACACCGAACCGGCCGAGTCGAAACGCTCGTAGCGCGCGGCGACGCCGGCGGAGAGGCGGTCGCTGAGGTCGGTCTCGAGGTCGACGTAGGCCGCCTGGCTGCCGCGGTCCCAGCTGCCGGCGTTGGCCGGAACGATGCCGGCGTAGCCCTGCGCGCCGCCCGAGTACGGCGAACCGTAGGGATTGCCGGGCGTGACCGATCCCGGAATGAGGGTGGCGGGATTGAAGTAGTACGACTCCGGCTCGCCCGACTGAATCTCGTAGTCCTCGTTGCGGAACTGCACGCCCCAGGCGAACGTGACCGGGTTCGGCAGGAACTTCAGGTTGAAGTCCTTGGACAGGTCGAGGTTCACCACGTTCTGCTCGTAGGCGTACGCGCCGACGTAGAAGTACTTCGGCGAATAGCCGCGCGAGTAGAACAGGTTCACGTTGGCCGACTGGTAGGCGTCGATCAGGAACTTGTTCTTGCCGTAGTCGAACGAGGCGTCCCAGCGCCAGCCGCCCTCGGTCGTGCCGCGCAGGCCGAGAACGCCGTTCATGTCGTTCACGTGGTAGGCGTTGGTCGGCAGGAACCCGTTCGGGTACATCTCGGGCACGTTGTTCGAGGCGTTCCAGGCGCGGTAGTAGCCGTTCGCCCAGACGTTGCGCCGGCTCGCGGTGTAGTAGCCGTAGGCTTCCATCGACGGCGAGAACGTGTAGCCGAAATTGACCAGGCCCTGGTACGTGTGCAGCTTCGGGTCGCCGACGCGCTGGTAGCCCGGCCTGCCGGCCGGCAGGGCGCCCGGCACCGCCGTCGCGATGTCGGTGTTGGCGGCGCGGTTGGTGGTCATCGAGTTCTGGTAGTTCAGCGCGACCCGCACCCAGCCCGGCGCCTCGCCGTTGTCGCCGGTGCCGCCGAAGGCGAGGCCATACGAGGCGGACGCGCCGTTCTGCGCGCCGTCGCCCTTGCTCATGCGGCCGCCGTTGACCGAGATCTCGTTGTTGCCCTCGCGCGCGCCGCGCTTGAGCACGATGTTGACCACGCCGGCGACCGCATCGGAGCCGTATTGCGCCGACGCGCCGTCACGCAGGATCTCGATGCGGTCGATCGCCGACATCGGCAGCGAATTGAGGTCCACCGGGGCGGAGCCCTTGCCCGCGTAGCTGTTGCCGTTGAGGTAGGCGCCCGTGTGGTAGCGCTTGCCGTCGACCAGCACCAGTACGGCGTCCGGGGACAGTCCGCGCAGCGTGACCGGACGCGCCGCGTCGTTGCCGTCCTGCACGGCGGCGCGCGGGAAGTTCAGCGCCGGCACCAGCGAGTTCAACGCGCTGGCGATGTCCATGTAGCCGCTCGACGCGAGATCCGCCGGCGTGAGCACGTCGATCGGCGACAGGGATTCCGCTTCCGTCCGGTTCACGGATCGCGTGCCGGTGACGATCACGCCGGTGAGGGTCTGTGCTTCCTGCGCGGCCTTGTTCCCGTCCTCCGGGCCGTCCGCGGCTTCCGTCGCCGCGGCCATGAGCGGAATGCTGGCGACGATGCAGGCCGCCAGGAGGTTGGGAAAACAACGCAGACGAGTGGACATTTCGGGCTATCTCCGTGGAGTGTGGAGCGTTTCCGGCGATGCGGAAGCGTGGCTGGTTGGGTACTACTCGAAGGTCTGCTTGCGGACGCGGCCCGCCGTGAAGGCGTAGAGGGCGACGGCGATGCCCGTGCACAGGCAGTACAGGGTCACGGTGCCGTAGCGCAGGGCCTGCGGGTGGTCGCCGTAGGCGTGCGCCAGCAGCGTCGCCATCGTCGGGCCGAGCGCGAGCCCGAGCAGGTTCTGCACGAGGAAGAAGATCGAGGTCATGCGTCCCATCAGCGCGCTCGGCGTGATCTGGGACATCGTCGCGCCGGCGGACGAGGACATGCCGCTGGCGAAGAACGTGTGGCAGACGTAAAGCACTGCCGCGATGCGCAGGTCGCCGACCCACGCCAGCGGCAGAGTCGCGAGGTTCGCCACCAGCATGCTCCACAGGGCGACTTCCAGCGGCGCCGCGCGCCGACCGCGCTTGGACAGCCGATCCATCACCACGCCGAGCAGCAGCAGGCCCGGCATGACCGAGAACATCATCAGCGGGCCCAGCGTGCGGCCGATGGTGGCCAGCGGCAGGTCCCAGGTGCGCGCGATGACGGTCGGCGTCCAGGCGTTGAATCCGGAGACCGCCATCGCGTGCAGCGTGGCGGCGGCCCACAGCGGCAGGTACAGGGTCCAGCGGCTGCGCACGAAGCCGAGCGCCTCGCGGTAGGCGGCCCAGCCGCCGCTGACCGGGCTCTTCTGGTTCGCGACGCGGGCCGGCTCGCGCAGGGTCAGCATCAGCGCCGCGATCGGCAGGCCGAGCAGACCCGGCACGACGATGACGAACTGCCACGGCGAGAGCGAACCGAGCCAAGGCACGCCGGCGACCGCGCCGCTCTCGGACAGCTTGAGCAGCCATCCGCCGATGAACAGCGAGAAGCCGACGCCGAACATCGGCCCGAGGTGGTAGATGCCGAACGCGCGGCCGCGCCGGTCCGGCGGGAACGCGTCGCGGATCATCGAGTAGGCGGCCGGCTGCAGCGCGGCTTCGCCGATGCCGATGCCGGCGCGGAACAGGAACAGCTGCACGTAGTTCTTCGCCAGCCCGCACAGGACCGTCATCGAGGACCAGGCGAACACGGCCCAGCCGATTACGCCGCGGCGGCTGAAGCGGTCGACGAGGTAGCCCGCCGGGATGCTGATCGTGCTGTAGAACAGCACGAACGAGACACCGAGCAGGAAGCTCATCTGGAAGTCGCTGACACCGAACTGCTGCTTGATCGGCCCGACCACGAGCGACAGCGAGGAGCGGTCGATGAAGGAAAGGACGAAGATGACCGTGAGCACGGCCAGCATGTACCAGGCGCGCGGCGAGACCTCGCTCTGGGTCGCCGGATCGCCGGGACGGCGCTCCGGCGGAGTGGTCGTCGTAGCGCTGTTCTGCGGATGCGTCATCGGTCCTCCCGCCCACGGTTCTTCTCGGCGATCCGGTCGCGCGCGCCGCCTCTCGCGGATGGCGGTTCGTCACGCGGCACCGGGTCGATGGGTGCGGCGATATAACGCACATACAATATGCGATTTGTCAACTGGCGTTCATCGTTGACAGGGTAAAAGCGCCGTGCCATAACACGCATACTGTTATCTAGTTAGGCGCCAGCATGCGCCGGAGCGTGGAACCATGGCGGAAATCGTGTGCGCGCTGGCCTGCTCGCATGGACCTATGCTGGCGACGCCGCCGGACATGTGGCACCTGCGCGCCGGTGCCGACCGCGGCAATCCTCGGCACTGGTACCGCGGCAAGGCGCTGTCCTACGACGCGCTGCTGGCGGAACGCGCCGCAGACGCCGCGACGTTCGCCGCGGCCGTCGAGGACGACGAGAAGCGGCGGCGCCACGCCACCTGCCAGCGCGCGCTGGACGAACTCGCGCGGCGCTTCGCCGAAGCCCGCGTCGATCTCGCGATCCTGATCGGCAACGACCAGCGCGAGGTGTTCCAGGACGACCTCACGCCGATGCTGACCGTCTACGCGGGCGAACGCATCGAGAACGTCCCGCTCGGGGCGGCGCAGATCGCGCGGCTCCCGCCGGGAGTCGCGATCGCCGAAGAGGGCCACTGTCCCCCCGGCGGAGCGAGCTACCCCGGTGCGCCGGAGCATGCCGACCGGCTCGTCGAAGCGCTGGCCGACGCGCACTTCGACGTCTCGCGTTCCGTCCGCCTGCCCGGCGGCGACGACCGCCAGCACGGCATTCCGCACGCGTTCGGTTTCCTCTACCGGCGCATCATGCGCGACGCCCCGCCGCCGAGCATTCCGCTGTTCCTGAACGTCGGCGTCGCGCCGAACCAGATCCGCGCGTCGCGCTGCCTCGCGCTCGGCCATGCGCTGCGCGACGCGATCGCGCGGCTGCCGGCCGGCCTGCGGGTCGCGGTACTGGCTTCGGGCGGCATGACGCATTTCGTCATCGACGAAGCGCTCGACCGCCGCGTGCTCGCCGCGATGGCGGCCCACGACGAAGCGACGCTCGCGGCGGAACCCGAGAACCACTTCAACGGCAACACCGCCGAGATCAAGAGCTGGTACCCCGTCGCCGCGCTCGCGCGCGACCACGGCTGGACGATGGACCTCGTGGACTACGTGCCGTGCTACCGGACCGAGGCGGGCACCGGCAACGCGATGGCGTTCGCGTCCTGGTCGGCGCCCGCGTCCCCCTGAAACACCCCATCCAACGGAGAACCCCGATGAGCGCCGTACACGATTTCGTCGCCCGCCTGCGCCGGCTCGACGCCTGCGCGGTGTCCGATGCGCTGGACAAGCTCGGACTCGCCGGCGCGGTCGGCGGACTGCCGCCGCGCTCGTCCCCGCGCCGCATCGCCGGACGCGTCGTCACCGTGAAGCTGGCGCGCGCCGGGGACGTCGCGCCGGTAGCCGGCCCGCCGCGCCATCTCGGCACGACGGCGGTCGAATCCTCCGGTCCCGACGACGTGATCGTGGTCGAGCAGCGCAGCGGCATCGAGGCCGGCAGCTGGGGCGGCATCCTGTCGCTCGCGGCGAAGCTGCGCGGCATCGCCGGCGTCGTCGCCGACGGCCCGGTGCGCGACATCGACGAAGCACGCGAATACGACCTGCCGGTGTTCTGTACCGCGCTGACCGCACGCACCGCGCGCGGCCGCGTCGCCGAGGTCGGCACCAACGTCCCGGTGACGATCCGTGATCATGCGGTGTCGCCGGGCGACTACGTGATCGCCGACGGCAGCGGCGTGGTCTTCGTCGCGGCCGCCGACGTCGAACGCGTGCTCGCGGCCGCCGAGCAGATCGCCGCGCGCGAGGCCGCGATGGCGAAGGCTCTGCAGGCCGGCAAGCCCGTCACCGAGGTGATGGGAGCGAGCTACGAGAACATGCTGCGCGATGCCCCCGCTGCGGGCGGCGCGCATTGATGCCGCACGCGTGGCATCGCCCCCTTTTTTGCGCGCCGACTCTCCCTCTCCACGTGCGCGCCTTTTTCTTCGGAGACACCGGCCATGAATGAAGCCAGAACGGACAAGAACGTCGCGCGCGCCGCCGCGCTCGACACCGCCACGCTCAGCGACGCGCTCGACCGCCTCGGCGTCGCCGGGCAGTGCCACCGCATCAAGGGCCGCGACGCGCGCATGCACCTGGCCGGACGCGCCTACACGATCAAGTACGGCCCGGCATCGACGCCACCCGGCACGGTCGGCGACTACATCGACGACATCGCGCCGGGCACGATCCTCGTGCTCGACAACGACGGCCGCGAGGACTGCACCGTGTGGGGCGACATCCTCACCGAGATCGCGCACCGCCGGAAGATCGGCGGCACCGTGATCGACGGCATCTGCCGCGACGTCGCGCTCGCCCTGCAGCTCGAGTACCCGATCTTCAGCCGCGACCACTGGATGCGCACCGGCAAGGACCGCGTCCAGGTCGAGGCGGTGCAGGTCACGGTGAACATAGGCCAGGCGCGCGTGCAGCCCGGCGACCTCCTGCGCGGCGATACCGATGGTGTCGTCGTCATCCCCGCCGCGCACGAGGACGCGGTGCTCGCCGCCGCCGAGGAGATCCACGCGGCCGAGATGCACATCCGCGATGCGGTGCGCAGCGGCAAGCGCCTCGACGAGGCGCGCCGCGAACTCGGCTACCACCAGCTGCAGACGCGCCAGCGCTGAACGGAACCCACGAGATGAATGCTTCCCGCTATCCGTTCCTCGACCTGCCGACCGTACGGACCGACTTCGAGCGTCCGGCCGCCGATCTCGTCGCCGCGACCTCCGCGATTCCCGTCGCGACGCTGCACGAAGCCGCCGGCCGGATCGGCGCGCTGCCGTCCGCGATCAAGCCGGTCGCGCCCTCGTTCCGCCTCTGCGGCCCCGCGCTGACGGTGCATTCGCCGCCGGCGGACAACCTCTGGCTGCATCGCGCGCTGGTCGTCGCGCGGCCCGGCGACGTGCTCGTGGTCAGCGTCGGCGGCCACTACGAGGCCGGCTACTGGGGCGAGGTGATGTCGACGATGGGGCGCGCGCGCCAGCTCGGCGGCCTCGTCATCGACGGCTGCGTGCGCGACGGCGCGATCCTCGAGCAGTTCGGCTTCCCGGTGTTCGCGCGCGGCCTGTGCATCCGCGGCACGGGCAAGGATTTCGCCGCGCGCGGCTGGATCGGCCATCCGGTGATGCTCGGCGACGTCGTCGTGCAGCCGGGCGACCTGGTCGCCGGCGATGCCGACGGTGTCGTCGCGCTGCCGCGCGGGCGCATCGGCGAGACGCTCGTCGCATCGCACGAACGCGAGGCCAAGGAACAGGACATCATCCGCCGCCTCGACGCCGGCGAAGCCTCGCTCGACATCTACGGCTGGAACCGCTGACCGGCCGCCGCCGCACCGCGGCGTCCATTCACGTAATGGCCGCCGCGCCCGTCGTCACGCGGCGCGGCGGACGCTCACGGACACCG
>DBMH01000071.1:3605-4248 GCA_002297645.1 Rhodanobacteraceae bacterium UBA703 | reverse complement strand
GGACTCCGCTCCGCCGGCGTGCCGCGAGTACGTCGCCGCCTGGGTGGCGCGTTTCCGCGACAACGTGGCGCACCTGGACGGCCGCGAGGACGCCGGGACGCGACGCCTGCACGAGGCGCGCGCGCGGCTGGCGCACGATGGCATCGCCGAGACGGCCTGCGAGCGTCCCTACTGCATCATCCGGCCGCTCGGCGACGGGCGGCTCGACAGCTGGTGCGGCTATCGCGCGCCCGATCCGAGTGGCGCGGAGCTGTATCGCTGGATCCCCTACCGAGACCCCACCCCGTGACCGCCCGGACGCTCTACGACAAATTGTGGGACACCCATCGCGTCGCCGACCTCGCCGACGGNNCACGAAGTGACGTCGCCGCAGGCCTTCGCGAACCTGCGCCGGCTCGGCCGTCGTCCGTGGCGCCCGGAGGCGGCGCTGGCGACGCCGGACCACAACGTGCCGACGCTGCGGCGCGAACTCGGCCTCGGCGGCTTCGACGATCCGATCGCGCGGCGGCAGGTCGACGTGCTGGAGGGCAACTGCCGCGAGTTCGGCGTGCCGTTGTTCCCGCTCGGCGACATACGCCAAGGCATCGTGCACGTCGTCGGTCCGGAACAGGGCCTGACGTTGCCGGGCATGACCGTCGTCTGC
>DBMH01000071.1:0-3571 GCA_002297645.1 Rhodanobacteraceae bacterium UBA703 | reverse complement strand
TCGAGCACGTGCTGGCGACGCAGACGCTGCGCAGCCGCAAGTCGCGCAACATGGCCGTCGTCGTCGACGGCCGGCTCGGCGACGGCGTCGTCGCGAAGGACCTCGCATTGCACCTGATCGGCCGCATCGGCACCGCCGGCGCGAGCGGGCACGCGATCGAATTCCGCGGCAGCGGCATCGAGGCGCTGTCGATGGAAGNNAAGGTCGCATGACCCTGTGCAACATGAGCATCGAGGCCGGTGCGCGCGTCGGGCTGGTCGCGTTCGACCACGCCACCCGGGACTACGTCGAGGGCCGGCCGTTCGCGCCGCGCGACGAGCAGTGGAGTGCGGCATCGCTGTACTGGGAAAGCCTGCGTTCCGACGACGGTGCGTGCTTCGATCGCGTCGTCGACGTGCATGCCGCGGACGTCGCGCCGAGCGTGACCTGGGGCACGTCGCCCGAGATGGTCGTGCCGATCTCGGATCGCGTGCCGGAACTCCATGCGGCACGCGACGAGGTGCAGCGCGGCGACTGGGCGCGCGCACTGGCCTACATGGGTCTGGAGGCGGGACAGCCGATCCGCGGCACGCCGGTCGACAAGGTGTTCGTCGGCTCGTGCACGAACGCGCGCATCGAGGACCTGCGCGCGGCGGCACGCGTGCTGCGCGGGCGGCGCATCGATCCCCGCATCCGGCTGGCGCTGGCGGTACCCGGCTCGGGGCTCGTCGCCTTGCAGGCCGAGCACGAGGGGCTGGACGAGATCTTCCTCGAAGCCGGCTTCGAATGGCGTNNTCGACCTCGAACCGCAACTTCGAGGGACGCCAGGGGCGTGGCGGTCGCACGCACCTGATGTCGCCGGCGATGGCCGCGGCGGCCGCCGTCGCGGGTGAACTGATCGACGTGAGGGATCTCTGATGCAGCCCCTGGTCCACCATCGCGGTGTCGTCATCCCGATCGACCGCGCCAACGTCGACACCGACATGCTGCTGCCGAAGCAGTACCTGAAGAGCCTCGACGCAACCGGTTTCGGCAGCTTCCTGTTCGACGACGAACGGTGGCTGGATCCCGGCGAGATCGACACGCCGATCGCGCAGCGTCGTCCCAATCCGGATTTCGTGCTGAACCGGCCGCCGTACGACCGCGGCAGCGTGCTCCTGGCACGCGAGAACTTCGGCTGCGGCTCCAGCCGCGAGCACGCGGTCTGGGCATTGCGCGACTTCGGCGTGCGCGTCGTGATCGCGCCGAGCTACGGCGACATCTTCCGCGACAACTGCTTCAACAACGGCATCCTGCCGATCGTCCTGGCGCAGGAGCAGGTCGATCGGTTGTTCGGCCTCGTCCGGACGGGTGTGGCGATCGAGGCGGAGATCGACGTCGCCGCCGGTACGCTTAGGGTCGGCGATGCGACGATGCCTTTTTCGCTGGAGGAAGGGCGGCGGCGCAACCTGTTGCAGGGCCTCGACCAGATCGGCGAGACGCTGCAACTGGCCGCAGGCATCCGCGACTACGAGGTCCGGCGCCGCAGGGCCGAGCCCTGGGTCTTCCGACAGGGGCGCGGCGATGCGGTCTAGGCCAAGATCGGTCGTGTTGCCTGGCCGTCCGGCCGGGCCGATGATGGAGCGTCGAACGGCCTTCGTCATTCCCGCTTCCGCGGGGATGACGGCGTTCGAGGTCGTTTGAGGCGAACCCGCGCGGCATCCGCGGTGGCAACGGGGTTTCTGACCAGGAGGCTGCATGGATTTCGCGAACGTCACCCACGGCAAGCCGCGCATCTGCCTGATCGGCAATTCCAAGCTGAGCCAGATCGTGCACAGCCTGATCGGCGAGTTCGAGGCGGTGGCGCGCATCACGATCATCGACAACATCTTCAACGACGCGGTGAAGGCGGCTCGCGACCTGATCGAGCGGCAGCAGGTCGATCTCTTCGTCAGTGCCGGCGCGAACGCGTTCTACCTGCAGGACACGCTGCCGGTGCCGGTGCTCGGCCTGCGCGTCAGTTCGGCCGACCTGATCCAGGCGGTCATGACGGCGCGCCGCATCTCGCGGCGGATCCTGCTCATCACCTACGAGCGCCAGAAGACCAACCTGGACGTGCTCGAGGTGTTCGACGACATCGAGATCGCGCACCGCACCTACGGTACCGCCGACGAGATCCAGGAAGTCTTCCACCGCTGCCGCGAGGAGGGTTACGGCGTCGTCGTCGGGTCGAGCTACGCCTGCGACCTCGCCGACCAGTGGGGCATGGCGTCGGTGCTGATCTACACGCGCGAGTCGTGCCGCAACCTCTTGCGCAAGTCGATCCGCGTGGCCGGCCAGCACAAGCGCCAGCGCCAGCATTCCGCGCTGATGCAGCACGTGCTCGACCGCAGCCCGCATCCGACGGTGTTCACGAACCTCGACGGCAGTCCGGTCGCTTGGAACGCCGCCGCCGCGGCGCAGCTTCCGCGCTTCGAGTCGCGCCGCCGGCTCGACGGCCTGCTCGACCGCAAGATCCTCGACGCGCCGAACTTCCGCTCGGAGCGCCTGCTGGTCGAGAACCGGCTGTGCGCGCTCGACAAGGAGCCGTTCGTGTTCGGCGGCGAAACCGTCGGCCACGTCTACAGTTTCCAGTGGAGCCCGGTCGCCGAGCCGCAGGAGGACGGCCGCCGCCTGGTGTTCCGTTCCGAGCGCATGGCCGAGGTGCACAACCTGCTCGCGATCTACGGCGCGACCGCGGGCACCGTGCTGCTGCACGGCGAGACCGGCACCGGCAAGGAGCTCGCCGCGCGCTGCATCCACGCCGCCGGCGAGAATGCGAAGGGACCGTTCGTGGCGGTGAACTGCTCGGCGATCCCGGCGGACCTGTTCGAGTCGGAGCTGTTCGGCTACGCCGACGGCGCGTTCACGAGCGCCAAGAGCGGCGGCCGTGCCGGCCTGCTCGAATCGGCGAACCACGGTTCGTTCTTCCTCGACGAGATCAATTCGTTGCCGCTGGCGCAGCAGGCCAAGCTGCTGCGCGTGCTGCAGGAGAAGGAAGTGACGCCGGTCGGATCGCGCCAGGCGATCGCGCTCGACGTCAAGTTCATCGCCGCCTGCAACGTCGACCTTGCGGACGAAATGCGCGCCGGGCGTTTCCGCGAGGACCTCTANNNNTGCGCGAGCGGCCCGAGGACATCGCGACCCTGACCGCCTACATGGTCCGGCGCGAGGTGCAGCGCTACGGCGCCGAGGTCGACGCGGCGACGCTGGTCGAGGGCATCGTGCCGGCGTTCCGCCGCTACCATTGGCCGGGCAACGTGCGCCAGCTCGAGAATGTCGTCGAGCGGCTGGTGGTGTCGCATCGCCTGTACCGCAGCAGCGACGCGATCGTCGAAGCGCTCCCGCGCATCGCGCCGGAACTGTTCGCGGTGGCGCGCCTCGAGCAGGCGGACGAGGGCCACCTGCGCACGGTCGAGCAGGAGGAGATCCATCGCGCGCTGACGATGTTCAGCGGCAACCGCAGCCGCACCGCGGACTTCCTCGGCATCAGCCAGACGACGCTGTGGCGCCGCCTGAAGCGGCGGCGCGACTGACGCCGGCGCGATGAGCCGTCGCGGCGCGGCGTGACCCA
>DBMH01000059.1 GCA_002297645.1 Rhodanobacteraceae bacterium UBA703 | reverse complement strand
CCCATGCCGCCGGAAGCCATGCCCGGATTGCCCCAGGCGCAGACGGCGACGCGCCCCCGCGGATCGGCGATGAGGCTCCCGGCCCCTTTCAGCACGGCCACGGCCGCGTAGCGCGCGGCGAGTTCGCGCACGGCGGCGTAGCGGTCGCGCTGGATCGTCGCGACGTCGCATCCGAGCAGGCGCGCGGCCTCCCCCGGGTGCGGCGTCAGCACGATGTTTCCGGCCAACGGGCGCGGCGCCGACGCCAGCAGGTTCAATGCGTCGGCGTCGAGCACCATCGGCNNCAGTCCTGCACGGCCGCATGCATCGTCCGCCCCCATGCATCCTGCCCGAGGCCGGGGCCGACCGCCACGACGGTGGCGCGGTCGACGAGCCGGCGCAATGCGGGCACGTCGGCGACCCCATGCGCCATCAGTTCCGGCCGGGCGGCGTTCATCGCCAGCACGTGGGTGCGGCGCGTGGCGACGCTGACCAGGCCTGCACCGGTGCGCAATGCCGCCTCGCCGGCGAGGCGGGCGGCACCGCCCATGCCGTCGTCGCCGCCGACGACGAGCACGTGGCCGAAACGCGACTTGTTCACGTTGCCCGCGCGCGGCGACAACACCGCAGCCACCGCCGCATCGAGGAGCTCGGCATCGGCGGGGACACCGTCGAAGGCGGCCGCCGGGACGTCCAGCGACGCCAGTTCGCGCACGCCGCTGACATCCGCCCCATCGGCAGTGAACAGGCCGCGTTTCCACGCGACGAAGCTGATCGTCGCATCCGCGCGGACGCAGGGGCCGAGCCGTACGCCGCGATCCGCATCGAGGCCGGAAGGAAGATCGAGCGCGAGCGTCGGCAACGGCCGTTCGTCGAGTCGACCGATCAAGGTAGCGGCGATGCCGTCGGGGGCGCGATCCAGGCCGGTGCCGAACAGCCCGTCGACGCAGAGATCCGCCGGCCCGAGGGAGGCTCCCGCCTCGGCCACGCGCAGGCGGCCCCCGGCTTCGACGAAGGCGTCGCGCGCGCGCTGCGCATCGCCTCGCGAGTACCCGGACAGCGCGACGGCTTCGACATCGAGTCCGTCGCGCAGGGCGAAGCGGCCGAGCAGGAACGCATCGCCGCCGTTGTTGCCGTTGCCGGCGAGCAGCACGAGACGCCGCGCCTCCGGCCAGCGCCGCCGCAGGCTCGCATAGGCTGCCGCCGCCGCGCGCTGCATCAGGCCGAAGCCGGCGATGCCGAGGCGATCGATCGCGTTGCGGTCGATGCGACGCACCTGCTCGGCGGTGTACAACGATGTCGCGCGCGCGCTCTCGTTCATCCGGCGAGTGTATCGGGCCGTCCGGCAAACTTCGAAGTCCTTGGGAGCGGCGTGCAGGCAGGGCGCACGCGCTATGCTGCGCGGCGCACCGGACGACACCGCATGGACACCCTCGAACACCCCACGATCGACTACGCGGCCCTGCGCCGCGACATCGCGCGCTGGGGCGAGGCGTACGGCTTCCAGCAGATCGGCGTCTCGGGCGTCGAACTCGGCGAGGACGAAGCGCACCTGCTGAGCTGGCTCGACGCCGGCTTCCACGGCGAGATGGACTACATGCGGCGGCACGGCACGCGCCGCAGCCGCCCGGCGGAACTGCAACCGGGAACGCTGCGCGTGATCTCGGCCCGCATGGACTACGCGCCGCCCGGCCTCGGAAACGCGTGGAACGTGCTGGCCGACGGCGAACTCGCCTACGTGTCGCGCTACGCACTGGGACGCGACTACCACAAGATCCTGCGCACACGCCTTCAAAAGCTGGTCGAGCGCATCGCGACCGTCACCGGCCCGTTCGGCCACCGCGTATTCACCGATTCGGCCCCGGTCCTGGAGAAGGCGCTGGCGCGCAATGCCGGGCTCGGATGGATCGGCAAGCACACCCTGCTTCTGAGCCGCGAGGCGGGATCGTGGTTCTTCCTCGGCGAGATCTATACCGACCTGCCGTTGCCGATCGACGCGGCACCGTCCGCGCATTGCGGCACCTGCACGCGCTGCATCGACATCTGTCCGACCCGGGCGATCGTCGCGCCGTACCGCCTCGATGCGCGCCGTTGCATCTCGTACCTGACGATCGAGCTGCGCGGTGCGATCCCGGAAGACCTGCGTCCCTTGATCGGCAATCGTATTTTCGGTTGCGACGATTGCCAGCTCGTCTGCCCGTGGAACAAGTTCGCCCGACCGACGCCGGAAACCGATTTCGCGCCGCGCCACGGCCTGGACGGCGCCTCGCTGGCGGAGCTGTTCGCCTGGAGCGAGCAGGAATTCCTCGACCGCACTGCCGGCATGGCGATCCGCCGCACCGGCCATGAGGGGTGGCTGCGCAACATCGCGGTAGCGCTCGGCAACGCCCCCACCACGCCGGCCGTACTGGCGGCGCTGCAGTCGCGCGTCGACGATGGCTCGGCGCTCGTGCGCGAGCACGTCGCCTGGGCACTGGAGCAGCACTCGAGCCTCCGGAGCTGAGGCGCAAAGGCGACAAGCGATCGTTGCGAAAACGCCACAATCGGGCCACCGAATGGCGGCGGGCGCGGTTCCGATCCGGCCGAGGCCGGGAGCCACGCAAAGGGAAAATCCTTTTGAATCAAACAGATAATGGAATCATTGGGCAAAAAAAAACCCTCGCGCGCTGCCGCTGCGAGGGTCCTAATCTTGGAGTGACGACTACCTAAATGCGCCCTGCTGCCCTCGGACGTGCAACGGGTTGCGTTGCGAAAACTCCTCAGGCGTGGGGAGAATACCACAGGTGGATTCAAAAACGCTACACCTCGACCCGAAGATTGTCGATCAGTCGCGTGGAGCCCAACCGGGCCGCCACCAGCACGACCAGTTCGTGATCCCTGCCCACCTGCGGATCGGCGAGGTCTTCGGCCCTGCGGACGACCGCATAGTCCGGAACCAGGCCCGCGTCCCGCAGCCGAGCGGCGGCCCGGGCCTCGATATCCGCCCAGGCCTCCGGGGACGTCCGCAACCGCCCGGCCATCCATTCGAGCGTCTCGCGGATGGCACCGGCACGCACGCGCTGCCCGTCGTCGAGATACTGGTTGCGCGAACTCATCGCGAGGCCGCTCGCCTCACGCACGATCGGGGCGGCGACGATCTCGATCGGATAACCCATGTCGCGCACGAGGCGCCGGATCACCAGCAACTGCTGGTAGTCCTTCTGGCCGAACACGGCGACGTGCGGCCGCACGAGATTGAACAGCTTGGCGACGACCGTCGCGACACCGTCGAAATGCCCCGGCCGGATCGCGCCTTCGAGCGTGTCGGTCACGGCCGGCACGCTGACGCGCACGCCCTGCTCCGCTCCGTAGGGATACAGCGCTTCGACAGCGGGCAGGTACAGCAGGTCGCAACCGCTCGCGGCCAGCCCTTCGGCATCCGCTTCGGGCGTGCGCGGATAGCGCGAGAAATCCTCGTTCGGACCGAACTGCGTCGGATTCACGAAGACGCTGGCGACGACCGCGTCGGCGCGCTCACGCGCGAGCGCGACCAGTGAATGATGGCCTGCATGCAGGTTGCCCATCGTGGGCACCAGCGCGATGCGCTTGCCGTCGCGAAGCCAGCCGTCGACGACGGCGTACAGGTCGGGATTGCTTCGGACGATCTTCACGGCGCTCTCGATCTCAGTAGCTGTGTGCCGGCGTCGGGAATGCGCCGCGACGCACCTCGTCCGCATAGGCGGCGATCGCGGCCGCGATCGAATCGCGTCCCTGCAGGAAATCCTTGACGAAGCGCGGGCGCTTACCTGTCGCGATGCCGAGCAGGTCGTACAGCACCAGTACCTGTCCGTCGCAATCGACGCCGGCACCGATGCCGATCGTGGGGATGCGCAGTTCGCGCGTGATGTCGGCGGCGAGCGGCGCCGGCACGCATTCGAGCACGAGCGCGTCCGCGCCGGCCTCCTGCACGGCCAGCGCATCGGCCTTCAGGCGTGCCGCGGCGGATTCGCCACGACCTTGCACGCGGTAGCCGCCGAACATGTGCACTGATTGCGGAGTCAGCCCGAGGTGCGCGCAGACCGGCACCTCGTGCCGCTTGAGCGAGTCGATGACGTCGCAGACCCAGCCCGCCCCTTCGAGCTTGACCATGGCCGCACCGCCTTCCGCGAGCAGGCGCGCCGAGTTCGCCAACGCGAGCTCGGCGTTGCGGTAGCTCATGAACGGCAGGTCGGCGACGAGCAGGGGTCGCCGCAGGCCGCGCGCCACCAGGCGCGTATGGTAGACGACGTCGTCGACGGTGACCGGCAAGGTGCTCGACTGGCCCTGTACGACCATGCCGAGCGAGTCGCCGACCAGCACGAAGTCGACGCCGGCCTCGTCCACGCAGCGGGCGAACCCGGCGTCGTAGCAGGTGATCGCGACGATCTTCTCGCCGCGTCGCTTGCGCTCGCGCAGTTCCGGCACGGTGACCGGCGCAGCGGTCTCGGCGTTTGCATACATCGTGGATCGCCGCTCGATGAAGGATCGCGCATTATTCCGCGCTGCAGCGCATGGGCTCAAGCGGCCCGGCCTCAATCCAGCGCCCTGCAGCCCTGCTCACCCACGGCGGCCGCGAGATCACGCACGCGACCGACGCCGGGGATATCGAAATCCGGGGCGATCTCGGCCAGCGGCAACAGCACGAAAGCCCGCTCGGCGATGCGCGGATGCGGCACCGTCAGCCCCGGCTCGACGAGCCGTACCGCATCGTAGGCGACGAGATCGAGATCGAGCGTGCGCGGCCCCCAACGCGTCCCGTCGCGCAGGCGTCCTTGCGCGAGTTCGAGCGCAAGCAGCGCGTCCAGCAGCGCGCGCGGCGCCAACGCGGTCGAAACCTCGGCCACCGCATTGACGAAATCGGGCTGCTCGCTCCTGCCCCACGGTGCCGTTCGATAGAGGCGCGAATGGCGCACCACGCGTGTCCGCGGAAGGCCGTCGAGCGCGTCCAAGGCGAGCCTCACGCGTCGCTCGGGCCCGTCGAGATTGCTGCCGACCCCGACGAAGGCCGTCGCAACCGCCTCATTCGCCACCGCTGGCCTGCGGCATCGAGCCGGACTTGCGGCGACGGCGACGGCGCTTCTTCGGTGCCGCCCCCGGTTCATCGGCGGACGACGGAGCCGCCGGCGCGGCGTTCAGGCGGTTCGCGAGCTCGCCGGAATCGATTTCCTGCGCATCCGTCCACCAGCGCCCCAGTTCGGCCAGTTCCGGCGACTCGTTCGCGCGCAGCAGCAGGAAATCGTAGGCCGCGCGGAAGCGCGGATGCTCCAGCAGGCGGAACACGCGCTTCTTCGTCCGGATCGAGAAACGCGGCTGCAGGGCCCAGATCTCCTCGATCGCCAGCGTGAAGCGGCGTGGGATCGCGACACGCTGCGCCTGTTCGCGCAGCACGCGCGCGGTCGCATTCGGCCAAGCGATCGAGGCGTCGCTGCCACCGTCGATGAGCGCCTGCGCGGTGCTGCGAGCCGGCTCCCACAACATCGCCGCGAACAGGAATGCCGGTGTGACCGGCTTGTCCTCGCGCACGCGCGCGTCGGTGTTCGCGAGCGTCTGTTCGAGCAGGTGGCGGAACGCTCCCGAATCGGTGCGCGCGAGCGCCCGAGCCGTCCCCGGAAACACGTGCTCCAGAAGGCCGTAACGTTCGAGCGCACGGAAGCTCGCAAGACCGTAGCCGCCGAGGAACAACTTCAGCGATTCGTCGAACAACCGGGCCGGCGGCGCCTCGGACAGCAACGGCCCGAGCGCGGCGAACGGCGCCGCGGTGTCCGGCGCGATCTCGAAGCCCAGCTTGGCGGCGAGACGCGCGGCGCGCAGCATGCGCACGGGATCCTCGCGGTAGCGCTGCTCGGGATCACCGATCAGGCGCATCGTGCGGCGCTTGAGGTCGTCCATGCCGCCGACGGCGTCGCGCACGCTGAAGTCGGCGATGTCGTAGTACAGCGCATTGACGGTGAAGTCGCGGCGCAGCGCGTCTTCCTCGATGCTGCCGTAGACGTTGTCGCGCACGAGGCGGCCGTCCACGAGGTGGCGATCGCCGCTGCCGTCGTCGCTGCTGCCGCGGAACGTCGCGACCTCGACGATCTCGCGACCGAACACGACGTGCGCGAGGCGGAAGCGGCGCCCGATCAGGCGGCAGTTGCGGAACAGCTCGCGCACCTGCTCCGGCGTGGCATTGGTGGCGACGTCGAAATCCTTGGGATGGCCGCCGAGCAGCAGGTCGCGCACGGCGCCGCCGACCAGGCAGGCGCGGAAGCCGGCTTCGTGGAGGCGGTAGAGCACCCGCAACGCGCCCGAAGAAATGCTCTTGCGCGAGATCGAGTGCTCCGAGCGCGGAATGATGCGGAACGATCCGTCGACCGGCGCGTTCCGTACGATGGACTCCGAATTCATTCCTTGCCCGTGCTCCAGTGATTGCCCTGCGTTACCGATTCGTTATACTACGCGCCTTCGCAAATCCCAACTGCGCTCCCTTCGTCTAGTGGCCTAGGACACCGCCCTCTCAAGGCGGGAACACGAGTTCGAACCTCGTAGGGAGCGCCATTTGCGTCTTGCTTCGCGGTCGCCGGTGATCGCCATGCCTCGAAGCACGAGGCGCGGCAGCAGCACGAGCTTCGCCGAAGCCCACCGGGCGTCATCCCCGGCTGCACTTTTCAATTAACATCCGCATTGATTCGAGCCGGCCTCGACGCCGCTCCTTCGGAAGAGCGCGCTCTCCGGCGCCTCAATGATCCTTCAGTCGATACCGCCATGCCCTTCGTCGTCACTGAAAACTGCGTCAAGTGCAAATACACCGACTGCGTCGAGGTCTGCCCGGTCGACTGCTTCCATGAGGGTCCGAACTTCCTCGTGATCGATCCCGAGGAATGCATCGACTGCACGCTGTGCGAGCCGGAATGCCCGGCCGTGGCGATCTTCCCCGAGGACGATGTGCCGGCGGGGCAGGAAGAATTCATCGCGTTGAACGCGGAGTTGTCGAAGATGTGGCCGGTGTTGACCGAGCGCAAGGACGCCCCCGCCGATGCGAAGGAGTGGGACGGCAAGCCGGGCAAGCGCGCGCTCATCGAGCGCTGACCGCCCGCGCCATCGCGTCCCCGTTGAAATCCGTCCCGAAAGAATCCGATCGCCCATCCGCGCCAGGCACCGAGGCGGAACCGCCACAGGCATGTGCCGCAGTCTTGCGGCAGAGAAACTTTGTTCGTTGTCGCTCGACGGACGGACTGCGTCGGCACGAAGCCTGACCGCACGCCACTCCGGCACGACAAGCCTCGAAACAGCCGCGGCGCCCCGTCGTGCGGGACGCCGCTCCTGCGATGGCAGGCAGGTCAGGACAGGCGTTCGCGCAAGGTCGCCAGCAGCGCACGCGCTGCGTCGCGCGAGGCCTCGTCGCCCGCACCTTCGACCGCCACCTTGCTGCCTTCGCCATCCGCGTTCACGCGTACGGTCAGCTGCACCTGCGCGGTCTTCTTCGTTTCGGCCTGGCCGAACGTGATCGCCCGCTTGAACCAGCCCGGCTTGACGGTGGTCTTGCCGGTCGTCTGCACCGTATAGGACTTGCCTGCCTCGTCACGACTCAGGATCGTCGCCGCACCGGAGCGCTCCAGGGCGAGGCCGACACGCGACCAGGCACTGTCCACGGTGTCATTGACGTGCAGCCCCGTGCCGCCGAGCACGACGCCCTGACCGCCGGCGCCGACCACCTCGGACGACGACGCGGGAGGCGCTTCCGCCGACGAGGACGTCGCACCCGAAGCGGAGGCCGTCGAACCGGCGGCCTGCGGAATCGTCAGCGCCCCGGAGGTGTTCGGCATGTCCAGTCCCGGCGGGACTTCGAGCGGGCGCTCCTCGACAGCCATCTTGTACTCGCTGTTCTTGCGCTCCGTCCGCTTGCGGAAATAGCTGCAGCCACTGAGCAGGGAAGCCGCAATCACGGCCGTCAGCAGAGCGATGAGGATTCTTTTCACGTGGAAATCTCGTGGCAGGTGAGCAAACAAGGCATTCGGCAAGCCCCCGGAGAGAGCCGTTCGCCCCACTCCGGAACGCGCGGCCACGGCATGACCGTGTCCGTGAGGTGCGGACCAGCGGCTCGTGCCGCCGATCCACGAATGATCCTTCCATGGGCCGCGCCATCGGCGCCGCTTTCCGGACAGACCGTTAGTCTAGCCGACCGCGTGGCGGCCCGATTCGTTCAGGCCGAGTCCGTTCAGGACGTCGAGGGCCTTCGCATGATAGGGCTCGGACAGCGGCAGCAACGGCAGGCGCAGATGCGCCTCGCCCAGCCCGAGACGGGACAGGCACCACTTCAGCGGAATCGGATTCGGTTCCGCGCCGAGGACGGCGTACAGCGGCTGCAGCCGATCGTTCAGGGCAGCCGCCTGCGCGTCGCCGGAGAGGCAGGCATCGCACAGGGTCGAGAACAGCTTCGGCGCGACGTTGGCCGCGACCGATATCACGCCGTCGGCACCGGCGCGCATCGCGTGCGCCGCGGTGGGATCGTCGCCCGAAAGCACGCGGAAACCGTCCTTTTTCAGGGCCAGCAGCGCCTGCATCCTCTGCGGATCCGGCAGAGCTTCCTTGATGCCCACGATATTGCCGTGCTCCGCCAGTCCGGCGACGGTCGCAGGCAGCAAGTCGCTGCCGGTGCGCGCCGGTACGTTGTAGAGCACCACCGGCAGGCCGCCGTCGTCGGCGACCGCGTGGAAATGGCGCGTCATGCCGGCCTGGGTCGGCCGCACGTACGCGGGGACGACGACGAGCGCCGCATCGGCTCCGGCCGCTTTCGCGCGCCGTGTCTGGGCGATCGTCTTCGCCGTGGCGGACTGCCCCGTACCGGCCAGCACCGGCACGCGTCCGGCGACGCGCGCCACGACGAACTCGATCAGCGCGGAGTATTCCGCGTCGTCGAGCGCGGCGGCCTCGCCGGTCGAGCCGGCGACGACGAGGGCGCGCGTACCGTTGTCGAGTTGGTAATCGACGAGACGAGCGCAGGCTTCGAGGTCGAGCCCGTCGTCACGGGAGCGCATGGGCGTAGCCAGTGCGCAGAGGCTTCCGGAAAGAACCACGGTGGGAATCGGACGCTCGCGGATGCGGAAATTTCGATGGTAGCGGGGATGATCCGGGCAAGTCCATTCACGGCAACGGCCGCCAGCCACGTTCCCTTGCCGCCCCTCCATGCCACCAGTATTCTCGGCCGGTGGCGCCGGTGTCGGCGCCGGCGGCTGACGAGGCGACGGAATCGTGAAGCAAGCGGGAAGACAGGCACCGAACGACACCAGCGCAGCGCGCCCGGCTTCCAACGAGAACTACCTGCTGATCAGCGCCTTCAGCGCGTCTTCGCAATCGCCGCTGGTCGCGATCAGCAAGCGCATTTCCGAGTGCGGCTGCAACCTCGCCGAGGCGCGCGTCTCCACGCTCGGCGGCGAGCTCAGCGTGCTCGCGCTCGCCCAGGGCGCCTGGGACGCGATCGCCAAGCTCGAGAACGCGCTCGGCCGCCTCGACCGCGACGGCGAGTTGCGCCTCACGCACTTCCGCACGGGCGCCAGGCAGCAGCAGTCGAACCTCCTTCCCTACGTCGTGGAAGTCGTCGCCGCCGACAAGCCCGGGGTCCTGTTCCAGCTGGCCGAATTCTTCGCGCAGCAGGGGATCACGATCGAGCAACTGCATTCGACGCGCTATCGCGCGATGCAGACGGGTGCGGACATGTTCTCCGCGCAGATCACGATCGGCATTCCCAGTTCGATGCACATCGCGGCGCTGCGTGACGACTTCCTCGAGTTCTGCGACGGACTCAACCTCGATGCGATCATGGACCCGATGAAATTCTGATGAGCATCGCGATCGGCAAGAAAACCCCGAAGCTCGCCGGCACGCTGCACGACGGCGGCACGCTGAAGCTCGACGAGTTGCGCGGCCACCCGGTCGTCGTCTACTTCTATCCGAAGGACGCGACCCCCGGCTGCACGAACGAAGCCAGGGATTTCCGCGACCTCTATCCCGAGTTCCGCCAGCGCGGCTGCGAGATCATCGGCGTTTCCCGCGACTCGGCCACCTCGCACGCGAAATTCCGCGACAAGCAGGCGCTCCCCTTCCCGCTCGTCGCCGACGTCGACGAGACGTGGTGCAACGCCTTCGGCGTGCTCGGCGAGAAGACCCTCTACGGCCGCAAGTTCATCGGCGTCATCCGCAGCACCTTCCTGATCGACGCGCAGGGCACCCTCGTCGCCGAGTGGCGCGGCGTGCGCGTCCCCGGCCACGCCGCCGCCGTACTCGAGCGACTCGCGAACCTGTGATCGTCATCTCTTCCCGGCAGGCTTCGCGGCGCACGGCCGCGGGGCCTGCACGCGCTCGCCGTGGCGCAGGAGAACGGTCCGCCGGCCCCCTCCCCTTCCATCCGTCACCACGAGAGCCCCGCATGACCCGAGGCAAGCGCATCTACGTGCTGGACACCAACGTGCTGATGCACGACCCGACCGCCTTGTTCCGCTTCGAGGAACACGACGTGTTCATCCCGATGACGGTGCTGGAGGAACTCGACGCCGCCAAGAAGGGAACCTCCGAGACGTCACGCAACGCACGCCAGGTCAGCCGCTTCCTCAACGAACTGATCGTCGCCGGCAACGGCCACCACATCGACGACGGCATCGAGCTGCGTCTGCCGCAGGGCGTCCAGCTCGGCCGGCGCGGCAAGGTCGGCCGCCTCTACTTCCAGACCTCGGCCTTCGTCGCCTCGGACAAGAGCCAGCGCCGGACGCTGCCGGACAACCTGATCCTCGCCGCCATCGTGAACCTGCGCGAGCAGCGGCCGAAGGAAGCGGTCGTGCTGGTGACGAAGGACATCAACCTGCGCATCAAGGCGACGATCCACGGCATCAAGGCCGAGGACTACGAGAACGATCGCGCGCTCGACGATTTCGCCCTGCTCTACACCGGCGTGTCGGAACTGCCGGCCGATTTCTGGAACCGCCACGGCGAATTGCGCTCCTGGTCCGAACGCGGACGCACCTACTACGAGGTGAAGCGCCGGAAGGACGAGGACTGGCATCCGAACCAGAGCCTGTACCTGCCCGGCGACGACGAGGTCGAGATGCGCGTGCTGCGCCTCGACGGCGCCAAGGCGGTGCTGCAGATCGTCGACGACTACCGCCACGGCTCGCACACGGTCTGGGGCATCCACGCGCGCAATCGCGAACAGAACTTCGCCCTGAACGCGCTGATGGATCCGGAAGTCGACTTCGTCACCCTGCTCGGCACGGCCGGTACCGGCAAGACCCTGCTGGCGCTCGCCGCCGGCCTGGCCCAGGTCATGGACCAGCAGCGCTATCGCGAAATCATCATGACGCGCGCGACGGTCTCGGTCGGCGAGGACATCGGCTTCCTGCCCGGCACCGAGGAGGAAAAGATGACGCCGTGGATGGGAGCGCTCACCGACAACCTCGAAGTGCTGACCAACCCGCAGGAAGGCGGCGCCTGGGGCCGCGCGGCCACCAACGACCTGCTGGCCTCGCGTATCAAGATCCGCTCGATGAACTTCATGCGCGGACGCACCTTCCTCAGCCGCTACGTCATCATCGACGAGGCGCAGAACCTGACGCCGAAGCAGATGAAGACGCTGATCACGCGCGCCGGCCCCGGCAGCAAGATGGTGTGCCTCGGCAACGTCGAGCAGATCGACACGCCGTACCTGACCGAAACCACGTCGGGCCTGACGTATGCGGTCGACCGCTTCAAGAGCTGGGAGCACAGCGCGCACATCACGCTGCGTCGCGGCGAGCGCTCGCGCCTGGCGGACTACGCGTCGGAAGTACTGTGACGGCTGGGATTGGGGATTCGGGAGTAGGGATTTGACAACGCGCGGATTCCGCGCGGAGCCGGAAGCGCTTCCGAATCCCGAATCACCCCTCGCGAATCCCGGCTCTTCAGAACCGCACCGACCACAGCGCCTCGAATTCGACGCGGCTGGCGGTGGCGTCGGAGCGCGTGATGTAGGTCGGCATCAGCAGGTAGTACGGCGAGCTGGCATAGCTCGCCACCACGCTGAGTTTCGCGTCCCGTCCGAACGCGCGGGACCAGCCCAGCGACATCATGTCGTTGGCGGTCGCGGACGCCAGCGCATTGGCGAGCAGGCGCGAGGTCGGAACCGGCTGCTGGCGCGTGGTGTAGCGCAACTGGACATTGCCGATCGTTTCGTCGCGCAGGGTCCAGCCGATGCTGTAGACGTCGAGGTCCTTCCACGCGAACACCGGGCTGGAACCGTCGCCGAGCAGCGCCAGGAAACGGCGCGGCAGGTTCGAACTTGCGAACGGGCGGATCGAACTGTAGTCGACGCGCTGGACGCCGAGATCGGCGCTGAAGTTCGGGGTGATCGCGTATTCCAGGCTCGCGCTGACGCTGGCCGGAATGTCGAAGTCCGCGCGATCCGAGAACACGCCACGATAGCGGTCGAAGCTGCCCATCGAAACGTGTGACTGGTAGCCGACGTTCCAGCTGAGGCGATCGGTGACGAAGTGGCCGATGTCCATGCGGGCACCGGCACCGTACGAACTGTCTCCGAGCCACGACGGCGGCGGAGCCCAGCCGTCGGTCTGCGCGAGACCGAGATTGAAGGTGGCGAAGCGCTGGTACGCGAGGAGGCCGGTCAGGCGGACGGTACCGCCGTCTCCCCAACGCAAGGCCAGCGACGGTGCCACCACGGTGCGCTGCAGGCCGGACTGGGGCGATTCGACCAGATGCGACGCCTGGCCCGGCATCACGGCCGGCGTGTCGGAAATCACGCGATTGGCGACCGAGATCGACAGTTCGGCGCCGGGTGCCCGCATGCCGAACAGCGGCGCCCTTTCGATCCGACCGGAATAGTTGTCGAGCACGCGCGGCGGCTCCAGCGCCTGCGGCGCGAGCGCCCACGAGAATTGCGGCGTGATGCTGGCCAGCGCGTAGTCGCGCCAGCGGGCAGGAACGGAGTCGCTGACCGTTTCCAGCACCGACGACGCGCGGACGGCCACGTCGCTGCCACTGACGGCCGCCTGGGCGAAAACCGAAAAAAACGGGAGCGCCAGCCCTGTGCCCAGCACTCCCATCCATCTTCCTGAATGTGCCATTGCCCGCTGCATCGCCCCGTTGAACTGCAGTGGTGGAAACGTTTGTGGTGTAATCGCCGACGGATTTTGACGAAAAAGCAACACTTGTCAAGCAGCGGTACACGCCGGAATGGTGCGCTGCCGCCGGAATCCGAAGCATTTCCCGCTATTTGCCCGCGAAACCTGCCGAGCACAGATTGTTGCAAAAACACGACAAACCCCAGCGGCCACGCCGCACGCCTCCGCCGATCGCCCTGACCATCGCCGGCTCGGATTCCGGCGGCGGCGCCGGCATCCAGGCCGACCTCCGCACGTTCGCCGCCTACGGCGTGCACGGTCTCAGCGCGATCACCGCGCTCACCGCCCAGAACACGCTCGGCGTGGATGCCGTGCACGAGGCACCGCGCGCGATCCTGCGCGCGCAACTCGAGGCCGTATTCGCCGACTTCCGCATCGGGGCCGTCAAGATCGGCATGCTCGCCAGTCCGGCCATCGCGCGCGAAGTCGCCAGCGTCCTGAATACGCACCCGGGCGTGCCGGTCGTTCTCGATCCCGTACTGATCGCGACCACCGGCGCGGCGCTCGCCCGCGACAACCTGACCCAGGCCATGCGCCGGCACCTGTTCGCCCGCGCCGACCTCCTGACACCGAACCTGCCGGAAGCCGAGACCCTGCTCGGACGCCGGATCGCGAAACGCACGGACATGCTCGCGGCCGCGCTGGACCTGCGTGCGCAGGGCGTGCGCGCAGTGCTCCTGAAAGGCGGCCATCTGGCCGGCAGCGAGGTTACCGACTTGCTGCTCGACGACGACGGCGAGCACTGGTTCCATCAGCGCCGCATCCGCGGCGAGAGTCACGGCACCGGCTGCAGCCTCGCGTCCGCGATCGCCGCCGGACTGGCTTGTGGACAGCCGCTCGCGGTGGCCGTGGAGGAAGGAATCCGCTTCGTGCACGAAGCGCTCGCGGGCGGTTATCGCCCCGGTCGCGGCAACCTGCGCGTCCTGGACCACCTCGGCGCGCGGAGCGCATAAAGCGTACGGACGAGCGCAGCGCTCGCAGCGGCTTGCGAAACCGCGCAACGATCGAGATCCGCCAGGGGTGTCCGCCTGCGCGCGACGCAAGGCGCGAGCGAGCTCACGCCTTGCGTCATTCCGAATGAACTTCCAGCCGGTCAGTCACTGCCCGGAGGGGCATCGGTCGAAGGGAGCTCCGTGGCCACGCGACGGCGACCGGAACCGGAGCGCCCCGAGGTCGCGTCAACCGCCGAGTCGCGAGATCAGCGCGTCGGCGAACGTCTGCGTGGAGCCATTGCCGCCGAGATCCGGCGTGACGCGGTCGCGCGCCGCCAGCGTCTCGCGGATCGCGCGACGCAGGCGAGCCGCGTCGTCCAGGCGACCGAGATGGTCGAGCATCTGCGCCGCGCCGAGCAACAGCGCGCACGGATTGGCAATGCCCTTGCCGGCGATGTCCGGCGCCGAACCGTGGACGGCTTCGAAGATCGCCACGTCCGCACCGATGTTCGCCCCCGGCGCGAGCCCCAGGCCGCCGACCAGGCCGGCACAGAGATCGGAAATGATGTCGCCGAACAGGTTCGTGGTGCAGATCACGTCGAACTGCTCGGGTCGCATCACCAGCTGCATGCAGGTGTTGTCGACGATCATCTCGTTGCATTCGATTTCCGGATACAGCGCGGCCACCTCGCGCGCGACCTTCAGGAACAGGCCCGAGGTCGACTTCAGGATATTGGCCTTGTGCACGACCGTGACCTTCTTGCGCCCCTCGCGGCGCGCGAGGTCGAAGGCGTAGCGCACGATGCGCTCGGATCCCTTGCGCGTGATCTTCTGGATCAACGTCGCCGTGGCGCCGTCCTCGGACACCTGCTGGCCTTCACCCGCGTACGCGCCCTCCGTGTTCTCGCGCACGGTGATCAGGTCGACGTTCTCCGGGAAGCGCGAGCGCGTGTTCGGGAACGAGATCGCCGGGCGCACGTTCGCGTAGAGGTCGAACGTGCGGCGCAACTGCACGTTGATCGAGCTGAAGCCCTCGCCGACCGGCGTGGTCAGCGGGCTCTTGAGCGCGATGCGGTGCTTCGCGATCGTGTCGAGCGTGGCCTGCGGGAGCAGCTCGCCGTGCTTTTCCTGCGCGGCGAGGCCGGCATCGACGAACTCGTAGGAAAGGCCCAGCTCGAGCGCCTCGAGAACGCGCAGGGTGGCCTCCATGATCTCGGGGCCGATGCCGTCCCCGGGGATCACTGCAATGGTCGTACTCATCGAAACTCTCCTGAACGCGGCTGGCATCGCGCCGACAAGCGCACGCAGCGAATTGCGCGCGCCCAGCCGCAGGGGTGAAGAAAGGCGTCGGGAACGCCGTCCGGACTCAAACCGGAACACGGCGATCGTGCCGAAAGCCTTGCGCGGCAAGGATTCAAGGAAAATCCGGCTTGCCGGCGCCGGCGAGGACGCGCATTATCCCCAAATGTCCATGAGTGGCACAAGAAACCGGATGGGTCGGTCGTTCCTGCTCGCCTGCGCGCTCGCGCTGGGAGCACCCGCCATGGCGGGCGGGCTGGACGCGACCGACCTGCGCGTCCAGCTGGATCCGTCTGCGGATCCGGCACAACGCCTGCCTCCCCTGCCCATCGCCGTCACCGGCCGGGCACCGGCGCGCTGCGCGCCGACGGTCGGGCGCGCCAGCATCGAGGGGAACAACCTCAACATCGAACTCGCGCCCGGCACGGCGTGCGCCACGCGTGCTGCCGCGCCGTTCTACCTGCGCCTCGACCAGGCACTGATCGACAAGGCCCCCGTCATGCCGGGGCAGGTCTACCGCACCCGCGTCTATTCATCCGAGGGCGGCACGACGAAACTCCTGTCGTTCGGATTGCTCGACACGAACCCGTCCAGCACCGCACCGCTGCCGGAGAACGGGCTGTGGTGGTCCGAGGCCGCGGCCGACACCGGTCCCGCGCTCGCCGGCAACGGCGCCAGCCTGGAGTCGCAGAACGGCGAAATCGCCATCGGCCTGTTCGGCTTCGACGACGCCGGCGCGGCCACATGGTATTTCGGCACCAGTATGGCGAGCGGCCGCGTGGCGAGCGTCCCGCTGGTGCGGCTCGCCAACGGTGATCCCGCATTCACGCCGATGGGCAGCCGCCCCGCCACGCAGAACGGCCCCCGTCTCGAACTGGAGTTCCTGTCGCCGGACCGGGCGCGCGCCTACATCGTGCGCAGCGAGGCCGGTATCGACGTCGACGTACGAACCTTGACGCTCTCGCGCTCTCGCTTCTCTTCCGGTCCGGTCGGCGAGAACTGGAGCGGCCGCTGGGTCCTGGTGCCGGACGATGGCGGAACGCCGCGCGTCGTCGAGCTGGTCTCGGCCAGCAACCGCGATGCGGAGAATTTCCAGCTCGCCGACGCCAGCGGGGAGACGCGGCTCGACTGCCGCTTCGTCGCCGGCACGTCGCATCCGGGCGCGTGCACGCTGTCGGGCAGCGAATTCGCGCCCGTGGACTTCGACCAGATCGGTCTCGACCGCCTCTCCGGCCATACCGGCTCCGGTGCGCGCGCCACGCTGCTGCGCGTGACGCGCTGACCGCCCGTGCGGCTCAGTCCTCCGCCGCCTCGCTCCCATCGCGAGCGGCGAGGGACTGGTCGAGGAAGTCCACCGCCCGGCGCAGGTGCGGAATCACGATCGACCCGCCGACCACGAGTCCGACGCCGAATACCTCGAAGAATTCGTCCTCGTCGACGCCGGCCTGGACGCACTGCGCGACGTGGTAGCTGATGCAGTCGTCGCAGCGCAGCACCAGCGACGCGACCAGCCCGAGCATCTCCTTCGTCTTCACGTCCAGGGCGCCGGGCTTGTAGGTCTGCGTGTCGAGCGCGAAGAAGCGCCGCACGACCTGGTTGTCCTGCGCGAGGATGCGCTCGTTCATGCGCTGGCGGAACGCGGTGAACTCGGCGAGACGGTCGCTCATGGCGCCACCTCCTGGACAGACGGCAGGCTGCCGGCGCGGGATGCGGCGACGAGGTCGTCGAAACCGCCGACGTGCATCTCCCCGAAGAAGATCTGCGGCACCGTGCGCCGCCCCTGGCTGCGCGCCAGCATCTCCTCGCGGCGCGCGGGATCGAGGTCGACGCGCACTTCCTCGTACGCGTAGCCACGCTGGCTGAGGAAGTTCTTGGCCGCGACGCAGTACGGGCAGGCTGCGGTCGTGTAGATTTCTACGGGCTTCATCGCGAGGTTCCGTTGACAGGAAGGCGGGCCGGAAGATTGGGTCGTCCTCCATCCGGTTGCAAGATCGCCGCCCTCACCCCATCTGGTCGTGAACGGCATAGAACCGTTCCCGGGCTTTCATGGCGGCTGGAACCCGCGCACGGTACTCTGCCGCCGTCGGTGCCGGCTCCGCCCCGTCTCGCCGGGACTAGGTCTTCGTGGCGTTTTCCGCACCGGCTCTTCGTCCGTCCGATGCCATGGCACGTTTCCGTGCCGCAGCGGTCCAATCCGCTCTCTGGTCCGAGCACAAGCTTCCGTCTGGTGTGGTCATGCGCTTCTCACGCTCCCTCTCCCTTCTGGCCGCGGCCTGCGTGGCGACCCTCGCCGGCGCACGCGAACCCGACGTCCGGCTTCCCGACATCGGCAGCTCCGCCGCCGGCATGGTCTCGCCGCAGGACATGTACGACTACGGTGCCGGTGCGCTGCAGGAAATGCGCGCCTACGGCATGGTGCTCGACGACGCCCTGCTGAACGACTACATCAACGGGCTCGGCTACCGCCTCGTCGCCAACAGCGATCACCCGAACCTGCGCTTCACGTTCTTCATCATGAACGACGCGCAGATCAACGCATTCGCGATGCCCGGCGGCTTCGTCGCCGCGAACGCGGGGCTGATCACGGCGATGCGTCGCGAAGACGAACTCGCCGGCGTGCTCGCGCACGAAATCTCGCACGTCGAGCAGCAGCACATCCTGCGCGCGTTCGAGGACACGAAGAAGATGTCGATCCCGATCATGCTGGCGATGCTCGGCGTCCTGGTCGCGGCCGCCGGGCGCAACGACGACGCGGCACCCGCGGCACTCGCCGCCGGCACGTCGCTGATGCAGCAGCGCCAGATCAACTTCACGCGCAGCGAGGAAGCCGAAGCGGACCGCTTCGGCATCCAGATCCTGTCGCGCTCCGGCTTCGATCCGAACGCGATGGCCAGCGCCTTCCAGGCGCTGCAGAAGGTCATGCGTGTCAACGGCGTGGACATTCCCGAATTCCTGCTCGACCACCCGCTCGACACCAAGCGCATCGCCGAAGCGCGCGATCGTGCCGCCCAGCTCGGTTGCCCGAGCGAGCAGCGGGTGCGTCCGATGCGGCCGGCGCCGTCCGCCGGCGGCTCGCTGAATCTGTCCCTGCCGTCCCGCCAGGCGGAAACCGGAGCGAAGGACGCGCTCGACGACGCGGATGCCGTCGCCGCCAGCGAAGCGGCCACCACGACGATCGAGAAGAGCAGCGAGGATCCGGGCGCGCTGCCGAAGGTGTCCGTGACCGCCTGCGCCTCGCGCGGTCCCGCCGTACAGGGCTACTTCGAACTCATGCGCGAGCGCGCCCGCGTGCTCAGCGCGCCGTCGCAGACCACGATGCGCGCGTACTACGCCAACAACCTGCGCGACGATCCGGGCTTCGACACGGTCGCCAACCGCTACGGATACGCGCTCGCGCTGATGCGCAGCAGCGGCGCCGCAGCCGCCGTGGCCGAACTGCGCAAGCTGGTGGAGCGCCAGCCGAATTCGGCACCGCTCGGACTCGCGCTCGCCGGCGCGCTCGACCTCGCGGGCAACAAGGCGGAGTCGCTGAAGGTCTACGAGGGCGTGCATGCCGACTTCCCCGGCAATCGCGCCGTCACGATGTCCTACGCCGACGGGCTGCTCGGCCAGGCCGACGAGGCAAATGCCAGGAAGGCGCTCGAACTGCTGCGGCCGCTGGTCGCGCGTTACGCCGACGATCCCGACCTGCAGAAGAGCTTCGGCCGCGCCAACCAGCTCGCCGGCGACAAGGTCCGTGCGGCCGAAGCGTATGCCGAGGCCGCCTGGCTGACCGGCCACCCCGAGGACGCGCTCAACCAGTTGAAGGCGCTGTCCAAGCAGTCGGACCTGACCTACTACCAGCGCAGCCGCATCGACGCCCGCATCACCCAGCTCACTCCGGCCGTGCTGGCGCTGCGCAAGCGCTATTCGCCGGACTCGGGCGACCCCAAATCGATGGCGCCGCTGGCCTGCTGCGAACCGCCGAGCCTGCAGATCCGCGTCGGCCCGCAGTGAAACTGCAACAATCCGGCAACACGGAAACGCCTTCACGGGGCGGTATCGGCCGGATACGCCGACGGATGCGCCGCCGCTGTCATTCGCACGTAATATTCTCGGGCTGCAATGATGGCGTCATGAAGCGCGTGTCGCGCTCACCTGCGGTGCCGATGTGCAGAAACATATCCTGATCGTCGAAGACGAAACCGCGATCCGCGACATGGTCGCGTTCGCCCTGCGCAAGGCCGGCATGGAAGCCATCCATGCCGCCGACGCGCGTGCCGCGCAAGTCGCCATCGGCGAGCGCGTGCCGGACCTCATCCTGCTCGACTGGATGCTGCCCGGCATGAGCGGCCTCGACCTCGCGCGGCGCCTGCGCAAGGACGACCTCACCCGCGAGGTGCCGATCATCATGCTGACCGCGCGCGGCGAGGAAACCGACCGCGTCAGCGGCCTCGACGCCGGCGTGGACGACTACGTCGTCAAGCCGTTCTCGACGCGCGAACTGCTCGCGCGCATCCGCGCCGTCATGCGCCGCACGCACGGCGAGGACGCCGAGGGCGTGGTCGAGCTCGGCGGCCTGCGCATCGACAGCGCCGCGCACCGCGTGTTCTCCGGCGAGCAGCCGGTGCACATCGGCCCGACCGAATACCGCCTGCTGCATTTCTTCATGACGCACGCCGAACGCGTCTACTCGCGCGGCCAGCTGCTCGACCACGTCTGGGGCGGCGGCGTCTACGTCGAGGAACGCACGGTGGACGTGCACATCCGCCGCCTGCGCAAGACGCTGGAACCGTTCGGCCGCGATGCGCTGGTGCAGACCGTGCGCGGCGCAGGCTACCGCTTCTCGACCAGCGTGTGATGGCTGCCGAGCGCGGGTCGCCCTGATGCCCATGCGCCTTCTCCGGGCCTGGCGCTCCAGCCTGTGGCGGCTGGCCGCCGTGCTGGCGGTCGCGCTCGCCGTCGGCATCCCGTTGAATGCGGTTCCGTTGACGCTCGCGCTGGCGCTGGGCGCCTGCTTCGGCTGGTACCTGTACCGGCTCGCCCGGCTGTACCGCCTTCTCGGCGGCCCGCGGCGCGTTCCCGCCGCCGACGGCAGCGGATTGTGGGACGAGATCCAGAACCTGCTGCGTCGTCGCCAGCGCGCCGCGTTCGAGGACAAGCGCCGCCTCGTACGGCTGCTGCGCGAGTTCCGCAACGCGGCCGCGGCGATGCCGGATGCGGTCGTCGTACTCGATCGCGAACACCGCATCCGCTGGTTCAACACGGCTGCCGGCACGCTGCTCGGCCTGAAGTACCCGAGCGACATCGACGGCCCACTGACCAATCTCGTGCGCGCGCCGCGCTTCGCCGAATGGCTGCATGCCGATTCCGTCGAGCCACTGGCCGACCTCGCCGCGCCGGCCGACGAAAACGTCCGCCTCAACCTGCGCCTGATCCGCTATGCCGACGAACAGTCGCTGCTCGTGGCGCGCGACGTCAGCCAGTTGATGCGCCTCGAACAGGTGCGTCGCGACTTCGTCGCCAACGTCTCGCACGAACTGCGCACGCCGCTGACCGTCGTGCACGGCTACCTCGACATGATCGAGCCCGAGGGCATGCCCGAGTACGAGCCGATCCTGCACGAACTGCGCAGCCAGTCGCGCCGCATGACGCAGATCGTCGAGGACCTGCTGACCCTGTCGCGCCTCGAGGCGCAGGGCGAGCTGCCGCAGGAACGCATCAGCCTGCGTTCGCTGCTCGAAGCGCTGCGCCGCGAGGCGCAGGCGCTGAGCCAGGGCGGCCACGACGTCACGACGGAGCGGCTCGACCCGCGCGACCTGCTCGGTTCGACCAAGGAACTGCACAGCGCGTTCTCCAACCTCGTCAGCAACGCCGTGCGCCACACGCCGGCCGGCGGCCGCATCACGCTGCGCTGGGAACGCGACGGCGACGGCGCGCGCCTGTCGGTCGTCGACACCGGTCCCGGCATCGCTCCGCAGCACCTCCCGCGCCTGACCGAACGCTTCTACCGCGTCTCCACCAGCCGCTCGCGCGAAAGCGGCGGCACCGGCCTCGGCCTGTCGATCGTCAAGCACGTGCTGCAGCTGCACCAGGCACGACTGGAGATCCGCAGCGAACTCGGTGTCGGCAGCACCTTCTCGTGCGTATTCGGCCCGGAGCGCCTGCTCGAACCGCTGCCCTTGACGGAGCCGGCATGACGCGCCGCCTGCCGGCCGCCTGGCTCGCCTGCGCACTGTTCGCGGCGTGTGCCCCCGGAATCCGCGCCGCGGATCTCACCGGTACGCTCACCGGGGTCGGTTCCGACACCGCCAGCGCCCTCGTCGCGCGCTGGGCCGAGGCATTCCGGGCCGAACATCCGCGGGTCCTGGTCCAGGTGCAGGCCGCCGGTTCGGCAAGCACGCCGACCGCCCTGACGGAAGGCGCCGCGGACTTCGGCTCGATGAGCCGCCCGATGAGCGGGGCCGAGACCGCCGCGTTCCGCGCCCGCCACGGCTACGCTCCGACGCCGGTAGTCGTCGCGCACGACGCGATCGCCGTGTTCGTGCATCCGGACAATCCGTTGCAACGCATCACGCTGGCCCAGCTCGACGCGATCTATTCCGCCGGCCGCCTCTGCCACGCCGCGGTTCCGGTACGCACGTGGCGCGACCTCGGCGTCACCGACGCGACGCTGGCGGACCTGCGCGTCCTGGCGAGCGGACGCAACGACGCGTCCGGCACGTACGAAGTGTTCCGCGAAGGCGCGCTTTGCGGCGGCCGCTACCGCCCCGACGTCGTCGCATGGCCCGGCAACGGTGCCGTCGTCGCGACCGTCGCGCAGAACCGCGAGGCCATCGGCTACGCCGGGCTCGGCTACGTCAACGGGCTGGTCAAGCCGCTCGCGCTCGCGCGCGACGATCAGGATGCCGGGACGATGCCCGACCGAGCATCTGTCACGCAGGGCCGATATGCTCTGTCGCGCGCCCTGTTCCTGTACGTGAACCGCCCGCCGGGCAGCGCGCTGGCGGAGCTGCCCGCGGCCTTCCTCGCCTATGCGCTGTCCGACGAGGGCCAGGCCCTGGCGCAGCGCGAAGGATTCACGCCGCTGCAGTACGACGAACGCGCAGCGCAGCGCGCGCGGATCGAATAGACATGGCGGCTCGAAAGGCTGCCCAGGCACGAGGACGTGCCGCCCCGACGGATGCGCGAGCGTCCGCGGGAACACCGGACGGCGCGGCCCTGCCGCGACCGTTTCCCGCGAGCCGCGGCAGGACGCCCGGTCTCGCCACTCCGATCGCTGGACAGCCATGAATCGCGACGTGCTTCCGCAGAACCTCAAGGACCCCGCCCTCTTCCTGAACCGCGAGATGGCGCAGCTCGAGTTCAACTTCCGCGTGCTCGCACAGGCCGAGGACGCCCGCGTGCCGCTGCTGGAGCGCCTGCGCTACCTGTGCATCTCCTGCACGAACCTCGACGAATTCTTCGAGGTGCGCGTGGCCGTCCTGCGCGAGCAGCTCAGCCTCAACGAGCCGCGTCCGGGGCCGGATGCCATGCAGCCGGCCGAGGTGCTGGCGCGCATCCGCGAGCGGGCGCTGACGCTGGTGAAGGCGCAGTACGATTTCTGGAACACGATCCTGCTGCCGGAACTCGAGCACGAAGGCATCCGCTTTCCCAAGCGCGACACGTGGACGGTCAAGCAGCAGCGCTGGCTGCAGGGCTATTTCCGCAACGAGATCCTGCCGGTGCTGTCGCCGCTCGGCCTGGATCCGGCGCACCCGTTCCCGCGCATCCTCAACAAGAGCCTAAACCTCGCCGTCGTGCTGCAGGGACGCGACGCGTTCGGGCGCGAAGGCCACATGGCGCTGGTGCGCGCGCCGCGCTCGCTGCCGCGCATCATCCGCCTGCCGGCCGAAGTCGCCGAAGCGCCGTACGACTTCGTGTTCCTGTCGAGCGTGCTGCACGCGTTCATGGACGAACTCTTCCCCGGCATGCAGGTGAAGGGCTCGTACCAGTTCCGTGTCACGCGCAACAGCGAACTCGTCGTCGACGAAGACGAAGTGCAGAACATCGCGCTGGCGCTGCGCGACGAGCTGAAAGGGCGCGGTTTCGCCAAGGCGGTGCGGCTCGAGGTCGCCGACAACTGCCCGAAAGCGATCGCCGACATGCTGATGCAGAACTTCGAGCTGAGCGAGTCGGAGGTCTTCCGCTGCGAAGGCCCGGTCAACGTCAACCGCGTCAACGCGGTGTACGACCAGATCGACCGCCCCGACCTCAAGTTCCCGCCGTTCACGCCGAGCGTGCTGCCGGCCGTCATGGAGGAGCAGAGCCTGTTCGAGGCGATCCGCGAGAACGACATCCTGCTGCATCATCCGTTCGAGTCGTTCAGCGCGGTGGTCGAGCTCCTGCGCGAAGCCAGCCTCGATCCCGACGTGCTCGCGATCAAGCAGACGCTGTACCGCGTCGGCAACGCGTCGCCGCTGGTCGACCACCTGATCGAGGCGGCCCGGCAAGGCAAGGACGTCACCGTCGTCGTCGAGCTGCGCGCGCGCTTCGACGAGGAGGCGAACCTGCGCCTCGCCAACCGCCTGCAGGAAGCCGGCGTGCAGGTCGTCTATGGCGTGGTGGGCTACAAGACGCACGCGAAGATGCTGCTGATCGTGCGCCGCGAGCAGGGCGCGCTGCGCCGCTACGTGCACCTGTCCACCGGCAACTACCACCAGATCACTTCGCGCATCTACACTGACTTCGGCCTGATGACCGCGAACGCGGAAATCGGCGAGGACGCGCACCTGCTGTTCCTGCAGCTGTCCGGCCTCGGCCCCATTATCCAGCTCAAGCGCCTGCTGCACTCGCCTTTCACCCTGCACAAGGGCCTGATGGAAAAGATCGAGCGCGAGATCGAACACGCGCAAACAGGCAAGCCTGCGCGCATCATCGCCAAGATGAACGCGCTCAACGAGGAGCGGGTCGTCGAGCACCTGTACCGCGCCTCGCAGGCGGGCGTCGAGATCGACCTGATCGTGCGCGGTGCCTGCGCGCTGCGCCCCGGCATCCCCGGCGTGTCGGACAACATCCGCGTACGCTCGATCGTCGGCCGCTTCCTCGAGCACAGCCGCGTGTACTGGTTCCAGAACGACGACGCGCCGGAGATCTACTGCTCCAGCGCGGACTGGATGGAACGCAACCTGCTGCGCCGCATCGAGACCTGCTTCCCGATCCTCGATCCGCGGCTGGCGCGGCGCGTGTTCGACGAGTCGCTGGCGAACTACCTGGCAGACAACACGCAGGCCTGGCTGCTGCAGCCCGACGGCACCTACCTGCACGCGACACCGGGCGACGCTCCGCCGCATTGCGCGCAGCAGTCCCTGCTGGGCAGACTGACCTGATCCCAGCAGGCAGCAGCCGGCATGCGACAATCCCGACACCCCAAGCGAGCACACCCGGTGACCGGCAGCCACGACATCCGCGACGGCGAGACCCTGGCGGCAGTCGACCTCGGCTCCAACAGCTTCCACCTCGTCGTCGCGCGCTACGAGCACGGCAGCCTGCGGCTGATCGATCGCCTGCGCGACAGCGTGCGCATGGCGCTCGGGCTGCGCCCTGACGGCAGCCTCGATCCGCTGCGACGCGAGCGCGCGCTGACCTGCCTCGCCCGCTTCGGGCAGCGCCTGCGCTCGATCCCGCACGGGCGCGTGCGCGCGGTGGCGACCAACAGCGTGCGCCGCCTCGCCAATCCGCAGAGCTTCCTGTTGCCGGCGGAAACCGCGCTCGGCCATCCGATCGAGGTCGTCAGCGGCCGCGAGGAAGCGCGCCTGATCTACCTCGGCGTCGCGCACGACCTCGCGGTCACGACGCAACGCCGCTTGGTCGTCGACATCGGCGGCGGCAGCACCGAGTTCATCATCGGCGAAGGCTACGACGCACTGGAGACCGAAAGCCTGCAGATGGGTTGCATCGCCAGCACGATGCGTTTCTTCGGCGACGGCAAGTTCACGCCCAAGCGCTGGCGGCAGGCGCAGACCGAGATCGCCATGGAGCTTCAGCAGTTCGCCGCCGACTACAAGGCGCGCGGCTGGGGCGACGCGGTGGGCTCGTCCGGTACGGCCAAGGCGATCGGAGCCATCTCGCAGGCCAACGGCTGGAGCGAGCAAGGCATCACCGCCGCATCGCTGGCGCGCCTGCGCGACGCGATCCTCGCCGCCGGCAGCATCGAGAACCTGCGCCTCGCCGGCCTCGCCGAGGATCGCACCCAGGTCATCGCCGGCGGGGTCGCGATCATGGAAGCGATCTTCGAAACGTTCTCGCTGCAGCAGATGGCGACCTGTGAAGCGGCGATGCGCGAAGGCATCCTGTACGACATGGTCGGCCGCGCCATGCACGGCGACCCGCGGGCCGGCAGCATCGCCGCGCTCGCCTCGCGCTACGGCGTGGACCGCGCGCAGGCGACGCGCGTACACCATGTCGCGATCGCGCTGTTCGACCAGGTCGAGGATGCATGGCAGCTCGGCTCGCTCGACCGCGACCTGCTCGGCTGGGCCGCCGACATCCACGAGATCGGCCTGGCCATCTCGCACAGCCTGCACCACATCCATGGCGCATACATCGTCGCGAACTCCGATCTCGACGGCTTCAGCCGCCAGGGTCAGCAATTGCTCGCCGCGGTCCTGCGCTCGCATCGCCGCAAACCGGACCGCGAATCGCTCGACGCCCTGCCCGAGCGCCTGCGTCGCCCGGCACGGAAGCTCACCGCCCTGTTGCGCCTTGCCGCCCTGCTCGAACGCCCGCGCACGACCGAGCCGATGCCGTCGATCCGCGTCACCGCCGAGGACAAGGTCCTGCGGCTCGACCTCCCTGAAGACTGGCTGGCCCAGCACCCGCTGACTCGCGCCGACATCGAGCAGGAGCGCGACTTCTTCAAGATCCTCGACCTGAAACTGCAGGTACGCGCGATCGACCAGGTCGCTGCGTAGGCGACAGCGTCGGATTTCGTTCCTCCCGGGCCTCCTCGTCTGCGCGAGGAGGGCTCGTCGGTCCGTGCATGCACATCACGCGGCGCCTCCGTGAGGCCATCACCCTTGCTCCGCCGGGACGACTGCAAAGCAGGCACGCGTGGGTTCCAGCCGTACGGCCGGCAGCGGCGACGCGGCCTCGCCGTCGGGTCCGGCACAGCGTCCAGGCTTGCGCCCAAGAGGAGCGAGCGTGCCGCCGCCCTGCGGATTCACGCCGCGTAACGACGAAGTGGCGCAAGCAACGGTGGCATGACGCATGGGCCCGCAGCCCCTATCATTCGTCGTCCACCATCCCATTTCCGGAGGTTTCCGTGCTGAAACGCGCATTGCTCCTGTTCGCCCTCCTCACGCCCGCCTTCGCCTATGCGCAGACCGCGCCGGCGCCGGCCAAGCCCGCCGCCAAGGCCGAAGCGAAACCGGCGACCAAGCCGGCCGCCAAGCCCGCAGCGAAAGCTCCGGCCAAGGACGCAGGCAACACCAAGACAGGCGCCGACGCGGCTGTCACGTCGAACAAGGTCCTGATCAAGACCAGCCTCGGCGACATCACGGTGGAGCTGTATCCCGACAAGGCGCCGAAATCGGTCGAGAACTTCCTCGGCTACGTCAAGGGCGGGTTCTACGACGGCACCGTGTTCCACCGCGTCATCGAGGGCTTCATGATCCAGGGCGGCGGTTTCACCAAGGACCTGCGCCAGAAGCCGACCAAGGCGCCGATTCCGATCGAATCCAAGAATGGCCTGAGCAACCTGCGCGGGACGGTGTCGATGGCGCGCACGATGGACCCGAACTCGGCGACCGCGCAGTTCTTCATCAACACGGTCGACAACCCGCGCCTCGACTACGTCAGCGACGCCAATCCGGGCTATGCGGTGTTCGGCAAGGTGATCGCCGGCCTCGACGTCGTCGACAAGATCAAGGCGGTTCCGACCGGTCCGCAGGGGCCGTTCCGCAGCGACGTGCCGACCACGGCGGTCGTGATCGAAAAGGTCAGCCTGGTCCCGTAGCCTGATCGTTTGGGGGCGCGCCGCACTCGCCGCGCCCCCACCGTTCTACAGTGTGTTGACGTTTGCGGAAGAACCTCGAGACCTCGATTGTCGGCCTCCCTCCGAAAGCGGGAAGGACCGGAATACTTCTGGTCCTCGATACGGAACGTCGGAAACCCCGACGGCCGTCATTCCCGCGAAAGCGGGAATCCCTCTTCCGCACGATGCGGCTGAAGAGAATCGGCGGGGATCCCCGCTTGCCCCGCCTCGGCTGCTGGAAAGCGCGTCGCGCGGATGACGAGGTCCTCCGACATCCTCTCGTGGCGCGCGGGGGTCTCCATGCCTGCGACCGCCCAGGCGTCGTCCGGGCATAGAATCCCGGCATGACCACGCTCTTCATCTCCGATCTGCACCTCGACGCCAGCCGCCCGCACATCACGCGCCTGTTCGTCGATTTCGTCCGTACGGAAGCCGTGCACGCCAAGGCGCTGTACATCCTCGGCGACCTGTTCGAGGCCTGGATCGGCGACGACACCGAGGACGAGACTGCCGCTCAGGTCGCCGACGCCCTGGTCGACCTGCACGCCCATCGCGTGCCCTGCTTCTACCTCCACGGCAACCGCGATTTCCTGATCGGCGACGCCTATGCCCGCCAGGCCCGCATGACCTTGCTGCCGGATCCGAGCCTCGTCGAGATCGAAGGCGAGGCCACCCTGCTGATGCACGGCGACCTCCTGTGCACCGACGACGTCGCCTACCAGGCGTTCCGCCGGCAAGCGCGCGCGCCCTCCTGGCAGCGCGCCTTCCTCGGACGGCCGATCGCGGAACGGCAGGCCTTCGCCGCGCAGGCACGTGCCGAAAGCCAGCGCCATACCCGATCCGTCGACGAGACGATCACCGACGTCCATCAGGATGCCGTCGCCGCGGCGCTGGATACGCATCGCGTGCGGCGACTGATCCACGGCCATACGCATCGGCCTGCCGTGCACGACCTGACTCCCGACGCGAAGCCGCATCAACGCATCGTGCTGGGTGACTGGTACGAACAAGGCAGCGTACTGCGCGTGACCCGGGACGAGGCCCGGCTGGAACGTTCCGGTTGACCCACTGGTGGGAACGAATCACCGCGACGGCGGATTGCCGTCCTCGCCGCGTGGGGACCATCCGGTCCCGCGCAGCGCGTCGAGCCGATCGGCCCAGCGCTGCAGCGCCGCCGCCCTCTCCTCGAAGCGCTCCGCCCGATCGTAGACGCCCTGCACGCCTTTCGGCCGGTGGTTGAGGCAGAGTTCCGCAACCTCGGACGGAACGCCCCCCATCTCCGACAACTGCGTGCGTACCGTGCGACGCAGATCGTGGATCACCAGGTCCTTCGGCCACTGCGGCAGGTTCGCAATGGCCTGGTTGAGCGTGGAGGCCGAGATCGGTTCGTGTCCGCCACGCCGCGTGGAAGGCAGTACCCACGTCGATGTCCCAGCCAGAGTACGCAGTTCACGCAGCAGCCCGAGCGCCTGCCGCGAAAGACCGTGACGGATGGGAACACCGTTCTTGCTGAGCGCCGCAGGAATGTCCCAGGTGCCGGCGTCCAGGTCGAAATCCTCCCAGCGCGCACGGATCAGCTCCCCCTTGCGCACCGGTACGAGCAGCAGAAGGTGCAGGGTCAACCTGTGCGACCGGCTCAGGTTCGAGCCATAGACCATGGCAAGCCACCGAGACAGCTCCTCCGTCGCCAGGACCCGCCTGCGCGAGCGGGTAGGCGCGATGTGCGTCGGACGGACGGGCTGGGCCGGATTTCCCCGCACCAGTCCCTGAGACTCGGCGTACTCAAACAGGCGCCGTACCACGTTGCGCACGCGCCGCGCCGCTTGACCGTGACCACGCTGCCGCACCGCCTCCACGCAGGCCCAGACGTCCGCCGTGGTGATCTCGTCCGGACGCAGGCGCCCGAGCCTCGGCAACACATCGCGCGCGAGATAAGTCTCGTCCTGCCAGGCACTGCGGTTCGTCGGACGCAGCACGCTTTCCACCCAAGGGGCCACGAGGTCCGCGACCGTGGGAGCCGCAGCGGCATGCCGCTCGGCGCGCTTGCGAGCCTGCTTGGTTCGCGCCGGACTCTGTCCCACGACGACGGCCCGCTCGGCCTCCAGCCTGCGTTCCCGCGCCTCGCGCAGTCCGAGCGCCGGATACGGCCCGATCGTCACCTTTTCCCTGCGTCCCGCCAGGCGATATCTGTATCGCCACGACATGCGTCCTGACGGCATCACCTCGATACACAATCCATCCCTGTCGGTCACCTCGTAGCGACGATGCCTCGGCTTCAAGGTCCGAAGTCGAGTCTGCGTCAACGCCATCATTCACCTCGCTAGATCACCGGCCCTTCGCCGGCCGGTCCGTATAGCGGACGTCGCACGACCTGTCTGCGGTGGACATCGCGGTGGGGTCATTCGGTCGCACCGATCGACCGATGTCCGACGGAACGCCCCGGACCGATGCGCTGGAAGCCCCCACAACTTTCCGAAGATGAAAGTTCTGTCGCTGGCGATGGTCGGTGCGTTCGGTTACGTCGGTGTCGCTTCGGCGGCGTGCCCGA
>DBMH01000118.1 GCA_002297645.1 Rhodanobacteraceae bacterium UBA703 | reverse complement strand
TGGCCGACCTGCAGGGGCCGAAGATCCGCGTCGAGCGCTTCGCCGGCGGTCCGGTCCAGCTCGAGCCGGGACAGGACTTCGCGCTCGATTGCCGTCCCGACGCACCCGCCGGCGACGCCACGCGCGTCGGCGTCAGCTACCACGACCTGTGGAAGGACGTGAAGCTCGGCGACGTGCTGCTGCTCGACGATGGCCTGATCTCGCTCGACGTCGTCGACGTCGCCGTGCAACGCGTGGACTGTCGCGTGCTCGCCGGCGGGCGGCTGTCCGACCGCAAGGGCATCAACCGGCTCGGCGGCGGCCTTACCGTCGCCGCGTTGTCCGACAAGGACCGCGCCGACATCCGGCTCGCCGCGTCGATCGACGCGGATTTCCTCGCGGTGTCCTTCGTCAAGACGGCCGACGACGTCGAGCAGGCGCGCGCGCTGCTGCGCGAAGCCGGCGGCGAGGCCGCCCTGGTCGCGAAGATCGAGCGCGCCGAGGCGATCGAGAACCTCGAGTCGATCGTCGAGGCGTCCGATGCGGTGATGGTCGCCCGCGGCGATCTCGGCGTGGAGATCGGCGACGCCGAGCTGCCCGGCCTGCAGAAGAAGATCATCCGCGAGGCGCTGCTGCACAAGCGCGTCGTGATCACGGCGACGCAGATGATGCAGTCGATGGTCGAATCGCCGATCCCCACGCGCGCGGAGGTGCTCGACGTCGCCAACGCCGTCATCGACGGCACCGATGCGGTCATGCTGTCGCAGGAGACCGCGGCCGGGAAGCATCCGGACAAGGCGGTCGCCGCGATGCGGCGCGTCTGTCTCGGCGCCGAGCGCCAGTTCGAGCCGAAGGAGGACCTGAGTCCCGGCACGCACGACCTCGACCGCACCGACCAGGCGATCGCGCTGGCCGCGATGTTCCTCGCCAACCAGATCGAAGTGCGCGCGCTGGTCGCGCTGACGGAATCCGGTGGCACGGCACAGTGGCTGTCGCGCTATCGCTCCACCGTGCCGATCTATGCGCTGTCGCGCAATGCCGCCGCGCGTCGGCGCATGCTGCTGTTCCGCGACGTGCATCCGGTCGAGTTCGACGCGCGCGGGGTCGGTCCGACGCAGGCGGCGCGTGCCGCCGTGCAGCACCTGTTCACGCTGGGCCACCTCGCGGTCGACGATCGCGTGATCCTGACCACCGGCGACCACACCGGCCAGCTCGGCGGCACGAATACGCTGAAGCTGCTGAAGGTCGGGCACGGCGGCGTGGCGGAAGGACTCGGCGATCTGTAGTCGACGACGGTTCCGGGGAGGGAATCATGCGGACTTCGCTGTATTCGATCTTGTGCATCGTCGTGCGACTGGGTGCAGTGATGCTGTTCGTGGAGACGGCAACGTCGTTCCCGGAGATCTGGCGGTACGTGCCGTCGGAGTTCGACAGCGGGATGCGCGGCATGCTGATCGGATTCAGCGGCGCGGCGATCGCGCTGTCTTTCCTGCTCTGGCTCTGTCCGGGCCTGCTCGTGCGGCTGGCGGCAGGCGAGGCTAGCCGCGAGGTGTTCGAGAGTCCGGTCGCTCCGAAGGATCTCCAATTCATCGCATTCTCGGTGCTCGGCGTCGTTTTCGCGATCAATGGGCTGATCGGCCTCGTGACCGTCCTGTTCCATATCGCGCTGTCTGCCCGGCTGGGCGACGTCGCGTTTCCTGCGCTCGCCTGGCAGAACGGCTTGGACCTGTTCGTGCAGGTTTTCCAGTTCAGCGCGGGCATCGGCCTGACCTTCGGCGCGCGCGGTCTGGCCGGCCTGCTGCATCGGTTGCGCGAGCACGGACTGCCGCCAGTCCGGTCCGACGAGGACACCGGGCCTCCGCTGTCGTAGTCGCCGCGACGCAGAGCGGGAATGCGCCGTCTGTCCCTACAATGGACGCGTGGTGAAACGGCCGGATGCAACCTTGCTCGGGTGCGTGCCATCAAACCGGGCACCCGCGGTTCTGCACGGACCGCATGAGTATTCAAGCCGCTCCGCTGCGGGCGGCATCGCAGGAGAAATCGACATGAAACGCCTGGCTTTCCCGCTGCTCGCGCTCACCGTCACGACGGCAGCGTTCGCGCAGTCCACCCTGCCGCCGCGCGTGGTCGCGGCGGACAAGCTCGCCCAGTTCTGGGCCATGGACGTGTCCTCGATCCAGGCCGATGCGCCGAACTACGGCAAGAACGTGCACCAGCCGGGTTGCGCGACCGTGTCCTTTGTCGTCGAGAAGAACGGCGGCACGAGCACCATCAAGGTGCAGAAGGTCGAGCCGGCCGGTGATCTCGCCAAGGTCGCCGCCAGCGCCGCGGCCAATCTGCGCTTCGAGCCTACGGTGTCCAATTCCGGCCGCGAGCGGGTATTCAGCTGGCTGATCTTCCCGTTCAACCTGCCGGCCGACCCGGCCGAGCGCACGGCGGTGATGCAGCGCTGCGCAGTCGCCAGGCTCGACTGGAACGACCATTGAGGCTGGTCGGGACGGCGGTGCATTCCCGGCGTTTCCCCCGTCCGGGCGTGCGCCTGCGAACTGGCCTATACTTCGCGTTCCCCACCATCCGACCCCGGCCGGCGCAAGCCTTGGCCGCGGCGCTTTTCGTTTTCGACGGAGCTGCAAGATGAGTATCGAAGAGCTTGAAAGCATCGCCCAGGCGATGGTTGCGCCCGGCAAGGGCATCATCGCCATCGACGAGTCCACCGCCACGATCAAGAAGCGCTTCGACTCCGTCGGCGTCCCGAACACCGAGGAAAACCGCCGCGCCTACCGCGAGATGCTGCTGACCACGCCGAAGCTCGGCGAGCACATTTCCGGCGCGATCCTGTACGACGAGACGATCCGCCAGTCCACCAAGGCCGGCGTGCCGTTCACGCGCATCATGATGGACGCCGGCGTCCTGCCGGGCATCAAGGTCGACCTGGGCGCCAAGCCGCTGGCCGGCTTCCCGGGCGAGCTGGTCACCGAAGGCCTCGACGGCCTGCGCGAGCGCCTCGCCGAGTACGCCAAGCTCGGCGCGAAGTTCGCCAAGTGGCGCGCCGTCATCACGATCGGCGACGACACGCCGAGCGGCACCTGCATCGAGGCGAATTCGCACGCGCTGGCGCGCTACGCCGCGCTGTGCCAGGAAGCCGGCATCGTGCCGATGGTCGAACCGGAAGTGCTGATGGACGGCAGCCACGACCTCGACGTGTCCTACGAGGTCACCGAGGCGACGCTGCGCTCGCTGTTCGGCGCGCTGTACGAGCAGAACGTGCTGCTGGAAGGCACGATCCTGAAGGCCAGCATGGTCATCCCGGGCAAGGACTGCCCGGACCAGGTCGACGTCGAGGACGTCGCCGAAGCCACCGTGCGTTGCCTCAAGTCGGCCGTGCCGGCGTCGCTGCCGGGCATCGTGTTCCTGTCCGGCGGACAGAGCGACGAGCAGGCCACCGCGCACCTCAACGCGATGAACCAGATGGGCCCGCATCCGTGGCCGCTGTCGTTCTCGTACGGCCGCGCGATGCAGTCCGCCGCGCTGCAGCTGTGGGGCAAGGACATGCAGGCCAACTTCGACGAGGCGCAGAAGACGGTCGCCCTGCGTGCGAAGCAGAACGGTCTCGCCGCGCTGGGCCAGTGGAAGAAGGGCAGCTGACCCGCGACTCCGTGCCGAAGCGGCAAGACGGAAACGGGCGCCTCGGCGCCCGTTTCCCGTTTCAGGGGCTGTGGTTGACGTCCTCCACGCCCGGGGTGGTGTCTTCCGCAGGCCATTCTCCGACTCGGCGCATCGCCATCAGTTCGCCGAGGTCGGGATCGCCGGCCGGCGTATAGCCGGGAGCGAAGTGCGTCGCTTTGCGCACGACGTCCAGCGCGCGGAAATACGGGTCGTCGATGCCGGCGAGCTGCAGCAGGCGTGCCGCGAGGAAGTACGAAGCGGAATCCTCGGACTGCGCAGTCGCCTTCGCGGAATCGATCAGCACGTAAGGCACCGGCTGCGCATCGTGGGAAGTACCGTCGACGAAGCCGACGGATTCGTACACATCCGGCAACGACGGCAGGTGGTCGCCGTAGAAGAGCAGCAGGCTGCGGCGCGGGCGCCGGGACAGGGCGTCCGCGAGACGGCCGAGCGAACGGTCCGCCTGATCCGCATGGTAGAGGTAGTGGCGCAGTTCCTCCGCCGCCCCGTGCGGCATGTCCGCGGGGACCGGTATCGCCTCGAGGCGGCCGGCGTCCAGGTCCGGCGAACTGTCGTAGGGGCCATGGTTCTCCATGCTGATCGCGAAGATGAAGGTCGGCCCGTCCTGCTCGTCGAGACGCTTCAGGATGTGGTCGACGAGCGCTTCGTCGCTGACGAAGTAGCCTTCGCGCGGCGACTCCCCGAAGCTGGCCTCGTCGTCGAACGCGTCGAAGCCCATCGTGCGGAAGGCCGTCGCGCGGTTCCAGAAGTCCGAGCTGTTGGGATGCACCGCGAGCGTGCGGTAGCCGCGCGCGCCGAGCACGCTGGCGAGCGACGGTGTCTGTGGGACGAGCAGCCCGTAGTACGGGTAGTGCACCTGCGGGAAGTAGCGCAGCGCGATGCCGGTCAGCACCTCGAACTCGGTCCGGATCGTGCCGCCGCCGTAGGTCGGTACCCACAGGTCGCCATGAAGCGCGTCTTGCGCCAAGCCGCGCAGCGACGGGGCGAACTGGTCCGGCGCCACGCCGTTGAGGCGCGAGGCGTCGAAGAAGGATTCGCTCTGCAGCACGACGATGTCCGGCGGATCGGCAGGATCCGTCCCGGTCGCGGCGGCGTATTCCGGTCCGGCGTGCTGCGCGATTCGTGCGAGAAGCTTCTCCACGACTGCACGGTCCGGAGGACGCAGCGACGGGGTCGGGGCCATCCACTGGTGCATCAGGAGGGACGCGATGAGGCCGGTGCGCTCGACGCTGTAGGCGGGCGCCCACGGCTGGAAGTCGTACCGCTCCTTGGAATACAGCTCCTTCCACGGCGTCACGCCGACCAGCAGGCTGGCGCCGGCGGCGACCGCGACGGTCGCGAGCAGCCCGCGCGAGCGCGGGCGCAGCCTGACGCGCGGAGGCAGCACAAGGGTAGCGACCGTCGCGGCGAGGATCGCCGCGTAGATCAGCAGCTGCGCCCAGTTCGTCGGTATGTAGTGCAGCAGCACGCCGTTCCCGCCGCCGATCTGGCCGACCAGGCGGAAGTCCGCCGGCAGCAGCGGCGTGGCGAGGTACTGCAGTTTCAGTTCGCTGACGCGGTACAGCGTCAGGGCGAGCAGGCCGCTGCACCACACGGCGAACACGGGGCGTCGCGTCAGCGCGAACAGCAGCAGCGCGACCGGGGCGATCGGCAGGGCGTTGAGGAGAACCAGCGCTAGGTCGCCTGCGGCGGCATGCGAGGGATGGAAACTCGGATCGATCCGGTACACGAGAGCGACCAGCGCGAGGCTGGCGATCAGTGATCCCGTGATGCTCCAGACGAACGTTCGGGCCCCCGTAGCCCGCGGCGACTCAGGCAATGTCCCAGTTTCCCAGCCGGTGGTCCGTTCAGGATAGGCCACCGTGCCGCCGCGAAACACCCGGATCCGTGTAATGGCATGTAAAGATCTCCTTGAATTGCCAAGGAAATCACGCCTGGAGCCGGTGCCTCACATCGCAAGTCCGGTGCGCGGGACGCACCGGTGTTCGCAGGAACGGAATGCGGCCCAGGCGATGGCGCAAGGATTCCTGCCGGATTCGCGGCTCAGTTCGCCGCGGCGACGAAGTCGGGCGTGTCGAGCGCTTCGGCGAGCACCGCATCGAATTCCCCACGCAGGTGCAGTCTCGCGAGGGCCGTGAGGCCGGCCGCGGAGGTGTCGTCGGCGGGATCGAAGTCGTCGTCGAGCAGGGCCGACAGGGCGGCGAAGTACGAGCGATCCACCACGCCGGCGGCATTGAGCAGCAGAGCGGGGAGGAACCAGCTGCGCGTGTCGGTATGGCGCATGCGCTTGTTCTGGTTGTCCAGCAACAGCCATGGCACGGGTTGCTGCTTCGCGTCGCGGCCGTCGTCGAAGCCGAGCTGGTAGTAGACCGGCGCCAGATCGGGCAGGTGGTCGCCGTAGAACAGCAGCAGCGTATGGCGCTTGCGCTTCATCAGCGCATCCGCGAGGCGGCCGAGTTCGCGGTCGGCGTCGTCGAGCAGATAGAGATAGTTGCCGAACCAGGCGCGCCCGCCTTCGTCCAGGCCTTCCGGCATCGGCAGGGCCGAGTAGCGCGCCGGATCGAGCCCCGGGCGCCAGTCGAACGGACCGTGGTTCTCCATGCTGATCGCGAACACGAACTGCGGCGGGCCGTCGCTGGCGAGTTCGGCGACGATGCGGTCGGTCAGCGCGGCATCGCCGACGAACAGGCCGACGATCTCCGAATCGGCGAACGCCGTGCTGTCGACGAAGCGCTCGAAGCCGAGGGCGGGGTAGGCGCGGTCGCGGTTCCAGAACGCGGCCGCATTCGGATGGATCGCGACGGTGCGGTATCCCTGCGCGCCGAGAGTCCGGGCGATGCCGGGATATTCGTCGGCATCCAGCTCGACCCAGGGATACTGCACGCCGCCGAGGCTGGTGAGCGGCGCTCCGGTCAGCACCTCGAACTCGGTGCGTATGGTGCCGCCGGCATAGGTCGGCACGACGAGATCGCCGTAGTTCGCGCGTCGCGTCAGGCGATGGTACTGGCGCAACCAGCGATCGCTCAGCACGTTGCGCAGGCGCGCCGGGTCGAACAGCGATTCGCTCTGCACCACGACGATGTCGGGTGTGGTTCCCTTGGCCGGCGCGGCGGCCATCGCATTGCGCAACGCCGGCGCGTGCGCGCGCAGCAGGGACAGCGCGGCGTCATGGTCGGCCGGCGGGATGCCGTTGCCGCTGATCTGCCAGTGATACACGAGCAGGCTGCCGATGAGGCCGGTGCGCGCGACGCTCTCGCCCAGCGCCCACGGCTGGAAAGCGAGTTCGGTCGTCTGGTACAGGCGCCGCCACGGCGTCGAACCGCCGACGAGGCCGGTGCCGGCGGCCAGGGCGACCAGGCCGAGCAACGGCGCGCGCCAGCCCTCGAGCGACTGCAGGCGGCGTTCGCGCAGGAGGACCAGCGTCAGCCCGACGCCGGCGCCGATCAGCGCGAGCCGGCCCAGGCCGACGTGCAGGTACTTCGAAAACAGCTGCAGTGCGGGACCCGGTTCGGCGAGGAAGCGCAGGTCCGCCGGCAAGAGCGGCGTCTGCAGCGCCCCCAGTTTCGCGTCGTTCGCCGCGTAGAGGCCGCCGAGCACGAGCAGGACCAGCCAGCTCGAAAGCACGGCGCGGCGCGTCAGCGCCAGCAGCAGGCCGAACATCGTCAGCCCCGGCAGCGCGTTCAGGGCGAGGCGTTGCACGATGTCGTGCTGCGGCAGCGAGTACAGGTCGATGCCCGGATCGAGCTGGCCGACCGTGAGCAGGATCACCAGCGCGCAAGCAAAGACGCGCGCGGTTTCCCGAACGTAGAGGGGCCGCGGGGCGGCAATGTCGGCGACGAGTTTCATGACGAACCGATGACAATGCCATGATCGGCTTACTCTTGCATGAATCGACCGCCATGCCGGCGCGCCGGCGGCCCGAGGGGGGCGCGCGGAACGCGGTGGTCAGTCCACGCCGTCGCGGAAGATGACGTCGGGGACGAGACGCACGCGGTCGAAGTGGCCGCCGAAGCCGAGCTGCCGTGCAGGATCGACGCACAGGCGTACGTCGACGGTGGTGTCGGGCTCGGGCGGGTCATCCCCCACCGGAATGCTCAAGGCGTGATACGCCCAGTCCCCGACGCCGGGCAGGTAGATGCCGCCGCTGGAGAAGCTGCCGCCCGTGCAGTCGGGCGAATGGCGGCGCGCGGTGTAGGTGAGCACCAGGTTGCCGAGTCCCTGGCCCGGCGGCGTGTACGCCCAGACGCTCAGCACCTGCCGGCCGGAGCGCGGCAGCGCGACGCACTGGCGCAGAACGCAGGCGCGCCCGGTCGCCAGGTTGACGCCGTGCGCGGATCCGGACTCCGTCGAACCGTCCGCGTCGAGAGGCGACCACGTCGGCGTGGAATCGGGGAATTCCCAGCCGTCGAAGCCCGTGTCGAAATCGCCGTTGACGATGAGGTTCTGCGCCATCGCCGAGGCGGGCGCCAGCAGCAGGGCGGCGAGGAGGCGTTGCAAGAGGCTCTTGCACAGGGGGTTCATGAAGGCGCTCTCATCGGGAGATTTCGAACCAGTCGGTGAAGATCGCGTCGATCACGGCGCCGTACTCGTAGGCGCCGAAGTCGTAGGGCGTGGGCATGTTGGTGGGAGGGGCCGGGCGAGTGGCGCCGATCAGGTCGAAGATCGGCACCTCGACGTGGCCGTCCGGCTGCCAGCGGTTGATCGCCTGCGACCCCAGCCTGGGCCGGAAATCGCCATGGCCTGGATCGACGAACAGCGGATCGGACGTGAGCTGGATGTTGCGCGCGGCGAGATCGCTCAGGGCATGGCCGGAGCCGACCAGCAGGTTGCGCGGATCGGCGACGACGCCGGTGTTCAGCCAGAGGATCGGCACGTTCGGCTGGAACACGATGCTGTTGTGCAGGCGCAGCGGTCCGTTGCCGGCGGTCGTGGCCTGGACGACGACCGGGTTGACGCGCAGGTTGCCGGCGATCGTGCAGTTCTGGATCGTCTGGCCCACCGTATCGGCCACGTTGATCAACGTGGCATTGCCGGCGTCGTTGTTGGCGAGCACGCTGCTGTCGAGGTCCACGTGGGCATGGCCGCGGCCCGCGCTTCGGATGAGGCCCCCGGACGAGGCAGCGACGTTGTCGAGCATCAGGCCGCGGTAGAAGATGAACTCCGTCCGGCTGTCGGCGGCGTCGCCGTTGAGCGTGATCGTTTCCATACCGCCGACGTTGTGCTGGATGCGGTTGCAGCGCTGTGCCGGCGCGCAGTGCTCGGGTATGTCCGCGGCATTGGCGGTCATGAACACGCTGGCGCCCGTGTCGTTGGCGCCGTGCACGAAGAACGCGCTGCCCTGGGTGGCGCGGTTGTCCTCGACAATGACGTCGCGCAGTTCCGCGAGAACCTTGCCGGTGGCCGGCTTCACCGCCGAGCGCAGGTAGATCGCGCCGCCGAAGCGCGCGCTGTTGGCGGAAAGGGAAATCGGATCGCTGCCGGCGCGCTTGGCGAGCCGCAATTCATGCGAGGCGTTGCCGGTCGCGCGGAAATGGATCGCGCCGCCGGTCGCAGCGGTGCTATTTCCGTCCATGAACGGGAAATTCGTCGGCATCCGGCCGTCGATCTCCACGTCGCTGTCCACCGCGTAGATCGCGCCGCCGCCGTTGTCGAAGGCGGTGCCGTTGGCGAGGTTGCCGGAAAAATAACTGATGTCGGTGCCGGTGATCCTGACGTCGGCGTGCAGCGCGTAGAGACCGCCTCCGGATTCCGTAGCGGTATTGGCGTCGAAGCCGACGCCGGTCAGCGTCACTTCCTTGACCTGGTCGAACGACGCCGGCGCGACGAACAGGCCACCGCCGACGGACGCGCGGTTGCTGGAAATCCGGGTCCGGTACACGGTAAGGGCGCCGGCGCCGGAGGAATACACGCCGCCGCCGAGGCCGCTGGTCGAGTCGGCGCTGGCGGCATTGCCGTTCTGGATGACGAGGTCGCTCAAGGTCAGCCGGCCACCGGCTTCGTGGCTGATGACCGGCCCCGGCGGGTTGGCGCCTTGCCCGTCGAGCGTGGAGGTTCCGGCGCGGACCAGGTTCGCGCAATCGACGAAACCGCCTTCGATGGCGAGGTCGCCGGCATCGCCGATGGACAGGCGCTGCGCCGTGTAGGTACCGGCCGCCACGCGCAGGATGTCCAGTCCCGGCGAGGCGGCGGCCGCGTTGATCGCCGCTTGCAGGCTGTGATACTGGCAGTTCGCATCGCCGGGTGGGCCGACGGTGATGACGGCGGCGCGCGCGCTCGTGCAGGCGGCCAGAGCGAGCGCGGCGCAGGCGATGCGCAGGAATGGGGCCGGACGGCGACGCATGGCGGAATCCTCATTCGCGCCCGGAGCGGGCAGCGGCGGAGAACGCCATCGCGGGCAGGAATGCGACATGCGCCGAGATGCCTGTCCGGCGGCAAGCGCGTTCTTCTGTCGTGGAGCGGAGCCGGCTCCGCTGCCATGGCTTCGGTGAGGCGCATCGAGGCGATCGAGCCCAGCTCCGCGAAGGCGAACGAACGCGTTTGCAGACACCCGCCGAAGGGACCGCGCCGACGCCTCGCATGTGCGCCCGAGGCGTCGGCCTGCGGCGCTACTTCGCCGCTGCGGCCGGCTCGGGATACACGTCGGCGCGGCCGCTCAGCTCGCGCAGGAGTTTCCGGGTTATGGGTTGCAGCACGCTGCCGGGCACGTCGAGCGCGATGCCTTCCTCGGCGGTCAGGCGCGCTTCCTCCTTGCGACCGAGGTCGTCCAGGATCTGCGCCTTCTGCACCAGCATCGCCAGCCGGCGCGGCCTGGCTTCCGGCGCCACGCGCTGCCAGTCGTCGAGCGTGCGTTCGATCTCGACGAGGGCTTCGGCGTTGCGGTCGACCAGCCACAGCGCCGTCGCATGGGAATTGCGGATGAGGATCGCCTCGCGCGAGGACGCGCGGCCACTGCGTTCGAGCACGCCGAGCGCCTGCGCCGCCAGTTCCACCGCCTTGGCACGCTCGTCCTTGCGCGTCATCGCGACGTTGGCCAGCGTGACCAGCGAATACGCCACGGTCGGATGGTCGTCGCCGAACAAGGCGCGGCGCTCGGTCAGGGCCTGCCGCATTTCGGCATCGGCCTCGTCGAAGCGGTGCTGGCGATACAGCGCCATGCCGAGGTTGTTGCGCGCGCGCGCGCAGACTTCGCTGCGGATCGCGGCACGCGAGCACGTCGCGAGCGCCTCGCGGTAGGCCGCCTCCGCCTCGGGCAGGCGATTGCGCACGATCAGCACTTCGCCCCGCGCATCGTGCGTCGTGGCGATTTCCTCGTGGTCGGGCCCGAACACCGTCCGCTGCATCGCCAGCGCCTGGTCGAGCAGATTGTCGGCTTCGGCACCGCGGGTATCGTCGCGGCCGACGATCTGCGCCACGTCGCGCAGCGTCGCGGCGATCGAGTGGTGCGGGGAGGTATACACGCGCTGCTTCAGCGCCAGCAGGTCGCGCAGGCGCACTTCGCTCTTGGCCGTATCGCCGACGCCGTCGGTCGCGATGGCGAGGCTGCCGAGTGCGGAGAGGTAGTCGCCGTCGTCCTCCAGGCCCGCTTCGCGCCAGCGCGCCAGCCAGGGTTCGAGCTGGGCGATCGCGCGCGGGTATTGCTGCGCCTGCGTGAGGGTGTTGCCGAGTTCCAGTTGGGCGCGCAGCGCAGCAGCCCCCTGCGGCCCGGACAGCGCGGTGGCGATCTCGATGGCCTCGCCGCGATGCGCCAGTGCGTCGGCACTGGCGCCGAGCGCCATTTCCGCGGCTGCGGCGGTGTCCAGTGCGATCAGGCCGTCGCGCGAGGGCTGCGCGCGCAGCGCCGGCAGTTCCGCGATGGACGCCTGCAACGCCTCGCGGTTGCGGCCGGCCAGTTGCAGTGCACTGGCGCGCAACAGGCGCGCGTGACGCGCACCGGCCGGATCGCCACCGCGCGACGCCAGCGC
>DBMH01000117.1 GCA_002297645.1 Rhodanobacteraceae bacterium UBA703 | reverse complement strand
CCGGCCTCGGACGGAAGAGCGGCCAACGGCGGCCAGATCGCGGCCGCGAACCGCCATGCCGGCGCGAGCTTCGCGCCGAGGCCGACGAGCCTCGCCCCGCGTGCGAACGGCAGCGGGCGCCAGGGCACGGGAAACTTCGCCACCGGCGCCACGCGGAAGCCGCCGGCGTCGGCGACCGTCATCGCTCCGGCATCGCCGGGACAGAACGTCTTCGAGAAGCGCAGCGATGCGTCCCATCCGAGCGTGACGAGCCCCTCGAAGGTGCCGGCGGGGGCCTGTGCCGCCATCGCGTAGGCGAAGGTCGCACCGGCGCCGTCGCCGACGACGAGCGGCACGCTGTAGTCGGCGAGCCCTTCGTGACGCTCGATCCAGTGCGCGACTTCCTCGAAGTGCGCGGACGGGTAGGAACACTTGTCCGACGCGATCGCCTGCATGCGCTTGAGGTACGCCGGGAAATCGACGCCGACGACGAAGGCACCTTCGCGCGCGAGCGCCCCTGCCATCGCGTCCTGTCGCGGTGTCCAGCCGTCGCGGTCCGAGACGAACATGACGACGTGCCGGATCGCCGTGGCGGGGCGAGCGACGTGCAAGGTCCCGAACAATCCGTAGTCGACGCGCTGCATGGCATCGGCACCCGGCGGCTGGGAACCGTCCGCCGCCGGTGGTTCGGCGCGTGCCTGCGGCAGTGCGAAGGCCAGCATGAACGCCAGCGCGGCTCCCGCAAGCCGGCTCATCGCGACGCCGCCATGAGCGCCTCGATCGCGTCGGCGTCCTTCGGCGCGTCGGCCGACAGCACGTCCGGCGCGCCGCGGGTGACGACGACGTCGTCCTCGATGCGGATGCCGATGCCGCGGAACTTCGCCGGAACGCCCTTGGCGTCGGGCGCGATGTAGAGCCCCGGCTCGACGGTGACCACCATGCCCGGCTCCAGCACGCGGAACTCGCCGTCGACGCGATAGTCGCCGACGTCGTGCACGTCGAGGCCGAGCCAATGGCCGGTCTTGTGCATGTAGAACTTGCGGTAGGTGTGCTCGCGCAGGTTCCTTTCGAGGCCGCCTTCGAGCAGCCCTAGGCGGATCAGGCCCTTGGTGATCGTGCGCACGGCGGCTTCGTGGTACGCGTCGAACGACCGACCGGAACGCACCTCGTCGATCGCCGCGAGCTGCGCGGCGAGCACGATGTCGTAGAGCGCGCGCTGTTCGGGCGAATAGCGTCCGCCGACCGGGAACGTGCGCGTGATGTCCGAGGCGTAGCACTGGTATTCGGCGCCGGCGTCGATCAACAGCAGGGTGCCGTCGGCGAGGAGCGCGTTGTTCGCGCGATAGTGCAGCACGCACGCGTTGGCGCCGCCGCCGACGATCGGCTCGTAGCTCGGTACCGCACCGTGGCGGCGGAACGCGTGCAGCAGCTCGGCCTCGACCGCGTGCTCGTTCATGCCGGGGCGCGTGGCCTGCATCGCGCGCACGTGCGCTTCGGCGGCGATCTTCGCGGAATGGCGCATCAGGCGCAGTTCCGCCCGCGACTTGTACAGGCGCAGGTCGTGCAGCAGATGCGACAGGGCGACGAATTCGTGCGGCGGCTTCGCGCCCTGGCGGATCAGCGCGCGCACGCGGTTGACCCAGCCGATCAGCTTGAGGTCGAACTCGGTATCGCGGCCGAAGTGGTAGTAGACGCGGCGGCGTCCTTCGATCAGGCCGGGCAGGATGTCGTCGACGTCCTCGATCGGAAACGCGTCGTCGAAACCGTAGCGCGCGACCGCCCCCTCGGTGCCGGCGCGCGGGCCGTCCCAGCGTTCGCGTTCCGGATCGCGCTCGCGGCAGAACAGGATCGTCTCGCCCGCCGCGCGTCCGGGCACCAGGGCGAGCACGGCTTCCGGTTCGGCGAAACCGGTCAGGTAGTGGAAGTCGCTGTCCTGGCGATACGGATAGTGCGCGTCGTTGTTGCGCACGCGTTCCGGCGCCGCGGCGACGACCACGATGGCATCCGGACCGGCCATGCGCATGAGCTGGCGGCGGCGGCGCGCGAATTCCTTCGGTTCGATCATCGCTCCCGGGCTCCCGTGGTTCAGTGCAGCGGGGCCGCGCGCCGGCTCAGTTCGCGATGCAGCATCGCCGCGCCGGTACGGACGAAGGCCAGTACCTCGTCCAGCGCCTGCTCGTCGTCGCGCGCCTCGGCGTACTCGAGTCGCGATGCCGCGATCGTGCCGAAGTCGTCGAGGATCTCGCGCGCTTCCGCCGACAGGCCGGTCCGCGCCATCGCGGCGGACAGGCCGACGCCGCCGAGGAATCCCCGGCACCACTCCACCAGTGCATCCCCTCGCCGCCGCGGGCCGGCGGCAGGCGCCGGCAGCAGCGGATCCACGCTGGCCGGGACGGCGGCGAACTGCGCGCGACATTCGCGATAGAGCCGCTGCAGGATGCGGTGGCGCGCGGACTCCGCGCTGTCCGTGTCGATCTGCAAGGCGTCGAGCCAATCGTCCGCTCCGGCGTCTCCGCCGCCGCACAGATAACCGCTGAGGGAGCCGTGCAGGTCACTCGCATCGACCCCCGGCACGAGGGTACGCAGCGTGTCAGCGAGTTCGATGTGGGTGAGGCAGGTCGGTTCCATCGTGTCGCCGCCGATCGTCCGCAACAGTGTAACCGCACGCGTGGCGCCGCTGCCTGCGTTTGCCTACACTGCGTCGTCATCGATCGCTGGATTCCGCGTGCATGAGGGGCACACCGCCACCCGGTCGGCCATTTCGACTCCGGCGCTGGCTGGCGCTCGCCCTCCTGGCCCTGTCGCCGCTCGCCAGCGGCGAGGCCGTGCTGCGTGACTACTACGTCCAGACGATCGGCACCCGCGAAGGCCTGATCCAGAATACCGTGACCGCGGTACTGCAGGACCGCGCGGGCTTCCTGTGGATCGGCACGATGGGTGGCCTGCAGCGCTACGGCGGCTATTCGCTGGAAAGCTTCGACCGTACCGGCGACGATCCGAACGGGCCGTCGGAATACCCGATCACCGCGCTCGCCGAAGACGCCGACGGTCACCTGTGGGTCGGCACGCAACGGGAACTGGTGCGGCGCGATCCGGACGGTCGTTTCCGTCGCGTGACGATCGCCGGCGCACCGCCCGCTCCGGACACCGGAGCGGCCGTGCGCGCCCTGCTCTCGGATCCGCGCGGCCTGTGGATCGCCGGCGACGGCTCGCTGCTGCTCGTCGATCCCTCGCGGGAACAGCTCGTCGAGGCGTGGCCGCTCGAGTCCGACAGCGGCACCCCGATGCTCCCGCGCCGGCTGGCACGAACCGGCGACGGAACGACCTGGATCGCCGGCGCGACCGGCCTGCTGCGGCTCGCGCCGCACGCGCAGGCGCCGGAACGCGTCCCTTTGCCGGTCGGGAACGTCGGCGATCTGCTGGTCGATCCGGAGAACGGACTGCTCGCGGCGACCGGAACCGGCGTCTACCGCATCACCGACGAGGGTCGCCGCGTGTCGCGCCTGTGGCCGGCCAAGGACGAACGCCCGGTGACCGCGATGGCCGCCGATCCGCGCGGCCGGCTGTGGCTCGCCGTTCAGGGCGAAGGCATGGCCGTGTTCGATCCGGCCGGCGGCGACACGCACTGGCTGCGTCCGGGCGATAGCCTGTCCGGCGAGCTGCCGAACGCGTCGATCGGCAACCTGACGGTCGACCGTTCCGGACTGATGTGGATCGGCACGATGGAGCGCGGCCTGGCCCGGCTCGATCCGGCGGGCACGGCGTTCCAGCACATCCTGGACCGATCGCCGGAGCACCGGCAGACCTCGTCGAACTACGTGCGCGCACTGCACCAGGGCAGCGGCAACAGCCTCTGGGTCAGCACGTACGGCGACGACCTCAAGCGCTACGACCTTGCCGCCAACCGGTTCGACGACTTCGACGACGTGCTGGCGAAGCCCGCCGGGACGCAGGCCGGGCAGCCACCGGCCGCCACCTGCTTCGCCGACGCCGACGGCGGCCTGCTGTGGGTGGGCACCACCGACGGCGTCGCGCTGTTCGATCCGGTGCGGCGGTCCGCGAAGTTCCTGCCCGTCGGCTCCGGCCTGCCCAGGATCGCCGCGCGCGCCCTGTTGCACGCGCGGGACGGCAGCCTGTGGATCGGCACCTACGGCGACGGCCTGATCCGCTACGACCCCGCTACCGGAGCGGTGACGCAGCGGTACCGCCACGATGCCGCCGACGGCACGCAGGGCGGTCTCGGCAGCGACAACGTGCTGGCCTTGCTGCAAAGCCGCGACGGCGGCATCTGGGCCGGCACGGGTTCCGGACTCAACCGGATCGATCCGCAGTCGCGCGAAGTCCGGCTGTTCCGCAACGAACCGCGCAATCCGCGCTCGCTGGCCGGCAATCTCGTCCGCGCGCTGCACGAGGCCGCTGATGGCGCATTGTGGATCGGCACGCACGCCGGACTCAGCCGCCTCGACTCGCTCACGCCCGCCGAAGCGCGCTTCACGCGCTGGCTGACGCGCGACGGCCTGCCGAACCGCTCCGTCTACGCGATCGGCAGCGACGCGATGGGACGCGTTTGGCTCAGCACGAACCGCGGCATCGCCTCGCTCGATCCGACCGGGAGCGCGTTCCGCACCTTCACGCTCGTCGACGGCCTGCAGGACATGGAGTTCAACGGGGGCGCCTACGCGGCCCTGCGCGACGGCCGCCTCGCCTTCGGCGGCATCAACGGCTTCAACCTGTTCCAGCCGCAGGCCATCGTCGGCAGCCGCTACGCGGCGCCGGTCGCCTTCACGCGCGTGCGCATCGGCAAGAACGCCCCGCACACGCCGCAGGAAGGCGCCAGCGTCACCATGACGGTGGCCGATCGCGTCGTGCAGTTCGAGTTCGCCGCGCTCGACTTCACCGCCCCCGAGCGCAATCGCTTCGCCTTCCAGCTCGAGGGGTTCGACGAGCACTGGATCGAGGCCGGAACGCGCCACGAGGCGACCTATACCAACCTCGACGCCGGCACCTACCGGTTCAAGGTGCGCGCCAGCAACCACGACGGGTACTGGAACGACCGCCCCGCGACGCTCGAACTGCGCGTGCTGCCGCCGTGGTGGCAGAGCCTTCCCGCCAGGATCGCCTACGCGCTCGCCGCGCTCGCCGTCTCGCTGGTCGTATGGCGCAACTGGCGCCGCCGGCGCCAGGAACTCGGGCGCTACCACCAGGACCTGCGCGAGCGCGAGGATCGGCTGCGCGTCGCGTTGTGGGGTTCGGGCGACTCGTTCTGGGACTGGGACATGCCGCGCGGGCTGCTCATGATGACCGGCTCCGCCAATCCGATGGAACGCAGCCAGAGGGACTCGCGCGTCTACGCGTGGGAGTGGTTCCGCTCGACGATCCATCCCGACGACCTGCCGACCGTCGAGCGTCGCCTCGACGACCACGTCAACCACAAGACCGACACCTACGAGGCGGAGTACCGCCACGCGGACGGTTCGGGCGAATGGCACTGGATCGCGGTGCGCGGCAAGATCGTCGAGCGCGACGAAGACGGGCAGCCGCTGCGCATGAGCGGCACCGCCCGCGACATCACCGCGACGCGCGCCGCCGAGCACGACCGGCGCATCGCCGAGGAAGTCATCCGCAGCATGGGTGAAGCGGTCGCCGTGGCCGATCCGGAATTCCGCTTCGTCAGCGTGAACCCGGCGTTCACGCGGATCACCGGCTGGCGCGAGGACGAGATCGTCGGCCGACCGACCGACATGCTCAACTGCTCGCAGCATCCGGCCGGGCATTACGCCGCCATGCGCGAAACGGTCGAGAGGACCGGGCACTGGCGCGGCGAACTGTGGCAGCGGCGCAAGGACGGCGACGAACTGCTCTGCTGGATCGAGACCGCGGAGGTGCGCGACTCGGGCGGGCAGCGCACGCATTTCGTCAGCGTGATCTCGGACATCACCGACCGCAAGCGCGCGGAACAGGAGCTGCGCTACCTCGCCAACTACGACGCGCTGACGGGACTACCGAACCGCACGCTGCTGAGCGAAAGGCTCGGGCGGGCCATCGTCCAGGCGCGGCGCTCGGGCCACAAGATCGGCGTGCTGTTCCTCGACCTGGACCGCTTCAAGCACGTCAACGACTCGATGGGCCACGCGGCCGGCGACCGCATGCTGAAGGCGGCCGGCAGCCGCCTGCGCCAGGTCGTGCGCGGAGGCGATTCGGTCGCGCGCCTCGGCGGCGACGAGTTCACCGTCGTCATCGAGGGCGTCCTCGACGTCGCCGAGACCGAGCGCGTCGCCGCCAAGATCATCGCGGCGTTCGAGCAGCCGCTCGAGCTGGACAGCGGGCAGGAAGTGGTGATCTCGCCGTCGATCGGCATCAGCCTGTACCCCGATCACGGCCAGGTGCCGAGCGACCTGCTGAAATTCGCCGATACCGCGATGTACCAGGCCAAGGAGCGCGGGCGGAAGACCTACATGGTCTACACCGAGGCGATGGACGCGGCCGCACGCCTGCGCGCGACGATGGCAGGCGCCCTCGGCAAGGCGCTCGAACGCAACGAGTTCTCGCTGGTGTTCCAGCCCAAGCTGTCCCTGCTCGACGAGCGCATCACCGGCGTCGAGGCGCTGCTGCGCTGGCGCAGCGCCGATCTCGGCAACGTCTCGCCCGCGGTGTTCATCCCGCTCGCGGAGGAGACCGGGCTGATCGTCGAGATCGGCGACTGGGTCGTGGCCCAGGCCTGCGCCCAGCTCGCGAGCTGGCGCGAGGACGGCATCGACGACATCACCATGTCGGTCAACATCTCGGTCGCGCAGCTGCTGCGCGGCGACCTGATCCAGCGCCTCTGCGACGTGCTCGCCGAACACGACGTCGCACCGAACCGGCTCGAGCTGGAGCTCACCGAGAGCATGGTCATGGCGAACGCCGAGCAGTCGATCACGACCCTGCGGCGGCTGAAGTCGGTCGGCGTCACGCTCGCGATCGACGATTTCGGCACCGGCTACTCGTCGCTGAGCTACCTCAAGCGGCTGCCGATCGACACGCTCAAGATCGACAAGGAATTCGTCGGCGACATCACGACCGATCCGGACGACGAGGCGATCACCGCGACCGTCATCGCGATGGCGCATTCGCTCGGCCTCAACGTCGTCGCCGAAGGCGTCGAGCTGGCCGAGCAGGTCGAGTACCTGCGCGAGCAGGACTGCGACGAGATCCAGGGCCACTGGCTGGCGCCGCCGCTGCCGCCGCGGCAGTGCCTGGAGCTGCTGCGCAAGCATTCGGCGCGGCGACGGATCGTGCTGCGCGGAGCGTGAACGGCCGCGCGCGGCCGCCACACTCCGCGACGAATCCCGATGCTATAGTCCGCCGCATGTCCGCCCACCTGGAAAACCTGGCCGTCCTGGGAGAGCGGGTCGACCGGCTGGTCGCCCTGTGCCGTGCGCTGCAGGAGGAAAACCGCAGCCTGCGGCAGAGCCAGGAGCACCTCAACCTCGAGCGGGCGCAACTGCTCGCACGCAACGAGCAGGCGCGGGCGCGGGTCGAGGCGATGATCGTCCGTCTGAAGTCGCTGGAACACAACCACGCATGAGGGCGGCGCGATGAGCGGCGGCGAACCGGTATCGATCCACGTGCTGGACCGCGAATTCCTGGTCGCCTGCGAACCGGAGGAGCGCGAGGGACTGCTCGCCGCGGCGCGCTATCTCGACGGCAAGATGCGCGAGATGCGCAGCAATGCGCGCGCGGTGCCGTTCGACCGCATCGCGGTTCTCGCCGCCTTGAACCTCAGCCACGAACTGCTCGGCGCGCGCCAGCGCGAATCGACCGAATCCGCGCAACTGGCCGAAGCGCTGCAAGCGTTGAACGCCAAGCTTGAACGCACCCTGCCGGGATCCCTACAATAAGCGCAGGTGTCCTCTGCGATGCCCGGCAGCGCACTCTTACATATTGCCTTGTTCCTATACACGACCCCGGGACAGCGAAGCGCAACCCGTGTGCATGTCCGCTACGGCGGAAAGCCTGAAGGTTTCGTCAGCTCTCCCACCTGATCCTAGGGATCAAGGTCGTTTGGTGCGCACCGGCCTCCTGGAGGACATCTTTTTTTTGCGTTCGTCCTTGAACGCTGCATCGGGATCGGTCGACGCCGCTCTTGGCGCTTGCGATCTCGTGAGGGACTACCAGCGGCCATCCTTGGCCGCGCCGTTCAAGGAACAGCCTCCTTCGACAAGGCCGCGCGGCCGTATGGGGAAACTCCGGTCGCTCCTTCTGCCGTCGTCGTTCCCGCGCAAGCGGGAATCCATTTGCGGCAAGTCGTGACACCGCTCCGCCGGCGCGGTCCAGCCTTCAACCGCCGCCTCTGCGGACGCTCTGCGAACAGTCGCCCGCGACGCGCCTTTCGATGAACGGTCCGCACGCGACCGGAGAATGAACGCGCCCCTGGAGAACGACCGAACATCGCCCTGCGACGTCATCCCGCGCACGCGGGACCCCAGGGCACGCGACCGCGCGAGGGTGTGTTCGTGGGACAATCCGGCGCATGACGGAATCCACGATTTCCCCTGCCGACCCACGCGCCGCACTCCGCCGCGACCTGCGCGCGCGACGTGCGGCGCTCTCGCCACGCGAGCGGCTGGCGGCGGCGGAGGGTGTCGTCGCGCAACTGGAACGCATTCCGGAATTCCTGACCGACCGGCGCATCGCAGGCTACTGGGCGACCGGTGGCGAGCTGCCGCTGCTCGGCCTGATGCCCGGCCTGCGTGCGCGCGGACAGCAATACCACCTTCCCGTCGTCGATGCGGACAAGCGCCTCCGCTTCGCGCCTTGGCGTCCCGGCATCGAGGTGGTGCCGAATCGCTACGGCATTCCCGAACCGGTCTGCGCCGAAATCGAACTGCGGCGCCCCCACGACATCGAGCTCGTGCTGGTTCCCCTGCTCGGCTTCGATCGCCGCGGCGGGCGACTCGGCTTCGGCGGCGGATACTACGATCGCAGCTTCGCGTTCCTGCGCGATCGCGAGGAGGTCGGCAAACCCGTGCTCGTCGGAGTCGGCTATGCCCTGCAGGAAGTCGACGCGATCGAGGCGATGCCGTGGGACGTCCGGCTCGACTACGTCGCGACCGAGGGCGAACTGATCGACCTGACGCCTCCGGTCGAGCCGCTGGCCGGGTGATCCGCGGGTGCGGCTGCTACAGTCCGCATTCCGACAGCCATTCGCCCGAACGTCATGCACTACTGGCTCATGAAGTCCGAACCGGACGCCTTCTCGATCGACGATCTCGAGCGCGTGGGCACCGAACCCTGGACCGGCGTGCGCAACTACCAGGCGCGCAATTTCATGCGCGACGGCATGAAGCCCGGCGACGGCGTGCTGTTCTACCATTCGAGCTGCCCGGAGCCGGGCGTCGTCGGCATCGCCGAGGTCGCCTCCGAGGCGTATCCGGATCCGACCCAGTACGATCGCAAGAGCGACTACTACGACGAGAAGGCCACGCCGGAGAATCCGCGCTGGATGCTCGTCGACGTGTCCTTCAAGCGGAAATTCCGGCGCACGGTCGGCCTCGACGAACTGCGCCGGCAGGCGAAGCTCGAAGGATTCGCCCTGCTCCAGCGCGGCAATCGCCTGTCGATCCTGCCCGTGACGAGGGCGCAGTGGAACGCCATCCTCGGGCTCGAGTAGCGCGAACCTTCCTTCTTTGTACCGTGCAGACGAGGGCGTCTGCTTTTCGATCTTCGCGATCAGGACGACCGCGGGAATTCCTGGAGAAACACACGATGTCGAAGGATGCGGAGAAACGCCTGGCCGGACGCGCCGCGATGCGCTACGTCGAGGACGGCATGATCGTCGGAGTCGGCACCGGCTCGACCGTGGCGCACTTCATCGACGCGCTGGCCGAACACAAGGACCGCATCCAGGGCGCGGTATCGAGCTCGGAGCAGTCGACGCACCTGCTGAAGGCGCGCGGCGTGCCGGTGCTCGACCTCAACGCCACCGGCGACATACCGCTCTACGTCGACGGCGCCGACGAGTGCGATGCCGGGCGCTGCCTGATCAAGGGCGGCGGCGGTGCGCTCACGCGCGAAAAGATCATCGCCGCCGCAGCCGCGAAGTTCGTCTGCATCATCGACGCCGGCAAACGCGTCGACGTGCTCGGCCTTTTCCCGTTGCCGATCGAGGTGATCCCGATGGCACGCAGCTACGTGGCGCGCGAGATCGTCAAGCGCGGCGGCCAGCCGGTGTGGCGCGACGGCACCGTCACCGACAACGGCAACTGGATCCTCGACGTGCATGGCTGGCGCATCCAGCGGCCGGCGGAACTCGAGCGCGACCTGAACCAGATCGCCGGTGTCGTCACCGTCGGCCTGTTCGCGCAGCGGCCGGCGGACGTGGTGCTGATCGGCGCCGAGGAAATGCGCTGAGAAACGGCGCTCCGTCCGCTCGGCGCGCGGCAGTGCGTATGTAGGAGTTTGCATCTTCGCCATTGGGGAGCACGCACCATGCGACCACCGCCGCGCCCGGCACCGCTTCGCTGCAGACACCTCGCCGTCGCCCTGGCGGCGGCGCTTGCCTCCGGAGCCGCCGCCGGCGCGTCCGTACAGTCCGCATGGCAGCGCCTGCGCACCGAACCCGGCTGGCCGTTGTTCGGCGAACTCGTTGGCGCGGCGCAGCACCGCGCGGCGCCGGACACCCCCG